>QZKR01000081.1 GCA_003598065.1 Myxococcales bacterium | reverse complement strand
CGCCATGACTCTATCCTCCACTTAGTGTATTACATTTAGTATATCTATAAAAGCCAAAAAAATACAGCCCCAATCCGCAATATCTTGTGATGCACCCACAGGCGCAGGGTGGGCGTTAAAAAAGTGCGCTTAGGCGGCCATTCGATTGGCTTGCTCCAGCATCTCGGCGAAGCGTTCGATGCCCACCGAGGCTCGCAAGGCCCGCAGGGTCGCCATGCGTTGCGCGTTCCGAGGCGACCAGCACATGCCCGCCTGCTTCATCCGCTTCTGAATCACCCACTTGTGAGCACTCTCGATCGCCCCACTGCCCATCGGCCAGCCGCGTTCCCGAAATCCCTTGTAATCCAAGCGATTCCGGTTCCCTTTCAGATACTTCAACAAGGGCCGCAGAACAGCCTCTTCCTTCTTTCCCGCCTTCGTCCTCGGCTGGTACGGGATGCACGCCTTCAACTCGTCGAACAAGGTCTCGATCTCGCCCGACAGCAGAAGCCGCGACACCCGGCGGGCGTACAGATCCGCACAGGCGTCGCCGTCTCCAAAGAGAGCCTTGGCCGCCTGATGCGCGTGTTCCATCACGTGATAGAAATCCACCAGTTCCCGCGCCTGCGGACATAAGCGCCGCTTCAAGCCCCAGTTGTACGGCTGCCCGTCCCCGATCCAGAGCACCTCGCGCTTCGAAAGCTTTTCAAAACCCGGCGATTCGAATAACTGCGCCTCGAAACGATCCTTGTCTTTCGCCTCCGCCAGGAAAACCCGCTTTGTCTCCCCCAGCACCTGAACCCCGAACAGCTTCACCTCTCCGAAGCCCCGCGTCTGACGCACCATCGATCCGTCGCACTCGATCACCACCGGCTGGTGGGCATTGGCCTTCGTCAGCGGCAACGGCGCAACCGGACACGGCTTCTCCCGGTCCGCCAACGGCGCGCTCTGGCGCTCGAACAGATGCCGCAACTTCGTCTCGCTCAGCTCGATCCCGTGGTGCAACCGAAGCCGCTCGCGGGACGCCTCAAAGGTGTCGGACACCACGAAATCCAACACCCGCGCCAAGACGTCCCGCGATAGATTGTCCTCGTCGAATCCCAGCTCCTCGTCTTTCGGATAGAACCCGTGGCCGCACGAACAGACATGGTAATTTCGCTTCGCCGACACCTCTCCGAAGCGCGTCACGATGCGCCGCTCCACCCCATACTTGCGCACCCGCGCCGCTTTCCCGCAGGCCGGGCAGGGGCGTGGTTTCGCCTTGCCGGGAGGATCGGACCATTGCGACGCCAGCCGCTCGCACGTCTGACGCCGGAACGCCTCGAAGTCCGCCACCGCCTCGTCGTAGCTGTCTTCGTAACCCGCCCGCAAACGAGCCTCCTTTTTCTCCGGTCCCATCGTGTCCTCCTTCTAAACAACCCTTGCACGATAGAACCGGCCGCGCACTAAATTAATTCCCACCCACAGGCGCAAAGCGTTCCGCTCAACGGCGGAAAAATACGCTCGCCGCCGTGTTGCAAATCCGACAGGTGAAGCAGGCAAACATCGCCGAGTTTCTTCGGAATAGATCGCCGGTCAAACTATCTTTACTCTGGGTACTTCAAAAAGAGCGGGGAGATCCCCAACCGCTTGGGGGGTGGGTGGATGCAACGGAGGAAAACGCCATGCGTTATCTCGTCACACTCAATGTTCCCGTCGAAGCCGGCGTCCGCATCGAACAGCAATCGGGCGGGCCCGGCGAAGTTTTCAGCAAGATCGTGGAGACTTTCAAGCCGGAATCCTTTTACTGCGGCCTGGATCGCCGCTCGATCTACCTCGTCCTCAACGCCGACAACCCCACGCGGCTCGCCGAGTTCATGATCACCGCCTCGACGATGACGGGCGTCTATCCCGAATTCATCCCGGTCGCGCCGGCCAACGAAATGCAGCCCATCGTCAACCAGGCGATGAACACCCTGAACAAGTTCGTTCCCAAGCGCTAACGGTTTCTTCCGAACATTCCCCAAAAGGAAGGGGACGGGCTTCGACCCGTCCCCTTCCCTCTCGATCCGTGTGCTATGTTTCGCGGAAAAGACAGTTCGCAAGGTCCCGTCAAAACCGCAGGATCAGGCGGGCAAGTGGGGCTGACGGGAATCGAACCCGTACATCCAAACGGATGAGGGATTTTAAGTCCCTCGTGTCTACCAGTTCCACCACAGCCCCATCGTCACTCATGCTTAGCAAAACTCCATGAGCCGCACAAGTTCTTTCCCCCCTCGCGAACGGACGCGTCACGCCTTAGAAATGCCGTCGAAGCGTGAAAAATCGCTTGCGTTTCCCATGGCTCTGTGCTAATTCTCCACGGCCTAAATCGGGTTTTGGCGATTCTGAGGAGACAGATCATGGCGACGAAAACGACCAAGAACGCGAAAGAAAAGAAGACGGCCAAATCGGCGAAAGCGACCAAAGCGCCGAAGCAGACCAAAGCGGCCAAGACCGCCAAGGCGGCGAAACCGGCCAAGGAGGCCAAAAGCGCGAAACCGAAGAAAACCACGGCAAAAACGCCCGTGCAGATCGTGAAGGATCGCTTCGAGAGCAAGGCCAATCTCGTGAACGAACTGGCCGAAAAGCTGGAGCGCAAGGAAGGCGAATCCAAGGCCGATTTCGTGAAGCGGCTGACGAAAGTGTCCTGCACGAAATTGCTGCGGCTGCACAAGCGGGCCGAGGAAGCCGAGGCGGCGGGCGGCCGGCGAGGGCTGGTCGAAACGCTGCACGAGTACCGCCGGCGCACCCAGTCCAAGAAGGGCGACGCCAAGGAAGACGGCACCTACAAGAAGCACCTTGAGAAAAAGACCATCGGCGCGCTGGTCGATCAATACAAGGTCGTGCGCAAGAGAACCCGCGCCAAAGCCAACGGCTGAGAAACCGATTCCCTCAAAAATGAAAACCCGGGGCCTTTGCCCCGGTTTTTTTGCGCGTTCGTTCCGCCGCCGCCCCCTGCCCTATTTCATCCCTGCCGCAATTGACATTTACAGCCACACCGAAACGCCAAGGCTGATGCCCAACTCAATGTGATCGGTGTGCCCGTCGGGGTCTGGTCCATCACTGACCGTAACAAAGCCGTATCGATACCCGAAGCGGCCGGTTACGTCGATCGACAACACTTCTATCGGAAAAACGAGCATACCGGCTCGCGCCTCCGGACCTATGGAGTGCGTCGCCAGGTCCGGTCCCTCTTCGGGTATGATCATGTTAAAAGAATAGCTCATGCCAAGACCGATAAACGGCCGAACGATCCCTCTTGCGCCTCCCGGCGAAAGCACGTAGTCCGCCGTCAAATGAAAGCCGAAGGTGACCAACTGGGAATTTTCGTCCCTGAAAACAGCATCCCACAGCGATTCGTCCACCGTTTGCAGTATCTCCGAGGACCACCCCTTCTGGTAGCCGAGCGTCATGCCGAATCCGAATAGAAAATTGTTGTTGAAACCGTAGCCGAAGTTCAGATTAAGGTTGGGAAGCTCGTTTATGAGCGACAGATTATGCGCTTCCGAGCCACCATCGGAAACCGCCTCATAGGTGTACTTCAAAACGTCCGCCTCCAGCCCCAGCCGGAACTTGCCGCCGATCTGGCCGGCTTGCGCGTAAGCGCTTTGACCGATAAAAAGAAACAGAGCCGCCAGCAAACCGACTTTCTCGAATCGCTTCAACATGGACGCCTCCTTTGTAAATGTTAATCCAAGAATATAAGCCTATTATTGAACATGCCTCAAGAAATAGCAAGCATTATCGTCCGCGACATAGCGAATCGCAGGCATTTCCTGATATTCCAGGGTGTTTTCTGGATTGGTTGGAAAATCTAATGCTACGTAACGATCATTTCCACAATTTCGCCAGCGCCGCTTCCACTTCGGGGATGCCGCCCTGGAGGATCATATAGCCGTTGTAGGGCTCGCGGTCGGTGATCTCGCGGTTGACGGGCGTGAGCATCAGGCGCTGGACTTCATCCTTCTCGTGCGTCTGGCCGAGCACCCAGCCGAGTTTCACGTAGGCTACTTCGGGCAGCATGTTGGAGGCGGGCACGACGCCGAGCTGCATCAGTTCGCGGCCGGTTTCGTAAACGTACATCTGCACGAAGCCCCACATGGTCTGCACCGTCATGAAGACGTGTATCCCCGCCTTGCAGGCCCGTCCGAGCACGTCGTACAGCGGCTTGTTGACGTGCCCGAGCCCCGTGCCGGCGATGATGATGCCCTTATAGCCGTTGTCCATCAGCGACTGGATGATGTCGGGCTTCATGTTGGGGTAGTAGTAGACGATCGCCACGCGGTCGTCGAACACCGCCTTGACGGTCGCTTTGCGGTCGGCGCGGCGGTGGTTGTAGTCGTCGGTGAAGGTCTCGATCTTGCGCCCCTCGACGCGCGCCAGCGGCGTGGCGGACAAGGTGCGGAAGGTGCTGCGGTAGCTGGAGTGCATTTTGCGCACGCGCGTGCCGCGATGCAGCAGATTGTAATTGTCGGAGGTGGGGCCGAACATGCACACCAGGACCTCGGCGATGTCGCCGTGCGCCGCCGCATGGGTGGAATGGATCAGATTGCGCGCGGCGTCGGAGGAAGGGCGGTCGCTGGAACGCTGGCTGCCGACCATGACGATCGGAATCGGCGAATTCTGAACCATGAACGACAGGACGGCCGAGGTGTGGTGCATCGTGTCGGTGCCGTGGCCGATGACGATGCCGCTGTACCCCTGCTCGATCGCTTCGCCGCAGCGGATGGCCGTGGTGATGTACTGCTCCGGTCCCATATTCTCCGAGAAAACGGCGAACAGCTTCTCCGTTTCCAGATTGCAGATGTCGGCCAACTCCGGCACGGAGCCGTAGAGTTCGCCCGGCGAGAAAGCGGGGATGACCGCGCCGGTGCGGTAATCGAGACGCGAAGCGATCGTTCCGCCCGTCCCGAAAAGCTTCACCTTCGGCTTACCGGGATCGTGGGGGAAGTCCTTCTCGGGGATCTTGTAATTGGCGGCGCGATATCCCACCTGCCGCATCGAGGCGATCTTGTCGGCGCGCAGGCCGACGTTGTAGCCCGAGGCCAGCTTGAGCACGATGTGCAGGTCGTCGGCCGTCTCCGAGCGGGGCAGGATCAGGCCCCGGAAATGTCCGCCGTTGGTGGTGTCCACCTCCACGTCGGACCACACCTCGACGCCCTGCTCGACGAGCTTGGCCTTGCCCTGGTTGCGGTAACCTTTGTACTTATCGCTTGCTGCCGTCGTCATCGCCCACCACCACGTTCATCAACCGCGCCCGCGCGACCGCCGGATCGATGCGTCCTCGCAGACGAATCATAATGAAGCCCATGAGGTAGTTCATCCGCCCGCTTTTGAGTCTGGAAACGAGCGTATGCTGGAGGTTCGCCGCCTGATCGATCAGCGTGTCCAACTCGGCGGTTTCCGTGCCTTTCACCAGATACGGCCCCATCGCCTCGGCCAGCGAACGCTGGCGATCGAAAATCAAACCTTCGAGAATGACCCGCACCGCTTCCTTGCGCAGCCGCCCGGCTTGCACCGCAGCGAAGAGTTCGACCAGCACGTCCTCGCTCAGCCGTTCGACGGGCAAGCGCAGCTTGTCCCAGGGCCGCAGCAGATGGACGAGGGTGCAGGCCGCCAGTTTCGCGTCGGCGTTCGCCCGCCGCAGAACGGCGTCGAACAACACGCCCCAGCGGGATTCGCTCAGCAGTTTGGCCACCTGCGGTGGGATCTTCAGTTCGTTGAGCCGGTTCAGACGCTCCCAGGGAGGAACGGGTAGTTGCGCGCGGGTCTCCTCCACCAGCCGGTCCGGGATGCCGATCGGCGGTTCGTCGGTGTCGGGGTACATGCGGTCCGCGCCGGGCAGGATGCGCTCGAAACCGTTGGTTCCGTCGCGGAACGCCTGGCGCGTTTCCGAAGGCACGCCCTCGCACGCCTCCTGGGCGCGGATGATCGTTTCTTTCAGGGCCGTATCCACGTCCTCCGGCGATCCCCAGACGACAACGATCACGTCCTCGGCGCCGGAGGCAAGCCGCTTGCGGATGCGGTTCCACTGACCGCGCGAGATGCCGGGCTCGATCGCGTCGGAATGGAGCATGTTGGGATGATCCATCAGACAGGCGATCACCTTGATGCGGTCGGAAATTTCCTGGGCGAAATACGTGTGCTCCTGTGTCGGATGGGCGAGGATGCCGCGCAGCCCTTCGAGCTTGATTGCGTGCGCTACCGCGCCGGCGGCGATGGCCTGCTGGATCGGCACATAGGACGTTTCCGTCAGCAAACCCGTCACCTCGGCCGATTTGTAGCGCAAGGTCTGAGCGGTGATGCCGCGGCGACGCAACTCCTCGCGAATCTTGAGCAGGTTGTGCTGGCGCATCGCCTCGTTGTAGATCAGATACGGGATGCGGCCGATGGAGGGCACGCCCTTGATCTCGATGCGCGTTCCGCCTTCGACGGAGACGTTGACGTCCTCTCGCGCCGCGCCCGCGCCGGTGCGCACCCTGCCCGTCGCGCGAACGAGCCGGCGCAGAATGTTGGCCACGTCGGCCACCTCCTGCGGCGTGCGCATGTCGGGATAGGTCACCATCTCGATCAACGGCATGCCGAGCCGGTCGGTGCGATAGGTGATCGTATGGCCGATGTCCGTTACTTCGCGGCAGGCGTCTTCCTCAAGTCCGAGCTGGGCGATGCGGATCTTGCGGTTGCCGTATGGAATCTCGCCTTCCGTACCGAAAATCGTCGTCCGCTGAAAGCCGGTGGGGATCGAACCGTCGAGGTACTGCTTGCGGGCGATGTGCAACTCGCCGATAAGGTTGAGCTTCAGAAGCAGGGCGATTTCCAGCGCATAGCGCACCGCCTCGGGATCGATTTCAAAGGGCGGCGCGTCGTCCATTTCGTAGGTGCAGACGGTCTCGGCGTTGAGCAGATAGATGATTTCCTTCTTGGTCTTGAATTCCATCAGCGCCGTGCCGTCGTAGACGCCGAGTTCGGAGAGTGTCGGCCGCATATGGCGCAGGATTTCAGCGTCAACGCGCGTCGAATAGCGGCCCGCCGGGCAGCGGCAGAACAGCTTGCGCTCGGTTTTCAACTGCTGATGGATTTCCAGCCCGCTCTTCAGCCCGAGATAGGCGTAATCGGCGGGCGTCATTTTTTCGAAGGGCTTGAACGTGAAGTCGAGATGAGAGAGCATGACCTACTGCTCGCGCCTTGCGCCCGACGGCAAGAGGGCCGGGCCGGTTGGGGTTCATTCAACAGCGCGGCGGCTTACCGACCGGTGAACCGCCGCCGCGCGCCGAATGAAGTGTACCCATCCGGCCGCCAAAGGCAATCAAATTCCGGTAGTGCGGCGCTTTGAATAGGCCTTTAGGGATTGACCATCCGGCCACGGCCGATATAATAGCGGCCAATTTTACAGGAAGGAAACCGCTCATGGATTCCTTGGCGATTTTCATTGCCGGCGCGGCGATTCTCTACTTCATCGGCTATCGCTGGTACGGCCGCAAGATCGACCGCAACCTGCTCCAGCCGGACGACCATAAGCCCGTCCCGGCGGACGCTCACGAAGGGCAAGGCGATTACGCCAAGGCGCCGGTCCCGGTGCTGTTCGGCCATCACTTCGCCTCGATCGCCGGCGCGGGGCCGATCGTCGGACCGATCCTCGCCCTGTCGAATTTCGGCTGGGCCGCAACGCTTGGCTGGGTCCTCATCGGCAGCATCCTCATCGGGGCGGTGCACGATTACACGGCGCTCATGCTTTCGGTGAACAACGACGGCAGATCGATTTCCGACATCGCCGAACAGGCGCTCGGCCGCCGCGCCCGCTGGATTTTCAGCGCCTTTCTGCTTCTTGCCTTAATCATCATCGTCGCCGTTTTTTCCGTGCTGGCGGGTCAGACGCTGCTCGCCCAGCCGCAACTCGTGATTCCGACCTTCGCCGTCATCGGTCTCGCCGTCGTCTTCGGCATCGCCGTCTACAGCATGGGTATGCCGCTGTGGCTGGCCAGCATCGCGGCGTTCATCATCAACGCCAGCTTGATGGCCCTGGGCTATTTCTTTCCCATCGACCTGCGGCCCGTGCTCGGCGCGATGACCCTGCCCTTCTGGATCGTCGTCCTGGTGATTTACGCCGGCGTGGCCTCCGTCGTGCCCGTGAAATTCTTGCTTCAGCCGCGCGACTACATTTCCACGTTCAACCTCTATACCGCCATGACCCTCGGCGCGCTCGCCCTGATGATCGCCCATCCGCCGCTTCAGATGCCGGCCTTCATCCAGTTCAACAGTTCCGAAGGACCGCTCTGGCCGATGATGTTCGTCATCGTCGCCTGCGGCGCGATCTCCGGTTTCCACAGCCTCGTCGCCTCCGGAACGACAAGCAAGCAGCTCTCCCGTCAGTCGGACGGCAAAAAGGTCGCTTTCGGTTCGATGCTCTTAGAGGGTTTCGTGGCGTTGTTAACCGTATTGATGGTGGCCGGCGCGCTTTCCTGGGGCACGGGCGGCGAATTCGATTTTCAAGCGGTCAACGTCAAGGGCACACTGATGGTTTACGGCATTGCCTACGGCAGAATCGTCAACCAGGCCATCCCTTTCATCAGCCTGACGCTCGGCATGATGATCGGCATGATTACGATCAACGTCTTCGTGCTCACGACGCTCGACACCTCGACGCGCATCACGCGCTTCCTCGTCGAGGAATCGCTTGGCGCGGCTTTCCCCCTGCTGAAAAACAAGCTGCTTTCCACCAGCTTCGTCCTGGGGGCTGCGCTTCTGCTGGCGCTGAGCGATTCCTGGAAAGCGATCTGGCCGATTTTCGGCTCGGCCAATCAACTCATGGCCGCCATGACCCTGATCGTCGTTACGGCCTATTTCGTAGGCGTCAAACCGATCCGCTACGTCGTCTGGCCGGCCGTGTTCATGCTGGTCACGACGGTCGGCGCGCTCGTCTGGCAGGCCTATAATTTCATAGCGGGGAAAAAACCAGATTTCCTTCTGGCCGCCATCGCCATTGTGTTGATCGTCCTGGCCGGCGCCGTGGCGGCCGAGGGACTGAAAGTCTTGCGCGCCGGCGGCAGGACCGTGCCGCGCGAGGGCTGATACGGGGTAGCCGTCAGGCCCGGCTCGTGTTATAGTCCCGCTTGTTCAAGTCCTGTCCGATACAAAGTGTCGTAACTGGAAAAGCAAAAGGCGGCGCGGCTCTTCGCCGCCGCGTCGGAAAAGGGGGAAGAAATGACTGAAATGACTACGCAACAATTTAAAAAAGGGTTGTGGCTCCTGCTCGCCTTGGCCGTCCTGCTTGCACCCGCCTGCGGGGACGACTCAGACGATGGATTGAACGACGGCGACGCCAATGATGGCGATGCAAGCGACGGCGACATTTCGGAAGATGGCGACGCGAGCGACGGCGACGCCGGGGACGGGGACGCCGACGGCGACGCGAGCGACGGCGACGGAACGGGCGATTGTCAGGTCGATTTCGACCAGGACGGCTATTGCTTCAAGGAAGGCGACACCCCAGACTGCGACGACAGCGATCCGACGCTCTATCGTCTCGTCCAGGCCTACGCCGACTTCGACCGCGATGGCCACGGCTGGGGCGACCTGCAAGAACTGTGCATCGGCCTCAGCCTGCCGCCGACTTACGTGGAAAATCTCGACAACGGAGTGGATTGCGACGACAGCGATTCGTCTCTGTATCGCATCGTCCAGGCTTATGTGGACATGGACGAGGACGAGCACGGCTGGGGCGAAGTACAGGAACTGTGCATCGGCGACTACCTGCCGCCCAAGTACGTGGAAAACCTCGACAACGGCGTAGATTGCGACGACGACAACGCCAATCGCTGGCAAAGCCTGTCCGGATACTACGATGAAGATGGCGACAATTACGGCTGGGGGCCGCTGGAAACGGTATGTACGGGCGACAGCCTGCCGCCGGATCACATCCCGGCCGATGAAAGCCTGGGCGTCGATTGCGACGACAGCGACCCCGATGTGTATCAGATACTGCGCGGCCATTTTGACGGCGACGGCGACGGCCACGGCTGGCACGAGGAAACCGAACTCTGCGCCGGCGAAACGCTTCCCGACAACTACGTCGAAACCGACGACGACTGCGACGACACCGACGAGGATCTGTATCAGGAACTCCAGGGCTACTACGACAGCGACGACGACGGACACGGGACGGGCGACGCCGAGATGATCTGCAGCGGCGATCAGTTGCCCGACGATTACGCCCCCGTGGGCGGCGATTGCAACGACGACGACCCGGGAGTATGGGATAACTGCCCCTAGTTTTCCCCTTGTCGGGCGGCGGTTTCGTCGCTTACAAGTATTACATTGATAATACTTCCCTGTGTGAGTAAACTGAGCCGACCCGAAGCGGCAGGACGCTGCGTCGTGTCCACTTCAGGCGGGAACTCCATTCATGTTATCGACGGTCGCACAGCCGAAAATCGGAATTGACATGAACGCCAATTCGACATGGAAAAGCTCCGGCTGGGTGCGCGCGGCGATTCTTCTGGGGCTCTTGTATGCCTTCTTCGTCGCCATCGGGCTGATGGGAACGGCATTCAAGCTGCTCGGCAAGGACGCCGCCGACGCGCTGATCAACGCCACCTCCAACCCCTTCATGGGGCTGATGATCGGCATTCTGACGACGGCAATCGTCCAAAGCTCCTCGGCGACCACGTCCACGATCGTCGCGCTGGTGTCCTCCGGCGGGTTGTCGATCGCCAACGCCGTGCCGATGGTGATGGGGGCGAACATCGGAACTTCCGTCACCAACCTGCTGGTTTCCATGGGCTACATCCGCAAGGGCCCCGAATTCGAGCGCGCCTTTTCCGGGGCCACCGTTCACGATTTCTTCAACGTTCTGACGGTCATCATCCTGTTTCCGATCGAATTGACCACTGGCTATCTGTCGCGCACCGGCATGGCGTTGGCGCATTTTTTCACCGGAACGTCCTCCATCTCCTTCGAAAGCCCCCTGAAAATCATTATCCACCCCACAACCGAAGCGCTGAGAGGCTTCGCGCTTTGGGCGACGGACTCGCACTCCTTTGCCTCCGGAATCGTTCTCGCCGTCATTTCCTTCCTGCTGCTGTTCACGGCGTTGGTGCTGATCGTGCGCACTATGAAAACCCTCATGCTCAACCGATTGGAACTGGCCATCGACCGGCTGTTCGGCGCCAATCCGATCTTCGCTCTGCTCGTCGGTATGATTCTGACGGCCATCATCCAAAGCAGTTCGATCACGACAAGCCTGCTTGTGCCGTTGATCGCCGCGGGCGTGATGAGCCTGGAAACGGCCTATCCGATCACCCTTGGAGCAAACCTAGGCACCACCATTACGGCGCTGCTGGCCTCGCTGGCCGGCGACGTGAACGGCCTGGCCATTGCTTTCACCCATTTCATGTTCAACGCCACTGGAACCCTTATCTTTTTCCCGGTGCCGGCGATGCGGCGCATTCCGATCGGCCTGGCCCGCGCCCTGGGCAAGATGGCCGTACGGGACAAGCGTGTGGCGATCTTTTTCATCATCAGTTTGTTCTACATCGTCCCGTTTGCCTTTTTCGGCGTCTCGCGCCTCTTGGGCTACTAACGCAAAAGGAGCCCAGCCATGCACATCCGCTCGAAATTGATCTCTCCCGGCTTCTGGAAACGGTTCCTGAGCATCTTCACCGACGAACCGCTGGTGGAGCAGATCCACGATAACTTCCAGGAAATGCTCAGCCTCGCCCAGACCATGTACATCTCCGTCACCGGTGTTCTTCTCGATCCCGAAGAGACGACGCTGGATTCGATCCACGACAGCTTTTTTCTCACGGATCAAAAAATCAACGCCCTGGAGCAGCAGATTCGCCGGGAAGTGCTGATTCATCTCTCCGTCTCTTCGAGAAACGAACACAACCAAACGACCTACCTCATGCTCCTGAATCTCGTCAAAGACGCCGAACGGCTCGGCGACTATTCGAAGAACATCTACGAGGTATTCGAGCGTTCGGCTGAGTTTCTTCCCGCCGCCTACCGCGATAAATTCGAGCACCTTCGCGGCGTGACGATCCGGCTGTTCAGCGAAATCCGCACCGCCCTGGCCACGCTCGACGCCAAGCTGGCCAATCGTTGCGGCAGCGAAGCGGGAAAATGGATTCAGGATTGCGGCTCCGTGGTCAACGAGTTGATGGACCATCCGGAACGAACGGCTAATCCCGTCGCCGTGGCCCTGCTCTTCCGCTACCAGAAACGCATCCTGAACCATCTGCGCAAGCTTGCGGTCGCGCAATTCACGCCGTTCGACAAATTCGGGACGGCCGGCAAAAACCAGGCGAAATAGCGCCGCCCGCGCGAGAGTTGGCAATGAAAATCCCGCCGTTCCTCATGGAAGAATGGCTGTCGGGCTTCCGCTTCGACGTGGAATGCAACCTGGCGGAAAGCGGCATGCGCGATCTGACGCTGCGCGAACTGCTGGCGCTCTGCGGCCGGTCGGACGCCGGCCTTCTGGAAAACCTGCTGCTGGAGGATATGCCCACCAATGGCTCGCCCTATCTGCGGCAGGCCATCGCCCAATGTTACCGGCGCGTCCAGCCCGACGACATTCTGGTCACGACCGGTACGGGCGAAGCGCTGTTCGTTTTCTTTAACGTCATGCTCGAACCGGGCGACGAGGTCGTCGTTTCGTTTCCCGCGTTTCAGGCGCTTTATGAAATCCCCAAAGCCATCGGCGCAAAAATCGTCCTCTATGAGCACCGTCTGGCGGAAGGCTGGCGCTTCGATGCGAAGCGGTTCTGCTCGCTGATCGGCGACCGGACCAAGCTGGTCGTCGTCAACACGCCGCATAATCCCACCGGCGCGGAATGCCCGGTCGAGGCGATGGAAGCCATCGTCGCCAAGGCGCGCGACGTCGGTGCGAAGGTGCTATTCGACGAGCATTACCGTTTTCTGCCGCACGACGACCGCGACGAGATTTTCTCCGGCGCGGACCTGGCCGACGACGTTTTCGCCACCGGCTCGATCACGAAATGCTTCGGCGCAATGGGGCTGCGCGTCGGCTGGCTGATCGGCGAAAAGGCGGTTCTCGCCAGGTGCCGCGACTACCGCGATTATCTGACGCACACGCTCTCGCCGATTTCGGAAGCGTTGACGGCGTTGGCGTTGACCCATCGCCGACAGATCCTCGCCGCAAACAAAGCCATCCTCCTGGCCAACAAGGCGCGGCTTCAGCCATGGATGGACGAGCGCAAACCCATTTTCGAATACGTCCCGCCGGATGCCGGCGTGGTGTGCTATCCCCGCTATCATTTGCCCCTTCCTTCCCGCGAACTGGCAGAACGGCTGATCCGCGAGGCGTCGGTATTCTGCCTGCCCGCGCATTCCTTCCACATGGAAGGCCACCTGCGGATCGGCCTGGGCAGCCCGCCGGATCGCTTCGCCGTCGCCCTGGAGAAAATGGCGTCGGTCGTGGATCGGATGTAAGGTTCAGCTCGATTAACTGCGATGGAGCATGGTTGCACCGTGCTCCACACGTTTAAGGGTTGGGCGGGTGCGGACAAAACAATTACTCATCAGACCCATAAACACTTGGAGCACAGTACAACTGTGCTCCATCGGAAAAAAATCCTAGATTCCCGCTTGTGCGGCTGTCGATTTTCGAACAAATTACCGCGAATGTCATCCCGCACTTGATGCGGGATCCAGTAATTACAATAGCTTCTGGATTCCGGGTCAAGCCCGGAATGACGGGAAAGGACATTCTCCGACAGC
>QZKR01000019.1 GCA_003598065.1 Myxococcales bacterium | reverse complement strand
CCGCCCGTTCCTGACCTCACCCCTTATCCAGCACTTCCCGCACCCGCCGCGCCAGGAGGTGCGGCGAGTAGGGCTTGGCGAGAAATTCGATGCCGTCGTCCAGGACGCCGTGGTGGACGATGACTTCCTCGGTGTAACCGGAACTGAAAAGAATTCTCGTCTCCGGCCGCAGAACGCCGACCTTCTCGGCCAGCACCCGCCCGTTGAAGCCGGGCATGATGACGTCCGTAACCAACAGGTGGATCGGTCCGTCGTAGCCCTCGATATCCTTCAGCGCCTCGCCGCCGTTCCGATAGGCGGACACCTGGTAGCCCTGCCGCTGCAGGACTTTAACGGCGAGGTCTTTGACGATCTCCTCGTCCTCTACGAGAAAAACGGTTTCCGTGCCCTTCGGCATCTCTTCGGCGGCCGTTTTGTCCACCATTTCCGTGGCGGCGTCGATTCGCGGCAGGTAGATCTTGAAGGTGGTGCCGAGTCCGGTCTCGGAATAAACCTCGATGTGCCCGCCGCCCTGCTTCACCGCGCCGTAGACGGTGGCCAGGCCCAGGCCCGTGCCCTTGTCCTGCTCCTTGGTGGTGAAGAAGGGCTCGAAGAGGTGCGCCTTGACTTCCGGGCTCATGCCGCTGCCGTTGTCGGAGATCGCCAGCAAAACGTACGCGCCCGGCGGCGCATGCGGATGCTGCCGGTGGTACTCCTCGCCCAGGATCGCGTTGGCCGTCTGCAAGGTCAGCTTCCCCCCGTTGGGCATCGCGTCCCGCGCGTTGACGGCGAGATTGACGATGATCTGCTCCACCTGCCCGTGGTCGATCTTCACGGCGCCGAGCTTGTCGGAGAGAATCGTTTTCAACTCGACGTCCTCGCCGATCAGCCGTCGTAGCATCTTCTGAATATGCTCGATCACTTCGTTGAGGTTGAGGACTTTCGGCTCGACAAGCTGCTTGCGGGAGAAAACGAGCAGCTGGCGGGTGAGATGGGCGGCGCTTTCGGCGGCTTTCTTCACTTCGATCATATTCTGGAACAGCGGGTGGTTCGGATCGAGATCCATCATGGCCAATTCGACGTTGCCCGCGATGCTGGTGAGCAGGTTGTTGAAGTCGTGGGCCACGCCGCCTGCCAGGCGGCCGATGGATTCCATCTTCTGCGCCTGGCGAAGCTGCTCCTCGGCTTTGTGCCGCTCCTGCTCCGCCTTTTTCTGGGCGGTGACGTCCCGCGAAATGTGCACCGTGCCCACCAGCTCGCCCTCGGCGTCGTAAAGCGGCGAGGTCGTGGAGATCATTTCGACGTTGAGCCGTTTTTCCCAGCATTCAATGATATGGACGCCCCCGTCCTGCATCGTTTTGGCGTGCGGGCAGTCCTTGATCGGCGCGTCCGCGCAATGCACGCAGTTGTAACAGAACTCGCCCTCCAACTCCTTGGGCCGCTTGCCCAGCAGTTTCGCGAAGGCGCGGTTGGCGCGGATGATTCGATAGTTCTTGTCCAGGATGGCGATCATGTCCGGCACCGCGTCGAAGGTGCGTTCCCACTCCTCCTCGACGGCGCGCAGCTTACGTTCGTTGTCGCGTTGCCGGGTGATGTCGCGAGCGGCGGCGTCGCGCGCGACCAGCAGAATGGCGAACGGCGCGAACTCCGGGCACTCGATGCGCCGCAGGAGCCAGTCGAGGGCGAGACGGCGGCCGTCGCCGGTCGTCAGCCGCGCTGCGCCCCGCCAATCGCCTTCCCACTCGACGCGCCGCAGGATTTCCGGGAAGGATCGCGCGGAGGTTTCAACGACGAACAACTCCTCCAGCGCCCGACCGCGCGCCGTCGCACGTTTCAAGCCGTAGAGCCGTTCCGCCGCGCCGTTCATATACAGGAGCCGTCCCGCCTCGTTCAAGACGATGACGGCGTCTTCGATAATTTCGAAGGCGCTGAAAAATTGCCTCCCCGCTGGTTCCGTCGTTTTCATCATGGCTCTGTCTTCAATATCGTACAATTAGAATACGGGTATTTTTCCGTATTCGTTAGCTGATGAAGAGACAGTTGCAGCGATTTAAGAATTCCTCCAAAAGTCTATCAACCGTTGCTATTCCGTGGACTTGCCAACACAGCATCTGGTTTCGAATTCTATCAGAAAAACTCGTAACGTACAGAAAATAATAGATATTAGAAATATTGATATTGCAGTTTGATTTATCACGACTGCCGCTTAATCTTACTGCGCATGTCGGATAAACAATAGAAGCCGCTGCTGGCGCGGTCATGTGCGGAATTGTGCAAAGCTCCCTGTTTCAGGTATAATTCGAGCGGTTGGGGAAAGCCGTCGGACCCCGGCTTTTTCACGCCATAGATAATTTACATTTCAGAGGAGGATGAGATGAGGAGACATCACTCATTCGCACTGGCGCTTTTGATCTTTTGTGCCGCCGCGCTGCTGGGTTCCTGCTCCGATTCCGAATGCGCCGGTTGCGCCGATGGCGACATCGAGCCGGATGGCGACAGCGACGGCGATGCAGGCACGGACGGCGACGTCGAACCCGACGCCGACGGCGACGAACCGGACGGTGACGCCGAGCCGGAGGCCGACAGCGACGAACCGGACGGCGACGCCGAGCCGGAGGCCGAGCCTGACACGGACATCGAAGACGGCGAGCAGGAAGGGGAGGAGGAGGTTGCGCTGTGCAGCGGCGTCTGCGACCCCCAAAGCGACGATGCGTCGTTCTGCCCGGACGGCTTCGCCGCCGACGCGCTGTGCCTCTGCGACGCCGGGACCTCGACCTGGACTCCCGTAAGCTGCGCGGCCTTCTGCGCCGGCGAAGGCTTCGTCGGCAGTCTCGGCTGCGGCCTTTCGCTGAGAGAGACGCTGTACGACTGCCTGTGCGCGCGCGACTGCGAGGACGCGGAGGCCGTGCAGACAGACTGTATGGGGATGGTTTACACCGACTGCACCTGCGGAACGGACGATCCCTGCGCCTGGGCCGGCAACGGCATCTGCGACGCGACGGTCTGCGCGATGCTCTACCCGGGGAACTTCTTCGACGACTCGGCCGACTGCGACGAGGACTGCGGCGACGTGGGGGCGGTGGCGGCGATGTGCGCGGGCGCGACGCTCAACAACTGCACCTGCGCGGCCGCCGACCCTTGCGCCTGGACCGCCAACGGCGCATGCGACGACCTCTGCGCCCAGCTCTACCCCGACGACCACTTCGACGACCCGGAGTGCGAGTAAGGGGAAATTCTGCGAAAGGCGCGAACGATGACCGCGACCAAGGGTTTCCGGAAAGCGCCGTCCAAGGAGATCCGCCGCTGTCCCTGGGTGGACCTCGCCAAACCGGATTACATCGAATACCACGACAAGGAATGGGGCGTTCCCGTTCACGACGACCGGCTGATCTTCGAGTTTTTGACCCTGGAAGCGGCCCAGGCCGGGCTCAGCTGGTACACCGTGCTGCGCAAGCGCGCCAACTACCGCGCCGCCTTCGACAACTTCGACCCGGAGACGGTGGCGCGCTACGACGAACGCAAGGTGCAAGCGCTGCTGCAAAACGCGGGGATCATCCGCAATCAGGCCAAGATCCGGGCGGCGATTCACAACGCCGCGCGGTTTCTGGAGGTAGGGGAAGAGTTCGGCAGCTTCGGCGCTTACATCTGGCGCTTCGTGGACGGCCGGCCGCTCGTGCATGAGATCGAGGAAATCGCGGACTACCCGGCGACGACAGCGGAGTCGGACGCGCTGAGCAAGGATCTGCGCCAGCGGGGCTTCAAGTTCCTCGGCTCGACGGTGTGCTACGCCCACATGCAGGCCACGGGGCTGGTGAACGACCATGCGCTGAGCTGCTTCCGGCGGCGGGAGATCCTGGGGCTTGCCGAAAAGAAGCCTAAAGCAGGCAGCCGGGCAAGGAGGGAAGGGTGAGGCGGGGCGAGGCCGGGGCTTGTGATTAAATGTACTTGACTTGGTTGGTTTTCGCAGAGTATAAAAATTCTCGAATCCTACATCTGGGCAAACACCAAAGATCCAAAACGGTGCCGGACTTCTTCTTAAAGGATCAGATGGGGTTTAGTGTGGGTAATTTATTACCCATCAAATTCATGATTATTGGAAATGCTGGTAAGAAATTACCCGACATTTCCTGAAGAACCAATCCAATAGTTGGAGGAGCTAACGATGAGCAAATTTCCCCTTCCCAGAGTAATTGAGCAAGGATTGTACGAGTTGCTGAATAAGAAGGCTGGGTTTGCACGTCTCATAATGAATAGGCAGGAAATGGCAATTGGAATTATGTTACCAAACAATAATAGTCCGGAAAAGGTCGAGGAGGTTCTTAATAAGCATGGAATTGATACCAATCGGGAATTTGTTGTCGCCATACATGAATTATTGCAGTCGCGCCTTGTGACGATTTTTGGTCCTTCTCGATGGGAACAAGAGGTGCCAGAAAATTATCTCTTCGGACATTCGTTGACTGCAAACCCATTAATACGCGCTCTCTTTCAAGTTTTTGCTTCGGCGGAGTTTGAATATTGCAAATTGGACCTTCCCCAACAATCTCATGAGGAGCGCTTAACAGGCCATCTGTTAAGCAAACTATATTATTCACTAAGGTTTTCATCCCACTCGCTTCAAGGTGTCGCTATGGAAATATATGATAGGGATGTCCCGATTGAATTAGCTTACCATGATCTTTCGGCAAATAGAAGAGAAGCAATTACCGGAAGCGATTTTGGCATAATTCTGCATGTTCGCTTGCCAGATACTCCTGAATTCGTCTCGTGTGCATCTTTCCAGGCAAAGGTCTTGGATAGAAAAAAAGCATACTTGCCAGTAAACCAAGCAAAGGATCAGCTACGATTTGCGTCTAAAAGGGGTGCATACTGTTGTTTTTACGATCTTGGTGATAATACGCCCTTTCCGCCCGCTGTTCTTTCCACTCAAGTAATTATGGAGGAATCTTCACAAACAAAAGGCACAGGAAAATATCGCATTGAACGAGACAAAATAAAGCAAACTGCTACACCGCTATCAATGTTCCTTTTGATGCTTATGAAGTCTGTGGAAGAAGGAGGGCTTGGGTTTCACTGCAAGAGTCTTTCTGAGGCAAAAGATTTTATGATGAACGGTATCGGAACTGGTATGGATAATCGACACAACCAAGAAACAGAGTATCCAGGTCCAAGCAGAGTACTTACGCTATCTATTGGCGGGATGAGGAATCAAGATTTTCATCGATTAAACGATCTTTTTGGTGTTGATGCTACCAGATCGATACAGAGAGTTGAAAACGGAGAAGATGAATAGACGGGTGGGTCACCAATCGATATAGTTACCCATCAAATTCATGATTATCGGAAACGATGGGTAAAGAATTTACCCGTTTTACAGAGCTTGCTGCGAAGCCCGTTAGTGTCATGGTCTGCTCGGCAGGTGGTCTGCTTTGGAGCTACGGGAATGTGTGCCATGCTTTGCTCGCAAAGCATGTCTGGAGATGGCCCTTGAATTCAAAGCACATGGCTTGCAAGCAAGCCATGGCACACATCAAACCAGCCTACTCGCCTGTACCTAAGTCCCCCCTCCGCCTGTTCTCCGGCGGAGGGGGTGCTAGTCTTTAAGTCGCTGTCGTGCGCGCTCCTTACTTCGCCGGTTCCGGCGGCGCCGGGGGCTGCGCCGGCGCGGGAGGCGCGGGGGGAGCCGGCGGCGCGGCGATCGGCGGCAGCGGGTCGGGAACCCGGTTCTTGATCGCTGGCGTTGTCTTCAGGTAAGCGAAGATCGACTTCAGGTCCTCGTCCGTCAACTGCTGCATGGCCGGAATCGGCATCGGCGGCAGGATGGGACGCCCCTTGCCCAGGTGGCGGCCGCTGCGGATCGCCTGCGTGAAGGTCTCCTCCGACCACTCGCCGATGCCCGTCTCCTTGTCCGAGGTGATGTTGGCGACGAAGCTCACGCCCCACGGGCCCGACCAGGCCGTCATGGTCGCCGCGAAGGCCCCCGCCCACGGCATCTCCACTTTCGGCGCGGGCGGCATCGCCATGCCTTCGAGATGCCCGGACAACATGCGGGTCATGTCGGGCTCGGGGCCGTTGGGGCCCATCTTCAGCGGCGTGTGGCAGTCGCCGCAGCCGCCGCCCTTCACCAGATACTCGCCGCGCTTGACGTCCGCGCCTCCCTTGCCCTTCGCCTCGGCGTTCAGCATCAACGACGCTGCGCCAGCGATTACGAGCGCCACAAAAACCACGGTCATCCAAAATCTCTTCATTGCTTCTCCTCCTTCTGCGTGTTGGGTTTACGGTCCTCTGTCTCTCCTGCTTCGATGTGCGGCCTGACGGCCATCTCGCGTATCCAGCGGCGCACGAGGTCCACGGCCTCGGCGTCGGCGATCTTGGTTCCCAAAGGCGGCATCTGCGTGATCGCGTCGCGGGCGGCCATGCGGTGCGCGACGGAACTTCCCGCCGGGTCGCCGGGCGACAGAAGCCGCGTGCGTTCGGGAGGCAGGCCGGGGATGCGGTAGCGGCCCGGGCGGTCCTTCGTCGTGTCGATCGCCGGCTCGCCCTTGGCTCCGGGCGCGACGGAATGGCGCAACAGCAGCCCCCGCGAGTCGAGCGGGCCGGCGGGGCTGTGGCAGTTGCCGCAGTTGGCGTGCAGATAGCCCAGGGCGGCGCGGGCGGCGGGCGACGGCGCGTCGATGCGCGGCGGGCGCTCGGCCCAGGCGCGCGGTGCGTGTTTCAACAATCGGCGTTGCAGCAGCGTCGTCAGATCGACGCCGCCCGGCGGGACAGGTTCGGCATGGGGCGCGAGCGAATCACGGTCGGGCGAGAGCTGCAAGGCGCTGAAGCCCAACGCTTCGGCCTGCCGGCCCTCGTGGCAGGCGCGGCAGTCGATGACGCTCGGGATGTCGTGGCGGATGCCCGGCGCGATCTCCACCACGCCCTTCAGTCCGTTGTCCGGAGCCCGCGTCGCCGCCGTCCCCTCGGCATTCCAGACGTAGGTCGCGAAGCGCCACCGCCCGCGCCCGAGCGCTTCCATATAGCGCGTCTCCACCGGCCGCCCGTGGAAGGAGAACTCTTTCCAGAGCTTCGCGCCGACGGGGAAGGTCCAGACGTCGGGGTCGGCGGCGTCGATGGGCTTGCCCGGCGGCAGGCTGATCCAGCGCCGCTTCGCCGCGCCGTCGGACCACAGCGGGTACTGGGGCGCGTAAGCCATGTGGCGCGGATCGACGGTTTTGGTCGCCGCGTCGGAGTAGAGCCCCGTGGCGGCCAGATCGGCCGGGGCGGCGGCCGGCGACCGGGCGGCGACATCGCCCGCGGCCAGCGCCGTCAAGGCGAGAAGCGGCAGACACCACGCAGCGCGCATCGCTGTCCCCTTTCGAATGTGGATACGTGGAGCCGGTATCGTTTGCTCTGGTTGGAGCGGGTTTTCCAACCTGCTCCAGGTGTTTTCCCATTTCAGAGCGACATGAAAATGTCTGGAGCACGATGCGATCCTGCTCCAACTCGTTCAAACAGCATTTGCTGTTCTTCGTGCGCGACGCGGTGGTCGTCATGCTGAGCGCGGGCGAAGCATCCCATTAAGTACGAGCGGCGATGTGGCAGGGAACTGCGTTACTTTTTATACACCGCCGGCGGGTTTGTCAATGGCCTCCGGCAGGAGACCTGCTCCGTCGAAGGGCGAAGGCCGAAAAAGAAACCCCCGGTCCGGGACCGGGGGTTTTGTTGTCTAGCCGCAAAGGACTAATCCGGCACGCAGACGCCGCCTTCCAGGTGGTAGTCGGCTTTGCACGCGACGCCGCAGTTTGCGCCGTCGCAGGTCGGGAAGCCGTTGGCCGGAATCGGGCAGGGGTCGCAGCGGCCGCCGCAGGTGTTCACGCTGTTGTTGGCCACGCATTTCGTGCCGCAGAGGTGATAGCCGGCGCCGCAGACGGTGACGCACGCGCCGCCTTCGCAGGCGGTCGAGCCGTGAGCGGGACCGGGGCCGCAGTTGGCGCAGCCCACGCCGCAGCACTCCACGGTGTCGTTCGGCGCGCAATCGCCGCTGCCCGTCTCGTGGTAGCCGGTGTTGCAGACGCTCTTGCAATGCCCGCTGATGCAGAATTCCGTGGCGTTGGGGATTGTCGGGCAGGGCGTGCAGTCGTGCCCGCAGCTCTCCGTGGAGTAGTTGCTGACGCAGACGCCGTCGCACTTGTGGAAGCCCTGGTTGCAGGTGTAGGAGCAGAACGAGCCCTCCAGGCAATAGGCCGTCTGGTGCTGCGGGAAGATCACCGTGCAGTCGGTGCACTGCGGCCCGCAGCAGGTGGCGTCGGTGTTGGAAATGCACGCGCCCTCGATGGGGTGGTAGCCGGTTTCGCACTGGACCCCGCAGGCGACGCCGTTGCACGTTGCGATGCCGTGATCGGGCGCGGGGCAGGGCGCGCAGCTCGTTCCGCAGGAATCCAGCGAGAGGTTGGAGACGCAGGCGTCGCCGCAGCGGTGGTAGCCGCCCTCGCAGACGAACGAGCAGGCGTCGTCGATGCAGGCCGGGTGGCCGTATTCCGGGGCCTCGGTGCAGGTCTCGCAAAGCTCGCCGCAACAGGCCACGCTGTCCTCCGGCAGACAGAGGTCTCCGCTGCGCTGGTAGCCGTTGTTGCAGACGAAGTCGCAGTGATCGTCGTCCACGCAGATCGGCGTGGCGTTGGGCGGCGCGGTGCAGACCTGACAGGGCAGGCCGCAGCAGTCGGGATTGCTGTTGGGCGCGCAGGCTCCGGCGTCGAGGTGGAAGCCGGCCAGGCACACGGAGCCGCAGACCCCGGCCTCGCAGGTCGTCAGCGCGTTGGCCGGAGCCGGGCAGGGCTCGCAGTCGCCGCCGCAGGAAGCCGGGCTGTCGTCGTCGAGGCAGCTGTCGCCGCAGCGATGGTAGCCGGGGAAGCACTCGAAGCCGCAGACTTCGCCCACGCAGAGCGGATAGCCGTGAAGCGGGGCTTCGGTGCAGGTCAGGCACTCCGGCCCGCAGCAGTCGGGGTTCGCGTTGACGACGCACGCGCCGCCGTCCTCGTGGAAACCGAAGTCGCAGGCGAAGCCGCAGACTCCCGCCCGGCAGGTGGGCGCGCCGTTGGCCGGGGCGGGGCAGGGGGCGCAGGCGTCGCCGCAGGAGTCCGGGCTCTCGTCGTTGCGGCATTCGTCGCCGCAGCGGTGATAGCCGTTGAAGCAGGCGAAGCCGCAGGCGTCGTCCACGCAGACGGGGTAGGCGAAGTCCGGAGCCGCCGTGCATTGCAGGCACTCGGCGCCGCAGCAGGCGATGTCGCCATTGAAAACGCAGGCTAAGCCTTCGCGGTGATAGCCGTCGTTGCAGAGGAAACCGCAGTCGATGCCGTTGCAGACGGCCGCGGCGTTTTCCGGCGGCTGGCAGGGCTCGCAGTTCGCGCCGCAGTGGTCGAGCGAGTCATCCGCCACGCAGAGATCGCCGCAGAGGTGGAAGCCGGCGTTGCAGAGGAAGCCGCACGCGCCGTCGAGGCAGGCCGGATAGCCGTGTTCGGGCGGCGTGACCGTCTCGTAGCAGTTTTCGCAGGCCTCGCCGCAGCACTCGGTGGGGCTGGCGCCGACGCACGCGTCGCCGCGCGCTTCAAAGCTGGGATAGCAGTCGAAGCCGCAGCGCGGGCCGGCGCCCAGGTCGGCGCACCAGACCACGCTGTTTTCCGGCGCGGGGCAGGCTTCGCAGCGGCCGCCGCAGTGCTCGGCGCTCTCGTTGTAGACGCAGAAGTCGCCGCAGCGGTGGAAGTCGATGTCGCAGGCGAAGTCGCAGGCTCCGCCGTTGCAGAAGGGCTCGCTGTGGTTCGGCGCGGAGCAGAGGCTCAAGAGCGTCGCCTCGTCCTCCTCGTCGGCGAAGCCGTCGCAATCGTTGTCCAGGCCGTCGCAGATCTCGATGCCGGCGTTCGTTTCCCAGCAGCCGCAGTATTCGCAGTCGGTGGGGTTGCCGTCGTTGTTCCAGCAGCCGTCGGGACAGGGGACGCCCTGGCCGGTCAGGGCGATGGGCGTCTCGATGGTCCTGCCGCCGGCGAAGGTGACGAGCACCAGCTCGCCCTGGAAGTCGCCGATGGCCGGCGGTGTGAAGGTGACGACGAAGGGATAGCCGATGGAATCCTCCGGCGTCACCGTGTAGGGCAGCGGATACTGGCCCTCGGGCAGCACGAGGCGATAGCTGCTCCCTTCGTTGGTCCGCAACACGCCACCCACGACGATCAGGTCGCCGAGCGTGCCCTGGTTCCAGACGCCGAAGGAAGCCGCCAGCGTGGCGTTGGGATAGGCCCCGCCGAAGTCGTAGGGGCTGGCCGGCTGAACGAAGGGCGAGGCGTCGGAGCTGGCCGAGTGGCCGTTCAGCGTGATGCGCTGCACCGGCGTCAAGTAGTCCGTCGTCTCGACGATCAGCGTGGCGGTGAAATCGCCCTCGCCCGGCGGCGTGAAGGTCAGGGTGAAGGGGAAGGGCGTGGCGTCGCCGTTGGCGATGGTCAAGGGGAAGGGATTGGTGGTTTCAAAAAACACCTCGAAGCCGTTGATCGTCCCGCGGCTCGTAGGCGCGACCCGCACGTCGAGGATCGTCAGCGCGCCGAAGCCCTCGCGGGCGATGGCGAAGGGCTGCTCTTCGGTGTGGCCGCTCAGCACGACGCCGATGTCAAAGGGGTTGTCCGGCGGCGTCACGACCGCGCGGACATCCGCGCCGAGTCCGGTCAGGGCGATGGAGGCGAGGCCGCCGCCGATTTCGTTGGTCTGGATCTCCAGCAGGCCTGCATGGTCGGCCGCCGGCGCCAGGGGCGCGAAGGTCACGGTCATCGTCAGCGACTCGCCCGGCGGCAGGGTGCGCAGGGCGTCGTGGGCGAAGCTGAAGGCGGGCGAAGTTTCGGGCGTCGCCGAAATGCCGCCGATCTCCAGCGGCGCAGTGCCCGACGAGACGAGCTTGACCGTCAGGGCGCGCGTGCGGTCGATGGGAATCTGGCCGAAGTCCAGCGCGCCGGCGAAGGCGGCCAGCTCGGGCGCTTCGACGCTCAGGCGCGGGGCGACGCCGCGGCCCGTCAGCGTGACGCTCAACGGTTCCAGCGCGCCGCCGTTCAGCTCGATTGCGATCGTATCGTCGTCGCGGCCTTCATCGGCCGGGCTGTAAACCACCGAAACGTCCGTTTCGCCGCCGGGCGGCAGTTCCAGGCCGCCGACGGGGATCGGATTCCCGCCGGGGAAGGAGAACTCCGCGCCCGTCGCGAAGCTCAGGGCCGTGACCGTGACGATCTCCGGCGAGCGGTTGGCGATCTGGAAACTCTTGGTTTCGGAGGCGTCGCCGACCAGGACGTCGCCGAAGTCGAGCAGATCCGGCTGGACCGACGGCCCGGCCGCCGCGCCCACGCCGGACAGGCCGATGCGGGTGAAGGTGGGGCTGATGCCCTCGCTATCGCTCTCGATGACCAAGAAGCCGACGTCTGCGTCGAACGACTGGGGGGCGTAGCGGATCGTAAGGTCCATGAACTCGTTCTTGCCCAGCGCGAGCGGCGTCCAGGCGTCTGCGGTCAAGGGCAGGCCGTCCGCATCCAGAAGCGAGAAGTTCGGGCTGGAGTTGAGGTCCAGGCCGATCGCGGCCAGCGTCAGCGGCCAGTTGCCGGCGTTGCGCAAGGTCAGCTTTTCCTGGGAATCCAGGCCGACCGGCGCCGATTCGAAGCGGATCTCGTTGTCGGTGGGGTGGGGCTCCAACACCAGATGCGGCAGGGCCGCCTCGGCCGCCAGGTCGATGGGCAGCGCGCCTGTTTCCACGGCCGGGTCGTTGCAGGCGATCACGAGCCGGTTGGCATGGACGCCTTCCGCCGCCGGATCGAAGGAGACGGAAAAGCGGTAGCTGTCGTTTGGCGCGATCCAGACCTCGTCGGGAACGTCGGCCATCAGGCGGAAGAGCGACTCCCCGGTCTGTTCCAGGTGAAGGTTGTAGATGCGCAGGAGCTTGTTGTCGTCCTCGGCGGCCGGGACGTTGGTGACGGTGAATTCCAGCCAGGTCTTTTCGCCGTTTGCCTTCAAGACGCCGAAGTCGCCCTGCTCGGGGCTGACGCGGATCTGCGCGTGGCCCTTGTATGCCGACGTGAGCTGGACGCGCGTCACCGGGGAAAGCGGGTCGTGGCTGTAGATGATGAGCGCGCCCTGGTCGGCGCCTTCGTTGACCGGCGTGTACTGGACGCGCTGGATCAGCGACCCGCCGTTGTTCACCATGACGCTGGCGGCGGGCGCATCGATCAGGACGAATTCGCTGCTGGTGGCGTCGGACAGCGCGATGCTGTCGATCTGCAGCGGCGCTTCCCCTTCATTGTAAATGGGAAGCTCTCTCACTTCGGTCGTGTTGTAGATCACATGACCGAAATCCAGCACGGCCTGGACCGCGAGACGCGGCTCTTTGCCGTCCGGCGAACCGGGTCCGTCCCCATCGCTGGCGGGATCGCCGCCGGGGAAGATCAGTTCGCTGTCGCCGAGATCGTCGGCGTCGCCGTCAACCATCCCAATGCCGACGCTTCCGTCGCAGGCGATGATGAGGAAAGGAAGCAGGATAGAAGAAATAATCAAAAAAAGTCGTCCGACCGGTTTGACAGGGGTACTAAGCATGGTGCACCTCGATGAACGTCCTGCTTGTTGGAAAAGAACCGTGTTTGATAGTATCAATTTAAAGCCATTCAAAACAGGGTGTCAACAGTATTCTGACAAAATTTATCCGATTAAAGCCTATTATTAGAGTTTCTCAGTACATCCGGGCGGGAAACGGCCCCTGCGCCTGGCTCGACGCGCTCTGCTGCACTATTCCGATTGAAAAAATAGGCAATTGACGAAATAAGCCGCTACCCCGCGTCGTGGCCCGTCTGCGAGGAAAATTCGAGGGACTCGATGCGCCAGCGAGCAGGTCGGGTAAATGTTTTACCCGACACGGATAGGAATTGTCGGGTAACAAGTTACCCTACAATACCGGTCATGGCCTAATCTCGACGGACTCGATGTGCCAGACGGCCTCTGCGCAGGACAGCCAGAAGTCGATGTACGCCATCTTGTGCCTTTCTATCTCAAGACGCTGCATTTCAAGTCGAAAGTCGACGCCGAACGCCTCCTTCGGGCATTGCAGGGTTCCTGTTTCTCGCCAGTCGTAGATGCAGAAACCGTCCGGAGCCAAACCGAGATACATCCAGCTGGTGATGAAGTCACAGATCGCCATTGTGTTGTCGGCGTTGCAGCGGCAAACCAGCGCGGCGTCCCGATCCTCGCCGCCCGCACCGCGGCACATTTTATTCTCTTGATCGATCACCAGCGAGGCGGCGGCCTCGGGCGAGCCTTTGAAAGGGATGTCCATGGACGTGGTGCAGGGGCGGCGCGACGGGTCGGGAAGGGCGTCGCCGTCCGGTTCGGTTTCCATGCTCGGCTCGGAGTCGGCGTCCGCCTGGTCGGTTTCGGCGTCGTCGTCAATGCGGAGAACGAACGTTTCTTCGCCGCCGCAGCCCGCCGCGACGAGCCCTAACACAGTCAGGCCGATCCACGCGAGACGCAGCATGGCCAACTCCATTTCGCGGATTTACAACACCCCCAATGTATCACAGGTGCGGCCGGGGGGACAAGCCGGCGGCGACTTCGCCCAATGGCGGTCTTCCAGGATCAGGGCGTTTCGTTCCGGTGTTTTTGGGCCGATTCGCCCGATAAAGGGCTGAGTCGTCCCCAGTTTGCAATAATTCGAGTTTGACATTCGCAGGGATTCTTGGTGTGCCATAGTCTCACGGCTAATACCATTCACTTAATGAGGTAAAGACCAATGGTCGGCGGCAACCGGCGGGAGCCGTGGCGGGGTGGGCAGGGAAATGGATTT
>QZKR01000104.1 GCA_003598065.1 Myxococcales bacterium | reverse complement strand
GGATGGCGATGCAGACGACGATTCCGGGTGGGACCAGGATGCCGACACCGAACCGGAGCGTGAGATTGAGATCGATGAGGACGCTTCACCCGATGGCGATGCGGATGCGGATCCCAGCTTGGAAGACGAAGCGGAAGAGTCCCTCGACTCGGACGGCGACGCCGAGCCGGAACTTACCGCGCAATTCGTCATCGAAGGGCACGTCTATTCCAACGGCCGATTGGACGAGCACGGCTACCAGGATTATTCAGGTGCGGCGATAGAACTGGAGGGATATGGCGTGGTCACGGAAACGGAACGGGATGGTTCTTTCCGCACGCCGCCGCTCGATGTTTGCAGGGATGGGGACACCCACGAGCGCGCCATCACGCTTCATGCCCCGCCCGATGAGGGATATGTGACGGACCTGCACGGCGGCGTCTTCGATTGTTCCGCTCCGGGGACCAAATCCTATGGCTATATGTATCTGGCGCAGGGCGAACTTGTTCTCGATAAACTGGCGTACCATTCCCCGCCGAGCACGACGGCGCTCGATGAGGGATTTGCCCTCATTTACAACTACCCAAATTGGTTGCTTGCTCAAGCCGACGGAATCGTTTGGACGCCGATCCAAGCATACAGCGTAGTCGTATCCAAAATGCTCGAAAGCGCATTATATGTCAAAAACAATTTTTATGACGATGCGCTATACGGATTCAATTGGAGGACGGAAGAGAACAAATTTTTTAGGAATATCGGAACGGATGGGTCCTTAAAAATCTCTAAAAACGGCCGCTGGCTCCTACGTATTCTTTATCCCAACATGTCTAACGAGGTAGTTTCCATAGTCGTCTACGACCTATCGACGATGAATGTGATCGGGGAGCTATCGAATGTATCGTTTTACAAGTATGGTTTCAGTACTGACGAGCATTGGGTATGGTGGGTAGATACCATCCATGGATATTTCAATTTGCTTAATCTACATGATGGAAGCGTTGAGACAATAACGTTTGTCTCCTTGTCCTTGCAGCCGGATCGGAGGAATATTAATTTTTCCCCAAACGGCAAGTATGTTTTATTGAATGTAGATTCCGGCGGTTTCGGCGGCGGCTTTGTTTACGTTCCGCTCGACAATCCGATGGAGGCTGCCTGTCCCGATTTCGGAGAAGATCATCGTTATATCGGCATCGATAGTATCAGCCAGAATGGGAAATTCGTCATAGCCACCTATCGGGATGCCGATAACGACCGTTACCTCGATTCCGTGCTTGATTTCGAGCGGATGCTTCACACCGATATGCCGGAGGAGGACATTGAGTGCGAATTCTCGCCGATCACCGATATGCTGCTGTGTTTTGGATCTACCGACATTTACCGGTTCAACCGGGAATCCATGAGCCTCGAACGTATTGCGGCGGACATCCAAAAGTGGGGACCGGATCGGATATATTTTTCTGACGGAGAGCATCTGCTGTTTCAGGGTAAATATAGCGGAGTCGTCACAAAACTGAAACTGTCGCCGCCATATGAGTCAATTCTCCTTGTCTCGGGTCTCAAATTTTCCTCGCTCTATCTTTCTCCCGACGAGCGATGGCTGACGTTGTTCCCGAGCGCCGACGGTGATTATCGTATTCTGCGCATTTCGATTGACGGAGGAGAAATGGAAACAGCGTTCGCCTCTCCCTGGCCCGTGTGGCCTCGGGGCACGTTGTTTGGCGGTCGGTACTTGGTTGTGGATTCGGGCAGCTTCGACTCTCTCGTCCCCTTGATGCCTGGGCTCAAAGACAGAACGCTTGGCGTCTATCAGGCGCGGTACGTCGCCGTTACGGATCGGGCGGCATACGGGATCCAGCACAATGGCAGGGGCATGGATCCCTCGCAGCAGAACCGCGCCTATATTTACCGTTTTACCGATCCGAACCTGGAGCCGGAAACGGATGGGGATGTCAGCGGCGTCGGAAGCGGCGAATGAGTCCGCCAACGGCGAGGACAAGCCAGTAAGGCGCAGCGGCGCCGACGCCCCGGCACAGGCCGCCGCCCGACCCGCCCGCTTCGTCATCGTGCGCCGCATCGCCGTCTTCGGACGGTTCGTCGCCGTCCGCCGCGTCGCCGTCCTCGGGCATTTCGTCGCCGTCCGGCGTTTCATCGCCGTCGGCGGCGTCCCCGTCTTCGGACGGTTCATCGCCGTCGCCGTCAATCGCCTCATCGCCGTCCTCGATTTCGTCCGTCACCTCCACCGTCCACCGAACTTCGGCCGACGCCTCGTCGAGGGCCTCGGGGAGGCGCAGCCACTCGGATTCGTCGCGGACGAAAGCGGCCACCTCGTGGAAACCCTGCCCCAAGCCGCCTGCGTTGAGCAAAAGCCGGCCCGCCAGCGCATCGGCCGCGACCGGAGCGCCGTCGATGGTCCAGTCCGCGCGAACGGCAGGCGGATCGGTTTGGAGCAGTCTGGCGTCCAGGGTCGTCCGGCCGTTGGCGGCGATCCGCACGCCGCCGCCTTCGGCGTCGCTCGGGCTCACGGTGGCGTAAATCGAGCGGATCAGGTGTTCGGCGCAGATCTCGCAGAAATCGACGCCCAGGGTTCGCATGCGGCAATCCAGCCTCGGGCGATAAATGCCTTCGCTCAGATAGCGCGCGCCTTCGAAAAGCCCCACCGCCTCGGCCCATTCCGGCACGGGCGGCGTGGGGAGCGGCGTGGCCGCGTCGATCCAGACGTTCCACTTGATTCGCTCGCGCCGCGTCTCGAAGGTGACGTTGGCTTCCCAGTCGTCGGGAGGATGGCCGGGGAAGGGATCCTCGTATTCGTCGGCCAGTTCGCCGAACATGTGGCCCACCTCGTGGGCGAGGATTTCGGGGGCCTGCTCGTGCACGGAGGTCACGGCGAGCGTTCCGCCGGAACCGCCGTATTCGGCGTCGTTGACCAGGACGAAGACGTAATCCAGCGCCGCCGCGTCCAGCGCCGCGATCAGCGCCTTCTCTTCATCGACGACGAGAAACCGGTCGAGATCGGCGAATTCATAGGTCGCGTTCAGCGCCGTGTCGCGATAAATTCCCCGGCTCGGATGATCCGCGCCCGATTCGGGGGAAATCACGTACACGATATGGACGTTGTACTGCACGCGATATTCGGCGAAGGGCGTCGAGGAGAAAAAGTAGCCCATCAGCCCGAGCGCGTCGTCCCGGAAGGCGTCCTGCTCGGAAGCCGTGTAGCCGTCGCCGAGGATGACCAGATCGACGCGGTTGGCGCTGGGACCGTTCTCCTCCAGAGTTTCCGTTTCCCACGCCAGGGCCGCGGCGCCGGGGAAGAACAGGAGACACAGGACGGCAAGCGCAAGCCCGCGCATCAACGCGCCTCCGGCTTGGGCGCGGGCGGCGCGAGATCGATCGGCAGCGCGGCGAAGGGAACGTAGCGGCGTTCGGTCTTGCCGTCCTTCGTTTCCGTCCTGGCCAACTCGACGACCAGCGTCGATCCCTTCGGCGCATAGGGAAGATGCAGGGGGAACGTTCCTTTCTCGCGTCGGACGTTCGCGCGCCGCATCCGGCCGAACTCGTCCATGGACTCGGCGCGCGTTTGGCGCGGGTCGGCGAAGAAGCCTTCATGGAGGGTCTCCTTGTTCGGCCCGATCAGCGCGAAGCGGAAGGCCCGTTTCACGGGCATGGCGGTGCGCGGCCGCTTCAGCGGCTCGGCGACGGCCTTGGCTTCCTTCAAGGCGATCCGCCCCTCCGCCAGCGTGAAGAGGCAAAGATAATGGCCCTCCTTTTCGGCTCCGACGGCGGGCCATGCCCACAGCCATAAGGCGGTCGCGACCATCCCCACGAGCATCGTTCGCATGGCCATTCTCCCTTGGGGTCGGCAAACCCGCCGTTTCCCGTTCGGATCCATTGTATCGGAAATCGGGGCCGGAAAAAAGAAGGGGTCGCCTTCCGGCGACCCGCTTCGTACCCTCCCCGCCCCCGAACCTTCTTGGATGAGGCCATTGTAGCGAATCCGACTGGACATGCAAGTCAAAATATTCGACAGTATCCGACAGTTCGTCGGGAAGGCGACGTTTCGGAGAACGGGGAAAACGCTTGCGCCCCATTCGTCGCGCGGATAAACTAGCCCTACTGTCGTTTGGGGTGCGGAGGGAGTTCGATGGGATGGACGTATCCTCAACTGCTTGGTGCGATCAGCGAGGCGAAATTCGAGGAGCTTTACGGCGCTTGCTCGCGTAAAGTCCGCAACATGCTGGAAGGCATGTTCGCGCGGAAAACGCGTTCCGGGCGGATGGTGTCGATCAGGAAGGGCAACCGCAAGGACGACGCCTTGGCCGTTCGGGAAGGCATCGTCGCGAGCGGCGACGAAAAAATGGCCGAGGAACTGTTCAAAACCTGGCTGTACGAAAAACGGCCGATGCTCAAGGCCGCCCTCGATTTCTTCGCCATCCCGAACGACGAGGGCATCACCGAATCGGAACTGTCGCCCCTGGAGAACGCCGACGTCGCCGCGCTGGAAAAGCTGGTGGCGGAACTGGAAAGCAGAAAATTCCCGCTGGAGGATATCGCCATCTATCTGGCTTTTATGCAGGTGAAGGCTTTCGACGAGACGCCGCGCCTCGCCGACGCCGTTCGGGGACCGGTTTAGAAGAGGGGAACGGAACTTGAATCAACGCCGCGCGGGCGGCCATGGGGACAGATCATGCGCGAACTGTACGACTTCCTGAAGGAGATCGACACGCTGGACGCCGCCGGCGAACGGACGCTGAACGAACTGGTCGAACGGATCGGCGAGGTGAAGCAGCTGCCGCTGGTGGCGCGCAAAATCCTCGCCGTCGTCGAGGACCCGAAGTCCACCGCCGGATCGCTGGAGCGCGTCATCCAGGCCGACCAGGCGCTGACGACGAAACTTCTGAAAATCGCCAACTCCAGCTTCTACGGCCTGCTGCGCAAGGTGAACACCCTGCAACGCTCCATTCTCGTCGTCGGCTTCAAGGCGATCAAGGACATCGCCGTTTCGACGGCCATCCTCAACATGTACCGTTCCTCCGAGCCGGTCTCGATCAAATTCTGGGAAGCCGCCGTCGGCACGGGCATCGCCACGCGGCTATTGTCCTTGGAATTCGAGTCCACCGACACCGAAGAGGCCTTCGTCGGCGGCCTGCTGCACAACGTCGGCAAGACGCTGATGCTCAAGACCAACCCGGAAGCGACGCTGAAGATCTACCTGGAGACGGCCAACGACCCCAAGGCGGATCTTCTGGCCCTGGAGAAAAAGACGTTCGGCTTCGCCTACACGCACGCCGGCGGCCGGCTGGCCCATCTCTGGAACCTCGCGCCCACGCTGGAAGCGGTGATTCGCTACCACCAGAACTTCAAGGAAGTAAGCTGGACCGAAACCGACCTGGTGGTGAAAACCAACATCGCGCTGGTTTCGCTGGCCCAGCGCATCTGCCGCAAGCTCGGCATCGGCTACGACAAACCGCTGCCGGAGTTCGACGTGATCGCCTGCCCCGAGCAGGAATTTCTCAAGATCAACGCCCAGCGGACGGCGGAGATCACGGAAGAAGTGAAACTCGCCTTCTTCGCCGAAAGCCAGCTCTTCGCCTAACGGCAGACGACAGTCCGGCCGACGGCCCTCCCGTCCTTAAAAAAAACGGCAAAATATTTTGCCGGGCCGCGCACGCCTTGACACGGCGACGATCGACCTTACTTTTCACTTGGAAGGAACGACGGGTTCCTTGAAGGCAAGGCGAAGCCGGCCGGCCGACAGGCAAACCGAATTCCGCGCCATGCGCGGCAAAATGACAAGGAGTGAGCCATGTACCTGATCCGCAAGCATTCCGATCCCTGGCGTTCGTTGTCGTTGTTCAACGACCGTTTCTTGAGCGATTTTTTCGCGCCCTTGCACGAGCGGGCGCGCGCCGCCGATGACGGCGTCGCTTTCCTGACCGCCGCCGACCTGCGCGAGCAGGAGAACGCCTACCTGATCCGCATGGATCTGCCCGGCGTGCCGAAAGAGGCCGTGAAGGTGGAAATGAAGGACGGCCTGCTGACGATCTCCGGCGAACGCAAGGACGAGCACGAATCCGACGCCGAGGGCTGCCGCTGCTCGGAGCGCTACTTCGGCCGTTTTTCGCGCAATTTCCGCGTCGGCGACGGCGTGAACGCCGAGGCGATCTCGGCCAAGATCGATAACGGCGTGCTCACCGTCACCCTGCCGAAGAAAGCCGAGGTTCTGCCGCGCCAGATCCCCGTGGTCACACAGTAAAGATTTCCCTCCCCAAACGAGCGCGGCGGGCTTAAGCCCGCCGCGTTTTGTCGTACGGTTTGGCGGCGGAAAGATTTACTTGATCGCCGTTGCGCCGGCGCGGTCGCGCAGACGGTCCCAGGCCTGACGCTCGGCGGGCGGGAGTTCGGTCAATTCCACCCCGAAGCCGGAGGGCCGGCGCATGCGGCGCGCCGTGGCCCGATCGACGGCATGGGCCACGCGGCCGTTGAGCGACACTTCGAAGCTCGGCAGACCGACCGAGACGCGGATCGGCGTATCGATGGCGAAAGGCGCATCGCTGGCGATGAACAGGCCACGCGTCGAGACGTTGAGCACGGCCAGGCCGTTGATGCGCTCGGGCGCAAGCAGGCGGGCCGGTATCGACACCTTCGGACGCGGCTCGCGGCGGCGCGTCGCGCGCGAACCCAGATATTCGCGCAACACCGTCCGCGCCGGATCGTCCAGCGGGCCGAAATCAACCTTCAGCTTGAAGACGGGCGGGTCGTCCGACTCGTGCGCTTCGCAGGCGGCGATGCGCCCGGCGGTGCGGAGGATGTCCCAGGGCGGAAGCAGGCACTCCAGTTCCACCGCCTCGCCGGCGGCGAAACGGAAATGAGCGAGCAGGCTGGCGAAATTTTCACCCAGGGCGACGACGTTGCCGCCATAGTCGCGGCGGTCGCAAATCAGCCGCGCGGGCAGGCGGATCTGTTCCACCGGCGCAATGCCGGCCCCCGGACGCGCCCCCGCCTGGCTGTCCATACTCGTCCTGCTCATGACGTTTTCGCCATTCGACTTTGCAGCGAATCAAACGATGCCTGACGCCGATGTTTATCCCTGCCTGCATTCTGGCGGAAACGCGGGAGGACGTCAATAGGGAATTGCGGTTCTCAAAATAGCCCAAAGAAACTAGGGAAATTGCGTCTGAAGCGCGCCGATGTACGTCGGGGCGAGCATTTCCCAGTGGCGGGAATCGAGAGGCAGGGTCGTTTCGAAACGCGCCGCGAACCATTTGTACTGGCCGCGCACGCCGACCGTCGCCGCATGCAGGCTGCGCGGCCGATCGACGGGCAGGCCGAGCGCGTCGCCCAGGTTCGCGCCGCTTGACGCCGGATCGACAAGCCCCGTGAACGAGGCCCCGAATTCGACGTAACCCAGGACGTCGTAACCGATGCCGACGCCGTACTGCAACAGCGTGATATTGGCCTTGCGCGCCGCTTCATCCGACTCGCGGACGTTGGGCGCCCAGGTGAACGCGCCTTCCAGCTGGGTGTAAAACCCGGCATAGCGGAAGCGCGCCGCCAGTTCGGGGACGACGGGGAACCCGTCTTCCAGCGCATACTGGAAACGATAGTGCCATTGCGCCAGGGCGGCGCGGCGGGGGTCCTGCGGCACGCCGACGTCGATCGGGTCGGCGCGTTCGTAGGTCGGCAGATACAGCCTGAGTCCGAAACCGAGCGAAAAGAAATCGGCGAGCGGCCAGTCGTAGCTTGCGCCGACGAGCAGGTTGCCGCGAATGAAGTTGTCGGCGCCGCCCGCCCCCGAATATCCGGAAAACGGCAGCCCCAGACGCAGGTGCAGGCCGGCATGGATGTTGGCGTCCACCTCCAGCAGGTAATGCAGCAGATCGGCCGGCAGGGGTTCCTTCATCCGGCCGTAGGCCGCTTCCAGGCCGATGCGGCTCTGGGGCGAGTAGTCGGTAAGACGCAAGGGGTGGGCGGCTTGCGACGGATCGGAGAGGCAGAAGACAAGCGCCGCGACGAGGCCGGCGGCCAGTCGGGCGAAGGCGCGCGAAACCATGGAGCGAAACGGCGTCACGAAACTCCCGCAAAACTCGGGTTGGACGCGCCGACCGTCGGCGCACGCGGTCCATTCTAGCTTCCGTCATCGTCCGGCGCAAGGACGGCGTTGCGCCTTGACACGCGTTTCCTCCGGCCCCTACAATCTCGCGTCGTTCGAAGTCCGCAGGAGAAAGCGATGCCGAAACCCGTTTATTGCCATCTCAAGACCAGCACTTTCGACGCCGACTACGCCGCTTATGAGCGGGCCGGCGCGCCTCTGGAACTGTGCATCTACGGCGAGGAGCTGGACCAGTGGAAGACGAACGGCGTGGCCGACAAGCTCGCCCGGCTGAAGCGCGGCTACGACCCGCCGACGACGCTGCACGGGCCGGTTTACGGCTGGGACCCGGCCTCCAAGGACGGCGCGATCCGCGAACTGGCCTGGCGGCGGTTGAAAGCCGACTTCGAGATCGCCGCGCTCATCGATCCCGAAACGATCGTTTTTCATTCGAGCTACAACCACTACCAATATGGCTTCATCCAGGATTACTGGATCGAAACGACGGCTGATTTCTACAGGCGCGCCCTGGCCGAACTACCGGGGAAAGCGCGGCTGGCGATCGAAAACATTTACGACACGGACCCCGAACCGCTCTGCAAGATGATCGCGGCGGTGGACGATCCGCGCCTGGGCCATTGCTTCGACATCGGCCATTTCACGATGTTTCAGAAAAACTACGCCGCCGACCGCTGGCTGGCGGCGTTCGCCGGCAAGCTTTACCACCTCCACGTCCACGACAACCGCGGCCGCGAGGATCTGCACCTGCCGCCGGGCCAGGGCTCCATCGACTACCGGCCGCTGATCGCCGTTTTGGAAAAGACCGCCCATCCGTTCTCGGCGACCATCGAAGGCCTTTCCCCGGAGGCGAACTTCGCCGGCGTCGATTACGTGCGGCGGCATTTCCCGACGTACGGGATTTGAAACGCTAGTCCGCGTCTTCCGTCCAGGCGGTCACGTCGTCCAGGAATTCGACCGGCTCGGTGATCTCCACGGCATGACAGCTGTCGGGATAGAGCGGGAAGCGGACGGCGCGAGATTCCGCCGCCGTCTGCCCGAACGCGTCGGGCTTGTAGCGCACGGTCATCCAGCCGCCGCGCGCCTCGCCCTCGCGCGGCGCGGTCTCGTGCTCGACCTGCTCCACGAGGTCGTCGTGCCGCTCCAGGGCCGGCGGCAGGGCCGGAGCGTAAATCACGAGATCGAAGGCGGCGTGGGTGATGAACGTGTTCACGTACAGCAGGTCTTCCAGGAACAATTCGCCGTAGCGCGGGTGGAAGGGGTCGATTTCGAAGGCCATCGCGCCGTTGACGTAGAAGGTGATGGTGACCAGTTCGTTAATCGACAAATAATAGCGATCCCAGGTTTGCAGAGCGCCGAAGACGTCGGGCAGGTCGCCTTCCGCGGCGGCGCGGAATCGCGGTTTCCGCATCAGCCGCCACCGTTCGACAAAAGGCAGGCGCGCCAGGCTAGCGGCGCTGAGCAACTTCTTTTCCTCCTCGTCGCCCACGACGCGGAAGGCCTGCGCGCGTTCGGCGGCGTAAAGCCACTCGACGCCTCGCGCGTCGGCGCCGAGCGCCTCGGAGAGCGGACCGACGAGCAGAAGCTTGGCCGCGCCGTCGGCGATCACCGCGTCCATCCAGCCCTTGGGCTTGCTCCAGTTGTAAAGGTCGCGCTCCGCCACCGTGTCGGCGAAGCCCATGCCGTTGTCGTAAGGGCTGCAATCCTCGCCCTGCTCGCGGCAGGGCACGAACGTCTCGTCTTCCTCCTCCGCCATCCGGAACATCGGCGAACCGTCCATGTCCCACAGTCTGCCCGCTTCCTCGTCCTGGTAGAGGCCGGTCAGAAGCGGCTGAACGAGAACCTGCCGCGCAAACTGGGTCGCCGCGAGTTCCGGCGGCGGAAGCTCGCCGGCGTGCTCCGGAAAAACGGCCCCGTAATGCGCCTTGATCTCCTCGACGAGCGTCGGGTCCTGGTAGACGGCCGCGCCGTCGGCGTAGCGCGAGGCGAAGAGCAGCAGATGGAGCATCACCGTCGCCCGCAGTCCGCCGTAGCTCTCGCCGACGATCCACACCGGGTTGTCCGTCAGCGCCGGGTGGGCCTGGAGGAAGCGCAAGAGCAGGCGGACGAAATCGGCGGCGTCGAAGAAACAGTTGTGGTTGTCCGCCCCGAAGGCGGCATTGCGGGCGTCGGCGTCGGCGACATCGTCCAGCAGGCTGTAGGAAAAGCCGGTCTGCCGCGCGTCCACGTAGAGCAGGTTGGCCAGGCGCGTCCACGGCGCGGGGCTGGCGGTTACGGCGTCGTCGCCGGTGAAGGCCGGATCGAGGGTGCGCGCGGCGGTGTTGAAACCGAAGAGGATGCCGGTCGATGAACCGGGGCCGCCGTTGAAGAAAATGGCCAGCGGCTTGTCGTCGGGATTTTCCTCGGCCGGCTGGAAGGCGTACCACAGCCGCGCCGGGGTCGAGGTGAACGATTTCTCGTAGCGGCCCTTCACGAAGCGGAAGGTCACGGGCTCGATTTCCATGAAACCCGCCTCGGCGGCAAGCGGCGCAACTTCCTCGTCGCCGTCCGTCTCGTCGGCGTCGTCTTCCGTTTCACCTTCGTTCGCTTCCTCGTCGGCCTCGGCGTCGCCATCGGGCCTTGGTTCATCATCGCCGTCCAGCGCGCCGTCGATCAGACCGATGTCGGAGTCATCGGCGCAGCCGAAAAAACCAGCCAGTACCGCCAGCGCCAGCAAAAGCATGAACATCCGTCGCATCCAAAACCTCGCTTTCACCCTTGGGTGACGGCAGTATAACACCTCCGTCCGCCATCGCCAGCCGCATGAAATGAAAGCGGGGAGGCCCAGAGCCTCCCCGCGTCCGTGTCATACGGGCGAATCGATCAGTAGCCGCCGATCTTGCCCGCGCCGTCGTAGGCGATGGCGCGCAGGAATTCCTGATAGACGCTCGCCGCGTCGTTGTTGTTGAAGATGGCGAAGTGGCCGTCGGTCGGGTACTGCACGAGGCCGCAGGTCGCGTCCTCGCCGTCCGGGCCTTCCACGGTGTTCGTGGCCGGACGGGGGAAGCTGCTCAGGCCGCGCAGCACGCTCAGTCCGTAGACCTCTTCCGCCAGCGGCGGCGTCAGCGGCTCCACCTGCACCACGAGCCCCGCCGTGCACATCGCGTAGGTCGTGTTCTTCGGCGTGTCCGTGTCCAGAAGCCCCGTCGTCGCCAGCACGTTGCGGGCGCTCTGGTCGAAGGGCATTTCCACCCAGTAGGGGGCGTAGTTGATCGGGTCGGTGATCTCGACCACCAGTTGCACCAGGCCGATCAGCGGATGCAGCTTGTAGACCTCGGCCGGCGAATCGATCAGACCGAATTCCGCCAGGAGGGCCAGCGGCGAGGCGGGCGTCGTCCGTTCCATCAGCGTGATCGCCAGCCGGCCGCCCGCGCCGGACAGGACGTAGCCGTCCAGGCCGTCCACCACCGCCGCCGTCAGCACGCCCGTGAGACCGCCCTGGCTGTGGCCGTGGAAGAGCAGTTTCTCGGCGTTGAACGAAAGGGAAGAAGGACCTTCATATTGCGCCGGAGACGGCCAGGACGAGCAGGTCGCCTCGGAGAGCACGAGCTTGCCGGCGCGGATGAAGGCCGCCAGCGCCGCGTTGTCCAGGGCCGACTGGCGGATCATCGCCCGCGCGCTCGCCGGGTTGCCGTAATTGAAGCTGTAAAGCTCCTGATCCTCGAGGGAATAGTCGAAGCCCCGATCGCCGTGCAGCGGCTGATCGATGCCGATCGTGGCGATCTTCTTGTCCAGAAGCCGCTTGCTCACGTCATTGGCGTCGTCGCCGATGTAGCTCTCGAAGTCGCCGCCCGTGCCGTGGGAGACGAGCGCCAGCGGCCAGCCGGAGCCGGGAACCGCGGCGTCCGACGGGACGCAGAGCGCGAAAGTCACCGTTTCCATCGCCTGGACGATCGGATCGCCCTGGACGTTGAACTGGAACTGGCCGCCCGACAACTCGTAAGGTTTCGTTCCGGACATGAACAAGGGCGAGCTGTAGCGCCCCTCGAAGCAGACGTAACCCGTATGCGCCGAATGGAAGGCGCAATCGGCCAATACGCCGTCGATCGCCCCATCGGGGTACTCGTCGCTCACATAATCGGCCATCTCGCGCGTCTGGCCCACCGGATCGTGGGTGGTGAACACCGTCGCCGCCCGGACGCGCTCCGGATTGAGCTGGCCGAAATGCCCGGCCAGCCATTCCGCCAGCGGCCGATAGGCGTCGTCGAGCCGCGAATCGCCGGTGGGCTTGGCGCGGTAGAGATCGGCCATCAGCTGCGTGCGGCCCAGGGGCGCGCCTTCCGCGTCGGTCACGCCGTCGGTGAGGATCAAGGCGTAGGTGGTATTCGGGCGGAGCGGAAAGCCGTCGTAGACGGCCACGGCCAGCAGGTTGCCGTGCGGCTCGTAGAAGCTCCCCGCCTCGCTCCAGTGCCACTCGATCGGCCAGAGCTGGCCGAGTTCGGGAGAGTCCGGATCGACGTCGAGCAGGAACATCGACGAGGCGAAGCTCATCGTCTCGGCCGGCGTGGCGGGGAGCGTCAGGTCGTCGATCGGCTCGGGGAAGGTGAAATAGATCGGCGAATTGGGGCCGAAGCCGTCGAGTTCCGACTCCACCGTGCTGACGTAGCGGGAAAGGAGCAGTGCGCCCATGGGGTTTTCCGCGAAAGAGGGCGTGGGAAAACCGTTGAACTCCACCTTGCCGTTCGCGCCGATGTAGTAGTCGTTCGGATACGGCGAGGAGAAAAAGTCGCTCGTATTCGGGAAGGAGAAAAGCGGCGTCAGGCCGTCCACCGCGCCGAGCGGGAAGAGGCCCGGGTCTTCCTCTTCATCTGTTTCCTCTTCATCCACGTCGCCGTCCGCGCCGCAGTCGCAATCCACCTCCAGCGTGTAGGCGCTCGTCGCGCCGTTGGCGCCGTCCACCGAAACGTAGGCCGGACCCGCCAGCTCGTGCGTGAAAGAAACCGAATCGTCGAGCGTACCGGCAAGGGCCGACGACAGCCCGCAGGCGTCCTCGGCGCAATCGTCGAGGATGAAAAGATCCAGGTTCGCCGAGAGGTTCAGGAGACGGATGTCCACGGCGCAGCCCTGCTCGACGTCCAGTTCGTACAGCACTTCCGGCCCGGATTCGTTCACGCCCGGGTTGCAGGAGTAGGTGTCGAAAACGCTGGGCCGGCCCTGGAAGATCGTATTGTTGTTGTGCGCCAGCCGGTCGCCGCAGTTCAGCGGCAGCGCCTCGCAGGCCTCGACATCGCCGTCCGTGTCGCCGTCCGTGTCGCAGGCGGACTTGCTGAACACCACGTCGCAGATGCCGGGGCAGTTCACGGCGATGCCGCCGTCCTCTTCGCTGTTGATGGTGCAGGAATTCAGAATCTCGACGTTCTCGAACACGCAGCCCGTAATCGGAATCGTCTGCGGATCGAGGATGCCGGTGTAGACGGTCACCGTGAAGGCGCAGTCGCCCTCCGCTTCCGCCACCACGGCGTTTTGAATGGCGAGCGTTCCGCAGAAGGAGCCGGATTGAGACTCGATGCAGTACTCGCCCGGGAACGCTTCGCAGCCGGTGCAATCGACATCGCCGTCGGTGTCGCCGTCGGTTTCGTCGCCATCGGTCTCGTCGCCATCGGTTTCGTCACCGTCGGTCTCGTCGCCGTCGGTCTCGTCGCCGTCGGTCTCGTCGCCGTCGGTCTCGTCGCCGTCGGTCTCGTCGCCGT
>QZKR01000173.1 GCA_003598065.1 Myxococcales bacterium | reverse complement strand
TGCCGGGCGCCGCCGCTCCCGACTGTCCGACGGACGCCCTGATTCCGGCCTCCTCTCCTTCATCTGCGCCTCAGACGCCTATAAGCGAACCACGATGACGAAGGCGCGCGTTATTTTTGCCTGCCAGAATTGCGGCCACCAGTCGATCAAATGGCTGGGCCGCTGCCCCGACTGCCAGGAGTGGAACAGCTTCGTCGAGGAGGAAGTGGCGGCCGAGCCGCACACGGCGAGAAGCGGCGCGATCGAATTCGGCCCCTCGTCCGCGCCGCTGTCGATCGCCGAGGTGGACGCCGAGGAGGAGCCGCGCCTCGTCAGCGGCATCGGCGAGTTCGACCGCGCCGCCGGCGGCGGGCTGGTGCCGGGCTCGGTGCTCCTGGTGGGCGGCGATCCGGGCGTCGGCAAATCGACGCTCGTTCTGCAGGCGTTAGGCCGGCTGGCCGCGCAGGGCGCGCCCGTGCTTTACGTCACCGGCGAGGAATCGGCGCGGCAGGTGAAGCGACGCGCCGACCGGCTGGGTACGCTCGATCCGCGCTTGGTGGTGATGAGCGAAACGTCGGTGGACACGATTCTCGCCGCGCTGCGCAAGCTCAAGCCCCGCGCCTTCGCCGTCGATTCCATCCAGACGATGCACGTCGGCGAGCTCTCCTCCGCGCCGGGGAGCGTCGGCCAGGTGCGCGAATCGGCGTCGCGCTTTCTGGCGGCGGCGAAACGCACCGGCATGGCGGCGATCCTGATCGGCCATGTCACGAAGGACGGTTCCTTGGCCGGGCCGCGCGTGCTGGAGCACATGGTTGACGCCGTGCTCGCCTTCGAGGGCGATCGCACCTACCCCTTCCGCGTGCTGCGCGCCGTGAAGAACCGCTTCGGTTCGACCAACGAGGTGGGCGTCTTCGAAATGCGCCGCGAAGGACTGGTGGAGGTGGCCAATCCCTCGGAACTCTTTCTGGCCGAGCGGCCCGCCGACCAGCCGGGCTCGGTGGTCACCGTCTCCTTGGAGGGCACGCGCCCGCTCCTGGTCGAGGTCCAGGCGCTGGTTTCGCCCACCTCCTTCGGCACGCCGCGCCGCACGACGATCGGCGTCGATCCGAACCGCGTGGCGATGCTCGCCGCGATCCTGGAAAAGAAAGCCGGCCTGGACCTCGTCGGCTGCGACCTGTTCGTCAATGTCGCCGGCGGCGTGCGGCTGACCGAGCCGGCCGTCGATCTCGGCCTGGCCGTGGCGCTCGCTTCCAGTTTCGTCGATAAGCCCGTCGCGGCCGACACGCTCGTCTTCGGCGAACTCGGCCTCGCCGGCGAGGTGCGCTCCGTGAGCCAGGTCGAGCTGCGGCTCGCGGAAGCGCGCAAGATGGGCTTCGCCCGCGCCATCACGCCCAAGGCGGGCCGGCGCGACGAACCCGCGCCGGCCGGCATGAGCGTCGAAGCCGTCCGTCATATCGCCGAGGTTGTGGACAAGCTATTCTAAAACGCCGTTCGTTTCGCACGAGGAGCAAGGATTCTCCATGGCCAGCGTCGATCTGCACACCCACTCCACCGCCTCCGACGGCTCGCTGACGCCTGGCGAACTCGTCGATTACGCCTACGAAGCCGGGGTCGTCGCGCTTGCGCTCACCGATCACGACACGATCGACGGCCTGCGCGAGGCCGAAGCGGAGGCCAGGCGGCTGAAGATGGAATTCATCCCCGGCGTCGAGCTGTCGATGACGACGGCCGGCGGCTCGGTGCACGTGCTCGGCTACAGCTTCGATCCCGCCTCGCCCGACCTGCAGGCCGCCCTGCGCCGTTTCGCCGTGCGCCGCTACGAGCGCAACCTGAAAATCATCGAGCGTTTCGCCGGCTTGGGCGTCCGCATCACGGAGGAGGATCTGGCGCGGCAGGCGGGCGGACCCGAGCGGCTGATGAACGCCGGCCGGCCGCATTTCGCGCGGCTGCTCATCGAACAGCGCCTCGTCGGGAATTTCGAGGAGGCGTTCGAGCGCTATCTGGGCAAGGGCAAGCCCGCCTACGCGCCGAAATCGAAACTCGATCCGGAGGAAGGCATCGCCGTCATCCACGCGGCGCGCGGCGTAGCCGTCCTCGCCCATCCGAAGTATTCGGGAACGCAGAACCGCGAGGAACTGGCCACGCTTGTCGAGCAGCTCGTTCAGGCCGGCCTCGACGGGCTGGAGTGCCACTACACCGACCACACGCCCGAGGAGACGGCTTTTTATCAGGAACTGGCGCGCCGGCACGCGCTCGCCGTCACCGGCGGCACGGATTTTCACGGCTCGTCCACGCCCGAGACGCGCCTCGGCCGGGGCCGGGACAACCTCGCGCTTTCCTACGATCTCGTGGACAACCTGCGCGCCGCCCACTACCGCCGTTACGGCTGATGCGTGAACTGTCGTCGAATTTGCTAACGGTCAAATAAAGCGTAGTGATGGGCAATTGGCGTGTGCCATGCTTTGCTTGCAAAGCATGTCGGGCGCATGGCTTGCAAGCAAGCCATGGCTCACCTGAAAGCTGCTCCAACGGCGGCGGGCCGCGCTGCGCTTGGCATCGCCGCTCGGCGGGTGGCATAGTCTCACGACCGAAGCGGGCGTAGGATGGGCAATTGTTTTGCCCATCATGGTCTTGAAGTGTGCCATGCTTGGAGCTTGCGACAAGCATGTGCTCGTCGTCTGGGGAACCCGCATGCATGCTTGTCGCGGACTCCAAGCATGCCACACCCCTGCTGAATGATGACGGATGAGTGCGGCTAACCTTAATTGTAGGTGGCGGAAAGCATCAGCGCGGCCGAGTGGCCGAGCCAGAGGATGCGGTCGCGGCCGGCGGCCTGCTCTTCCGCTCCGCTCAAAAACTTGGGGTAGACCGCGAACAGATATTGCACGCCGAGGCCGAGGCCCGCGTCCTCGCTGACCGCCCATTCCTTGCCGACCTGGATTTGCGCCGCGAAGCCTAAATGATGGCCGCCGACGATGCCGTAAGCCGACTCGGTCGAGTCGGGAAGCTGTTTGCGGAAATCCACCGCATCGGGATTCAGCGAGTAGATATGTCCCGCCGCCTCGTTCAATCCGCGCTCGTTGAGGGTCAACACGAAATAGCTGACGGCGGCCGAGCCGCCGATGTAGAAGTCGTAAGGCAGGTAATACGTCAGCCCGACGCCGGCGTTGATCTGCGTCGCCTGGTTGCGGTTGATGGACTCGTCCTGGCCGAGGACGCTCATCTCCATCCCCGGTGCGATCATTACCGTTCCGGAAAGACCGAGGGTCAGCTCCAGTTTTTCGGCGACGGTAAATCCCGCCGCCAGTTCCGGCGCAAGCGCCGCGCCCATCAGCACGAATTCATGGTCGTCGTAGCGCGTCGAAAAGTGGGCGAAGGCCGGGCCGACGGCCAGACGCAGGTAAAAGCCGTCGGGCGCGGCCGGCGCCGCGGCGGGCTGGGCGAATTCGGCGGAAGGCTCAGGCGTTTGAGCCAGGGCCGCGCCGGGAAGCAGCAGCGCCGCCAGCGCCAGCATCAGCCGCCAGCTCGGCACGGAAGCTCTGCCAACGGGACGGAAAACAGCCTTTTTCACTTGTTGCGGCATCGTCAATCCTCCGGGATTACGAGCGGCGTCTCGGGGTCCAGGTGCGGCGTGAAGTGAATCCACTCGTCTTCGTCGTCCGCCAGACGCAGCACGTCCTCGCAGTCGGCGAAATCGTCGATGCGCTGCAGGCGGTAATAGCTGCGGTCCGCGTCGGCGTGGATCACCGTTTCCACTTCGGTCATCAGAAGCTCATGTGTGGCGTCGAGGTTGTGGGTCTCGCTGGTGTGATCGTGCAAACCCCAGAGGCGGTTTTCGTCCAGGACCTCGGCGCGCCATTGCGTGGACCAGCGCTGGTCGGAGTAGACCTCGCCGTTTAGGGCGCCGGCCATGATCGTGGTGAGAGCCGGCTTGCCGTCGAAGTCCTGATCCCAGATGCGCGGATCGCCGGCGGCGTAATCGTCGCGGTCGGGCAGACTCTCCTCGCAGCTGACGACGGCGCCCTGGCCATCCGTCTGGCACGGGATCTTCGTCATTTTCGCGCCGCGGATCTCCCAGAAGCGGTCCGTTTCGAAGCTCGCGCCGGCTTCCCGCGCCGGAGGATTCTCCACGACGTGCTGCACCAGCGCGACCGTTTCGTAATACGCCTCGGGAACCATCATCATGGCGATGTCGTCCGTGACCACCAGATCGCCCTTGAAATTGAACATCCCCAAGCGGCAGAGCTTGTGGGTGATGATCATTTTCCCGTCCTTCTCCCGGATCCTCGTCAGCGCGTAGTGAATCGAAACCGTGTCCTGGAAGCCGACGAGCGGCAGGCCGTTGTTGCGCACGGCGGTCGTGAACAGCGAGGCATAAACGCCGACGTAGGCGGCGATGGCGCTATCCGGCTCGGCCGCGCCGTAGTCGATGACGCAGTTGTTCATGCACCGGCCGTCGCTGGCGCAGGCGTGCCGCCAGCCCAGGTCCAGGCAATACATGTCGCCGCAATGCTCCGGCCACCCGAACGCAACGCATTCCTCCGGCGTCCAGTAATGGCACGAGCGGCCCTCCACGGCGTGCGGCTCGCAGGCGCCGTCGCCGTCGCCGTCGGCCTCGTCGCCGTCTTCGAGCGAGGCTCTGGCCACGCAGCGGTAATGGTGGCAGGCGTAGTTTTCCCAGTCGGAGTAGGACAGCGAGCAATCCGAGTCGCGCCGGCATTCGTTGTCGCAGTAGCCGTCGTCGTTGCAGTAGCCGTAAGGCTCGCAATCGGCGTCCGTCCGGCATTCGCGATAGCCGAGGTCTTTGACGTCCACCGGCGGCCCGGCCGTTTCGGAACAGGCGGCGAGAAAGAGAAGAACGGCCGGCAGGGCCAAGACGAGGCGAGCAGACATGACAGGCTCCTATGGTTCCGCCGCGGCGTCTTCGCCTTCGAGCGAGGCTTTCTCGACGCAGCGGTTCTCGTGACAGACGCGCCCGGCGTCGCCTTCGGCGTCGCCGTCGGGCAGGCAGTCGTTGTCGATCGTACATTCCACGCCGCAGTATTTGAACGATTCGCCCGCGATGCAGACGCCCTGGCCGGCGCAGTCGTCGTCGGCGTCGCAGACGATGTAGCCCATCCGGTCGCCGCCGGATCCGCCGCAGCCGGCGAAAGCGAACGCGATCAAGGCGACAATGAGAAGCGAAATTTTTCTGGCGGTCATGGCGCGGTCCTCAAAATTCCAGGCCCACGGAGGCGCTGGTGACGATCAGATAACCCTTCTGCGTGTAGCCGGGAAAACCGGCGTTGTTGGTCTGCAAGCCTTCCGCCGCCGTCACCGGCGTGTTCTGCAGGATGGTCAACGAGCCGTCGGGGAACTCGTCGCGGATCTGGAGCGGGTCTTTGTAGACGGTCCGCTGCACCAGCCGCCAGAACTGGAAGCCCAGGTCGATGGTCAGCCGTTTGTCGAAAACCGGCAGGGTGAAGCGGTTGCCCGCCGCCACGCACCACAGGTGGCCGTCGGCGAAGTTGGTGCGGCCGCGCTGGTCGGGGACGGGCGACGGCGAGTAGACGAAACCCAGGCGGCCCTCGCCCCATTCGGCGTAGCGGTAGCTCGCGCCGATGTTGGTCGAGAACGTATCCCTCCAGGCGTAATCGTCGCCGTCGATAAGCGGATCGCCGGGGTTCACCGGCGGCCGGGCGGCCGAGTCCTGCGGGCTTTGCGCGTGGTCGTCGATGTAGTTGGACCAGCGGCTCCAGGTCGCGCCGCCCTGGACCCGCCAGCCGGCGTATTGGAAGCCCAACGCCAGGGTCAGTTCCATCGGCTCGTAATCGAGCGCCAGATCGTAATTCTGCACCACGTAGCGCGGCACGGTCTGGTCGAGGCTGTTCTCGTGATAGTTCCAGAGATCCAGGTGGCCGGTGGCGTCGGTGCGGACGTAGGATTCGTTGCGCCAGTTGAGCCCGAGCGACATCCACTCCGTCGGCTCGACCTGAACGCCGACGATCGGCCGGAACTTCACCACCGCTTTCGTTTCCGAAACGTTCATCAGGCCGTATTCCTGGACCGTGGCTTCGGGGATGTAGAGCCCCATAGCGGCGACCAGCCCCACCGACACCTGCAGGGAGAGGCCCAGGGAAAGGTATTGGATCGGCGAGTAGGACGCGCCGACGATGCCGCCGATGATCGGCGACCATTCGCCGAAGCGCGCGTAGTGAACGGTGTTCGTGTAATACTGCTCGCGCTCGTCGAAATAGTGCGTCGAGATCTGCAGCACCTCGACGAGCGGAATCACGGTCAGCGCGCCGATGCGGAAACCCGGCACGTCGAAGTCGTAGGTGAAGCCGGTGGTGAGGTAGGCGACGGGATCGTTGACGCGGTTGTCGTGGCGCTGCGTCTTCAACTCGACGGTCGGGATCGGCCGATCGGGGATGAACTGGTACATCGAAACGTTCGTATCGTAGTAGGCCATCGAGACGTCGGCGTTCTGCGGCCGGTCCATGAGATCGATGCTCAAACGGGGAACGTACACAATCAGCCCCACGCTGGTCTGCGGCTCGAAACGCGACATCAGGGCGGGGTTGGTGAACAGCACGCCGTAGCTGTCGCCGTAGGCGACGTTGCTGTTGGCGACGCCGATCGAGGCCGTGTCGTAACCGAAGAACTGAAACGGCGCGGCGCGAGCGCCGGATGCGCCCGCAAGCAAGAAGAGCAGCGACAGCATTAAGGAAAAGACGGGCGTTGGACCGGCTTGCGGACGGCGATGCGGCATCGAAGACTCCGACGGCGGGTGGCGGACCATTCGGATTCGACCTTCGGCGACAATTTTTTAGGATAGTCCGGCGTCGCTTTCCCGTTGGAGGCGGATCTCCGGCGCGCAATTTTTTGGACGGGAAACGAAGCCCGGAAGCAGTGTAGCACAGCTTCGTGCAAATCATCGCCTGCTTTCTTCATCGCCCGGCGCAATCTTTTCAGCCCGGGAAAAACCTCCTCGGCATCGCCAGTTTCCCAGGCCTGCGTTGACTTCGCCGCCAAGGGTTCTTATAGTTGATAAACTCCATCGAGGGAGATAGGCGACGGAACGGGTTCGAATCGGAAACGGCGTCACGGAGCGAAAGGCGCATGATCATTCTGGCTTCACAGTCGCCGCGGCGCCGTCAATTGCTGGAGGCGGTGGGAATGCAGTTCGCGGTGCGGCCGGTGGACATCGACGAGCGTTCCCGGCCCGGCGAGTCGCCGGCGGCGTTCGTGCTGCGGCTGTCGCGGGAGAAGGCCGAGGCCGCCCTTCGCCAAAACGGCATTCCCAACGGCGAGCTGATTCTGGCCGCCGACACGACCGTCGTGCTCGACGGCGCGATGCTCGGCAAACCGGAAAACCGCGACGACGCCCGGCGCATGCTCTCGGCGCTGTCCGGCCGGACGCACGAGGTCTACACCGGCGTCTGCATCCTCGACGCGCGCGGCCGCGCCTTCGCCAAGGCCGTGCGCACGCCCGTCGCCTTCCGCCGCCTGCCGCCCGAGGAGATCGAATCCTACCTCGACACCGACGAACCCTACGACAAGGCGGGGGCCTACGCCATTCAAGGGCGCGGCGTGGCGCTGATCGACCGCGTGGAAGGCTCCTTCACCAACGTCATCGGGTTGCCGCTCGCCGAAACGCTGGCGCTGCTCGAAGCGGCGCGAGGCGAACCATGACGCTGGACGTCGCCGCCAATCTCGAACGCGTCCGGGGGCGCATCCGCCACGCCTGCGAGAAGGCGGGCCGCGATCCGGCGGGCGTGCGGCTGGTGGCCGTCTCCAAGACGCAGCCGGCCGAGGCGGTGCGCGCCGCTTGTGACGCCGGCCAGACGGACTTCGGCGAGAACTACGTCCAGGAACTGCTGGCCAAGGCGGAGGCGGTCGGAAGCGGCGTCCGCTGGCACTTCATCGGCCGGCTGCAAACCAACAAGGTCAAGCCGCTCTTGGGTATTACGGCGCTGATCCACTCGGTCGATCGGATGAAGCTCCTGGAGGAAATCGCGCGCCGCGCCGAACAGGCGGGCGTCGTCGCCTCCTGCCTGATCGAGATCAATCTGGGAGACGAGGCGACGAAGGGCGGCGCGGGCGAAACCGAAATCGAAACCCTGCTTCGCGCCGCACGGCCGTTGTCGCACGTCGAGATCCGGGGATTGATGGCCATACCGCCGTTTCTCGACGATCCCGAGGCGCTCCGGCCCTACCATCGCCGCCTGGCCGCGCTGGCGCGCCGCCTGCGCGAGGCGACGGGGCTGCTTTTGCCGGAGGTGTCGATGGGCATGTCCTCGGATCTCGAAGCGGCGGTGGAGGAAGGGGCAACGATCGTTCGCGTCGGCACGGACATCTTCGGGCCGCGCCGGAAAACCGCGACCTGAAAAACGGAGGAAAGGGCCATGGGATTCGTCGCCAACATCATCGAAGGCATCGCCAGCATCCTGAACATGTTCTTGCAGGTTTACATGTTCATTATCGTCGGCCGGGTGATCGTCTCCTGGGTCGGCGCCGACCCGCTCAATCCCATCGTCCGTTTTCTCTACAAGGCCACGGAGCCGATTTTTTCCAAATTCCGGCGCTGGCTGCCGTTTCTGCGCGACCTGGGCGGACTGGACCTGACGCCGCTGGTGGCGCTGGGCGTTGTTTTTTTCCTCCAGTATGCGGTGGTGCAGAACCTGGTTCTTCTTAGCCTGAAGATGAAGCAATGAAAGGCGAGGCCGCCCCATGAGACTCACGCCGCTGGACATCAAGCAGAAACGCTTCCAGACCGCTTTTCGCGGCTGCCGCACGGAGGAAGTCGAGGAATTTCTCGTGTTGCTCTCGGAGCAGGCCGAGGAAATGCAGCGCGAGATCAACGACCTCAAGGATCAGCTCGCCCGCGCCGAAAAGTCGCTCGGCGAATTCGCGGAACGGGAGAAATCGCTCCAGGAGACGCTCGTCGCCGCGCAGCGGATGGCCGAGGAGGTGCGCGGCGTGGCCGAGCGCGAGGCGCGCGTCATTCTTTCCAACGCCGAGCTGGAGGGCGAACGCCTCGTGCAGGACGCCGTGCGCCGGCGCGAGCGGATCGTGAGCGAAATACACGATCTGAAACGCCAGAAGATCCAGTTCGAAACGACGCTGAAAGGCGCGATCGAGGTCCACCTGAAAATGATGGAGGCGTTGCGCGAGCACGAGGAAAAACTGGAAACGGAAAACCTCGAATTTCTGCGCCGCAAAACGCCGCAGGAAATGCCCGACCCCCTGGCCGACGACGAAAACTCCGAGACGTGATGGCCGCGACGCCGATTCATCCCGCCTGGATGGAAGAAAAAAACGGACGCGTCGTCGTTCACCTGCTCGTCCAGCCCCGCGCCTCCCGCGACGAAATCGCCGGCCTGCGGGACGACCGTTTGAAGGTGCGCCTGAAAGCGCCGCCGGTGGACGGCGAAGCCAACGCCGCACTCCTGGCGTTTCTGGCCAGGCGGCTCGGCGCGCCCAAGTCGGCGCTGACGCTCGTCGCCGGCCAGACCGGCCGCCGCAAAACGGTCGCGGTGGAGGGCGTCCCTGCCGCCGCCGTCGAGGCGTTGCTGCAAGGGCAAAAACAATGAGGCGTCTGTTTGCCGCCTTGGCGCTGGTTTTCGCGCTCGTTTCGGCCGCCTGGGGTCAGGAGGAGGAGGCCGGGCCGACGCGCCACATGAGCTTCGAGTCCGAAGCGGGCAGGGCCGACTATCCCGACATCGCGCCGCTTCCCGGTTACGCCACGCGCGAGATCGGCAAATTCGTTTTTTATTACCGCCCCTCCACCGAATCGCTCGTCGATCCGCTGTTCGAACGCGCCGAGCGGGTGCTCAAGGAACTTGTCGATACCATCGGCATCGATCCGCCCGGTCCGTACCGCGTCTTCGTCGCCGCCAGCAAAGCCGAGTTCGCCGCGCTCCAGCCGGGCGGACGCAAGCTGCCCGGCTGGGTGGCGGGCATCGCTTACGGGCAATTAATGGCGATGGTGCTGCGCTTCTCCGGCGAGAGCGGCCAGCCGATCGATCTGGTCGGCACCTTCGATCACGAACTGTCGCACCTCGTGCTGCGCGGCGCCCTGGGCGAGGCCGACGCCCCGACGTGGTTCGTGGAAGGACTCGCCCAGTGGCAGGCGCGAGAGTTCGATCTCGACCGCCTGCAGCGCATCTGGCGGGCGATGATCGCCGGCCGCCTCCTGTCGCTGGAGGATCTCATCGACCGTTTTCCCCGCGACCCCTCCGACGTGAGCCTCGCCTACGACGAGAGCTTCGAATTCGTCAACTTTCTCGTCGGCGAGCACGGCCGGAAAAAATTTCACGAACTGATCCAGCGCCTCGGCCGGGGGGAAGCATTCGCCGCCGCCTTGGAAGGCGTGTACGCCGTACCGCTGGAAGAACTCGAAGCGGCGTGGATGAAGTCGCTCAAATTGAGCTACGGCTGGATTCCGCTTCTGTCCTCCGGCGCGTTTATCTGGACGATCGCCTCGCTCCTGTTTCTCTGGGGCTACGCCAAGCGGCGGCGCGAGAAGGCGACGAAAATGGCCGAATGGGACGCCGAGGAACGGGCGCGCGAAATCGAGCACCCGTTTTTGCCCTCCCGACCCCGACCCGGGGAAAACGGCGGCGACGGCTCGGGGAAAAATTCATCGGGCGAAGGCGCGCCGCCGACGCTTCATTAACGAGGAGCCGCGATGAAGAGCTATCGCAAGGAACTGTGGTTTCAGGTCCCGTCAAGGCGGGGTTTCGTGAACGTCACCCGCCAGGTGGAGGAGTGCCTGCGGGAGAGCGGCGTGCGGGAAGGGCTCGTTCTCGTCAACGCCATGCACATCACCGCCTCGGTGTTCGTCAACGACGACGAAACCGGCCTGCACCAGGATTACGAACGCTGGCTGGAGACGCTCGCGCCGCACGAGCCGACGAGCCAGTACCGGCACAACCGCACCGGCGAGGACAACGCCGACGCGCACTTGAAGCGGCAGGTGATGGGCCGCGAGGTCGTCGTGGCGATCACGGAGGGAAAGCTCGACTTCGGACCCTGGGAGCAGATTTTCTACGGCGAATTCGACGGCCGGCGGCGCAAGCGCGTCCTGGTGAAAATCATCGGCGAATAATCGGCCTCAGCGTTCGCCGCGCCGGTTGATGAGGCCGGCGGCGACGCCGGCCCCGAAGCCGTTGTCGATGTTGACGACGACCACGCCGGGGGTGCAGGAGGTGAGCATTCCCAACAGCGCCGCCAGCCCGGCGAAACTGGCCCCGTAGCCGACGCTGGTGGGCAGGGCGACGACGGGGCAGGCCACCAGTCCGCCGACGATCGACGCCAGAGCGCCTTCCATGCCCGCCGCCACGACGCAGGCGCGGGCCTTGTGCAGACGCGGCAGCTTGTCGAGCAGGCGGTGCAATCCGGCCACGCCGACGTCGAAGAAACGCTCGACGCGCTCGCCCATCAGTTCCAGGGCGATCGCCGCTTCCTCGGCGACGGGAATGTCGCTGGTTCCGGCGGTGATGACGGCCACCAGTCCGCGCGGCGGCCTGGCGCGGCCCGGCTTCTTTCGGTAAACGATGCGCGCCAGGGGATAATGGACGGCGCCGTCCACGGCCTCGACCAGCGCGGCGGCTTTGGCGTCGTCCAGCCGTGTCGCCAGAAGCGGCCCGCCTGCTTCGACGATGCGCCGCGCGATGGCGACGATCTGTTCGACCGTCTTCGACTCGCCGTAAATCACCTCCGGGACGCCGGTGCGCAGGAGGCGATGGTGATCGACGACGGCGAAATCGACATCTTCGAAGGGCAGGCGGCGCAAGCGGTCGAGCGCCTGGGCGACGTCGGCGCGGCCGGCCGCCACGTCCTTCAGAAGCCGTTCGAGACGGGCCGGATCCATGGGTTCCTCACGCGGTCGCCGTGACGGTCTTCTTTTTGCCGCCCTTCCCCGTTATTTCCTTCGCGATCGCCGCGGGGGCTTTCTTCTTCGCGCCCTTGCCGGTTATTTCTTTCGCGATCGCCGTCGCCAGAACGTCGTCGAGCGTCTTGACGAAGACCGCCTCGAACTGGCGGCGGATGTGGGGCGGGATGTCCACCATGTCCTTGCGGTTCTTTTCCGGAATGACGATCGTTTTGACGCCGGCGCGCATGGCGGCGAGGATTTTCATTTTCAGCCCGCCGATCGGCAGCACTTTCCCCGTCAGCGTGATCTCGCCGGTCATCGCCACGTCGTGACGCACCAGCCGGCCGGTGAGCACGGAGAAAAGCGCTGTGGCCATCGTGATGCCGGCCGACGGGCCGTCTTTCGGAATCGCGCCGGCCGGAACGTGGATGTGAACCTGGCTTTTGGTGAAGCGTTCCTCGGGGATGCCGTAGCCCTCGGCCTTCGAGCGCAGGTAGCTCCACGCCGCCTGGGCCGATTCCTTCATCACGTCGCCCAGGTGGCCGGTCATCGTCAGCTGGCCCATGCCTTTCATGCGGCGCGCCTCGATGTAGAGCACGTCGCCGCCGACGGGCGTCCAGGCCAGGCCCATCGCCACGCCGATCTGGTCCTCGTTCTCCTCGTCGGCCGGCAGATAAACCACCGGTCCGAGGAATTTCTCCACGTGGCGCGGCTGAATGCGGCGGATCTGATTTTTCCCTTCGGCCACTTCGAGCGCCACCTTGCGGCATACCGCGCCGACGCTCCGCTCCAGGTTGCGCAGGCCGGATTCGCGCGTGTAGCTGAGGACGATCGTATTCAATGCGGCGTCGGAAAATCTGATCTTCTCCGGGTCCAGGCCGTTCTCCTCGATCTGCTTGGGCACGAGAAAGCGCCGCGCGATGTGCAGCTTCTCGTCGGACGAGTAGCCGGCGAGTTGGATCACTTCCATGCGGTCGCGCAGGGGAGGCGGGATCGTGTCCAGCATGTTGGCCGTGGCGATGAACATCACGTCGCGCAGATCGAAGGGCAGGTTGATGTAATGATCGACGAAGCTGTGGTTCTGTTCCGGGTCCAAAACCTCCAGAAGCGCCGAGGACGGGTCGCCCCGGAAATCGGCCCCCAGCTTGTCGATCTCGTCCATCATGAACACGGGGTTGCGCGAACCGGCCTGCTTCAGGCCCTGGATGATCTTGCCCGGCATCGCGCCGACGTAGGTGCGCCGGTGCCCGCGGATTTCGGCTTCGTCGCGCACGCCGCCCAGGCTGATGCGGATGAACTTGCGGCCGAGGGCGCGCGCCACCGACTTGCCCAAGGAGGTTTTGCCCACGCCCGGAGGGCCGACGAAGCACAGGATCGGGCCCTTGTGGTCGCTCTTGAGCTTGCGGACGCCCAAAAATTCGAGGATGCGCTCCTTGATCTTTTCCAGGTCGTAGTGGTCCTCGTCCAGAACCTTCCGCGCGTTGCCGATGTCGATCGCGTCCACGGTCTTGCGGCTCCAGGGCAGTTCGATCAGCCAGTCGATGTAGGTGCGGATCACCGCCGCTTCGGCCGATTCGGGATTCATCATCTCCAGGCGGTCGAGCTGCTTGCTCGCCTCTTTCTCCGCTTCGACCGACATGCCGGCTTCGGCGATCTTGTCGCGCAGTTCCTCGATTTCCTTGGAATGGGCGTCCGATTCGCCCAGCTCGCCCTTGATGGCGCGAAGCTGCTCGCGCAGGAAGTAATCGCGCTGCGACTTCGACATCTCCTCGCGCGCGCGGTTCTGGATCTTCGCCTGCATCGTGAGGATCTTCACTTCCTTGTCCAGGAGTTCGTTGACGCGGTGCAGGCGTTCGATGGGATCCTCGATTTCCAGAACCTCCTGGGCCTCCGAGACCTTGGTGACGAGGTTGGTGGCCACGAGATCGGCGAGCCGGCCGGGTTCGGTGATCGAGCCGATGACGAGCAGGATGTCGGGAGAGATCGATTTGCCCGCAGACCATATGGCTCGGGCTGCAACGCATGCGCGACTTCGCCGTCTGCTGGCTGCAGTTCGGCCCCGGCAGCCGGGCAGCCCCGCAGCTTGTGT
>QZKR01000027.1 GCA_003598065.1 Myxococcales bacterium | reverse complement strand
CAAGCGATTCCGGCAGGATCGGCAGAACCTTGATCGCGATCGTCGCCAGCAGCAGCGCCAGCCCGACGCCGCCGAGCCCGAGCGCGACTTCGTAGACGCTCGGGACGTAGGGCGCGATGCCGGCATCGAGCGCCGACCCGGCCATTTCCATCCCCGGCACCAGAACCAACGGATAGGCCTGGCCGCCGATGATGATGACGTAAATCTGGGCGATTCCCCCGACCACGGCAAGGGCGGCGGCGAGCCCGGCGGCGCCGCGCGACGACGCGGTCGCCGGCGCGAACACCAGCGCGATCGGCGCGAGGCAACCGATTCCGACATGGCCGACCCAGAACAGGAGCGTGTAAATGCCCCCCTCGGCCAGCAGGAACCGTTCGACCCCCTGGCGCTCGGCGATATAGAGGTTGGTCAGGTGCTGGACGGCGACGAAATACAGGGTCGCGGCGAGGAAAACGCCGAGCAGGTTCTTGAGCCGGCGCACCGTCTCGTCGCCGAGCGGCCGCCCGGTCCCGGCCGAGGCCGCCATCACCACCAGCAAGAAGATCGCGTGCCCGAACGCCAGCGACATGGCGATGAACATGGGCGCCATCACCGCCGTATCGTAAGCCTGGCGCGCGACCAGGAACCCGAAGATCGACCCGGTGCCGGTGGTCAACACCAGGCGCCAGAGGAACGCGAACGTGCCGACCGGCTTGGAGAAGCGGTTCATGCGCCGCTCCATCATCATCCACAGATAGACGATCACCACCGCGAAGAAGCCGGTGTAGAGAAAGATGTTCCAGGCGAAGATGGATTTGAAGTTGTAGCTGGTCATGGCGACGATCAGCCGGTCGGGCCGGCCGAGATCGAGCACCAGCACGGCGAGCCCCCCGGCCAGCAGCGACACCGCCAGAACCCCGGAAAGCCGCGCGAGCGGCTTGTAGAGTTCCCGGCCGAAGACCGAGGAGATGGAAGCGACATTGAGCGCGCCGGACGCCGCGACGATCAAAAACACCGCGAACACGTGGGGCGTGCCCCACACGATCCGGTTCGACATGCCGGTGATCCAATGACCTTCGCTTTCCATGACGTGCGCGCCGGCGAGCCCGCCGACAACGAGCAGGCCGAGCGCGCCGGCCAGCGCCAGGAATCCGCGCCCCCAGCCCGGATGTTCGCGGAACTCGATGCGCGCGGCGGCGGTCATCCGTTCAACCCCTTGTAGAGCACGCCCTGGTCGAGGCCGAGATCGGCGCGCAGCCGCAGCGCGACGTGGCGGCCGACCGCGCGGGCGATCTCGCTGTTCGGATCGTTGAGATCGCCGAAGATCAGGGCGCCCGGGCTTTTCCGTTCGGCCGCCTCGACGCAGGCGGGTCGGCGCCCGGCGTCGAGACGGTGGACGCAGAGCGTGCACGATTCGACCGTGCCCTTGCCGCGCGGCGCGTGCGGCTTCTGCCCGGTCGCATCCTCGTGCACGAAGAACCGCACGCCGAACGGGCACGCCATCATGCAGTAACGGCAGCCGATGCAGATGTGCTTATCGACCAGCACGACGCCGTCGGCGCGGCGGAACGACGCCCCGGTCGGGCACACGTCGACGCAGGGCGGGCGTTCGCAATGCTGGCACATCACCGGCAGCGTGCGCACCGCGCCGGTTCGGGGATCGTTGAGCGTGACGCTGCGGACCCACTGCGGATCGGTGAGCGGCCGGCCGTGGCCGGTCCAGCCGTTTTCCGCGCGGCAGGCTTCGACCACCGTATCGGCCACTTCCGCGTATTTGGACACGTCCACCAGCAGGCCCCAGCGGGTTTTCGCGGAAACCGACGTGCCGGGGGCGCGCGCTTCGGCAGGGGCCGGCCCGAGCAGCAGGGTCACGCCCGGCGCCAGCGCCAGCACGCTCGCCGCCGCCCCCTGCAGCAGGCGTCGGCGCGCGAGATCGACGTCGGCGCGCGCGTTCATGGCGATTTCCCCGGCGCGGACATCGGCGGCGCGGCGGCGGCCCGCGATTCGGGCACCCGCGCGTGGCAGCCGAAACAGTCGATGCGCACGGCGGCGTAGCGGTGGCATTCGGCGCAGAACGGCCGCACCGTGGCCGCTCCTTTTGCCGCCGGATCGGGCACCGCGTGGCATTCGACGCAGCCCTTGAGGCTGTGCTTGCGCCCGCGGATGCCCTTGTGCACGGTCTCGTCGCGTTCGTGCTCCAGGTAGATCATGTGGTTGCGGCGCATGTCGGCGACCGGCTCGACGCACTCGGTCCCCTTCGCGGCCTTGGGCGGCTTCGGCATCGGCGTGCGCGGATTGTCGGCGGCAACGGCCAATCCGGCCGCGGCGACCAACGCCGCCGCCATCAAGATACGAACGAACGCACCTGATTTCCCCGCCATCGTTTCCTTCACAGATCACCGAGGCCCATTTGGATATAGCCGCTCGGGCAGACATCGGCGCAGATGTGGCAACCGATGCATTTCTTGTAGTCGGTATCGACGTAGCGCCCGACCGCGTGGTCTTTTTTCTTGACGTTGGCGATCGCCCCCTGCGGACAATAGATGACGCAATTGTCGCATTCGAAGCACATGCCGCAACTCATGCAGCGTTCGGCTTCGTCGATGGCGCTCTGTTCCGAAAGCGCGGTAAAACGCTCGTTGAAATTGCCGAGAACGTTATCGATGCCGATTCTGACTTCTGTCCGCTTATGCCGAGGGACATAGCCGAAATGGCCGAGAAAAAGCTTGTCGTGCCGGATGATCTCGTTGGGCGAGCGATCTTCGTAGTTATGGACCGCGAAGCCGGCCTGATCGGTCCCCCACGTCTCCCGGTGGTCGTATCCCTTGGGCTCCTGATGGTGCGCGCGCAGTTCCTCGAGCAGACTGAAATGATGTACGTCCACCTTCGGACGCCTGGGCATTTCCAGGCCGGACAGGTAGCAATCGATTCCCTCGGCGGCGATGCGGGCGTGTCCGATCGCCGTGGTCAGAAGATGCGGCTTGATAACGTCGCCGCCGACGAAATGTCCCTTGCGCCCCTTGAGACCGTAATTTGAATCGGCGTTCATCAGACCGCGGCCGTTGTCGAGGTCTTCGAACCCGGCGAAATCCGCCGCCTGGCCGGTGGCGCCGACGATCAAGTCGCATTCGATATCGAACTCCTCGCCGACCCTGCGCTTCATCTTGCCTTCGACCCAATCCACCGGGCAAACCTTCAGCGCCCGGGCGCGGCCATCCGAGCCGCGAATGACCTCGAGGGGAACCAGGCTCTCGCGGATGTGAACACCCTCGGCCATCACGGAGTCCAATTCGTGCTTAGTCGCGGGAGCCTGGCTGATCGGCCGGCGATAGACGATCCAGACTTCAGCGCCCTGGCGCCGGGCCGCCGTCGCGACATCGTGGGCGGTATGGCCGAGAATCACGTGTTCCGGGCGATCATCGGGATGGGTGCTGTGAATGTTACCGATGCGACGAGCCACCGCGGCGACGTCCATAGCCGTGTCGCCGGCACCAATGACTAAAACGCGCCCGGCGAGATATTGCAGGCGACCCTCGTTGAAGGCCCGCAGAAACGAAATGCCGTCGATGCAGTTGGAAGCCTCGGCGCCGGGAATATCAACCGGCTTTCCCGCCTGCGCGCCGATAGCCCAAAAAATCGCATCATGGGTCTTTTCCAGCTCGGCCACCGTCATGTCGACGCCGATACGGGTATTGAGGCGAACCTCGACGCCCATGTCGATGATGCGCTTGATTTCGCCGTCGAGCACGTCCTTGGGCGTGCGATAGCCGGGAATGCCGAAACGCATCATGCCGCCCAGCGACGAATAGGATTCGAAGATCGTACAGCCGTGTCCGAGGCGGCGCAGGAAATAGGCGACCGCAAGCCCGGCCGGCCCGCCGCCGATAATGGCGACTTTTTTTCCGCTTTCCCGCTCGGGGCGCGCGAACGCGGTCCCCTGCCCGAGCGCCCAGTCGCCGACGTATTGCTCGACGGCGTTGATTCCGACCTGTTCTTCCAATTCGTTGCGGTTGCAACCCGCCTCGCACGGGGCGGGGCAGACGCGGCCCATCACCGCCGGAAATGGATTAGCCTCGACCATGCGGCGGAAGGCGTATTCCTGCCATCGCATCTCTTTTTCAGCCGGTTTGTCGAGACCGCGGGTGATGGTCAACCAGCCGCGGATATCGTGACCGGACGGGCAGCTCCCCTGGCACGGCGGCGCGCGATGAACGTAAGTCGGGCACTTGTGGCTCCAGCCGGCTTGAAAGATGTTGTCCTGAAGCTCGTCCCAGGATGTTTTCCCTTCCCGGTAACGAAAATACGTCGGGGCCTTGCCGCCCTTATAGCCGTCGGTTGGAGATGTCATGGCATCCTCCCTTGTCTCCCGCGTCACGGCGCAAGAATAGTGCCGCGAACATCCGGAGTCATCTTTCCAACCCCGTCTATGGCCTAGCTGGCCGCTCGCCTATTCGCGACGGCCTACTCACCGAGCCCCATCTCGATGTACCCGGTCGGGCACACGTCGGCGCAGATGTGGCAACCGATGCACTTCTTGTAGTCGGTATCGACGTAACGCCCGAGCGCGCGCTGGTCTTTCTTGACCCTGAACACCGCCGTCTGCGGGCAGAACACCACGCAGTTGTCGCATTCGAAGCACATGCCGCAGGACATGCAGCGCTTGCCTTCCGCGACCGCCTGTTCCTCGGTGTAATTGACGATGCGTTCCTGGAAATTGCCGATCACCTCTTCCGCGCCGATGTGGATTTCCTTGCGCTTGGCCCGCTCGACGAAGGGGAAATGTCCGAGAAACATGTCGTCGTGCTTGATGATCTCGACGAACGAGCGGTCCTCGTAGTTGTGGACCGCGAATTTGGCGTCCGAGGTCCCGCGCGCTTCCTTGTGGTCGTATTCGCTCGGCTCCAGCTTGCGCTGGCGCAGTTCGTCGAGCAGGTCGAAGCGGCGCTTGTCCACCTTCGGCCGCTTGCCGAGATCCTGGCCGGCGAGGAAGCGGTCGATGGATTCGGCCGCGATTCCCGCGTGGCCGATCGCGGTGGTCAGCAGGTGCGGCCGCACGATGTCGCCGCCGGCGAAGTGCTTCGGCTTGTCCTTGACCTGATAGGTGCTTTCGACCGCCATCAGCCCCTTGCCGTTGTCGAAGTTTTCCATGCCCTTGAGGTCGCCGCCCTGGCCGATGGCCGAGACGATCAGGTCGCACTCGATCTCGAATTCGGTGCCCGGCGTCGGCACCGGGGTCATGCCCTTCATGGTGCACCGGCACATCTTGAGCGCGCGCGCGCGGCCGTCAGGCCCCTTGATCACTTCGAGCGGCATGACGCTGCCCTTGATCTCGACCCCCTCGCGCATGGCGTCCTCGCGCTCGCGCGCCGCCGCGGTCATCTGCTCGACCGGGAACAGGGAAGTCAGCACCGCGGTCACGCCCTCGCGCTGCATGATGCCGGCGACGTCCTGGGCGGTGTGGCCGACCACCACCGATTCCGGCGTCGGGATGTCGCGGCCGTGGGAGATGTAGCCGAGGCGGCGGGCGACCGAGGCGACGTCGATCGAGGTGTCGCCGCCGCCCACCACCACCACGCGTTTGGCCGCGACCTTGAGCCGGCCCTCGTTGAAGGCGCGCAGGAATTCGACGCCGGCGACGCAGTTGGGCGCGTCCCAGCCGGCGACCGGCAAGGGACGGCCGACTTGCGCGCCGATCGCCCAGAAGATGGCGTCGAAATCGCGCTCCAGTTGTTCGACCGTCACGTCCTTGCCGACGCGCACGCCGGTCTTGACCACGACGCCGGTGTCGACGATGCGCTTGATCTCGGCGTCGAGCATGTCGCGCGGCGTCCGGTAGCCGGGAATGCCGTAGCGCATCATGCCGCCGAGTTCGGGCTGCGATTCGAACAGCGTCACGCCGTGGCCGCGCTCGCGCAAATAGAGCGCCGCCGACATGCCGGCCGGGCCGCTGCCGATAATGGCGACCTTCTTGCCGGTTTCCTTCGCCGGCTTGGCGAACGACATTTTATTGTCGATCGCCCAGTCGCCGACGTACTGCTCGACCCCGTTGATGCCGACGAAGTCGTCGACCGCGTTGCGGTTGCAGCCGGTTTCGCACGGCGCCGGACACACCCGGCCCATGACCGAGGGGAACGGGTTGGCCTTGGCCATGCGGCGGAACGCGTATTCCTGCCACGTCATGCCCGCGACCGGCGGCTTGTCGATGCCGCGCGCGATCTGAAGCCAGCCGCGAATGTCGTGGCCGGAGGGACAGCTGCCCTGGCACGGCGGCGTGCGGTGCACGTAGGTCGGGCACTTGTGCGACCAGCCCGCCTGGAAAATCTGATGCTGCAGGTCGCGCCACTTGCTCTTGCCGTCCTCGTAACGGCGGTAGGTCAGGGCCTTCTCGGTTTTTTTCGGCGTTTCAACGTTCACGGCGCGTCCCTTTCACTAAATTCCGAATTAGCTCGTCTTCGCCGGTTCGATCCGGATCGCGTTGCCCACCAGCTGATGCACGCTGACGATCATGTCCATGTCCATGCCGTATTCCGGCAGGACCTTGGTGAACTGGCTCTTGCAGATGGCGCAGATGGCGGCCATGTGGGTGACGCCGCGCCCGGTCACGACTTCCTTCAGCGCCTGCATCCGGGGCATCGCGCCCTTGACCCGCAGCTCGATCAGGTCGTCGGTCAGGAGCCCGCCGCCGCCGCCGCAACAGAAGGTTTTTTCGCCGATGGTGTCGGCGCGCATTTCGACGAAATTGTTGCAGCAGGCCTTGATGACTTCGCGCGGGATGCGGAATTGCCCGCCCGGCTCCGCGCCCATGCGCGAGCCGCGCGCGACGTTGCAGGAATCGTGGAAGGTGATGACTTTGTCGTCGTTCTTCGACTTGTCGAAGGTGACGACGCCTTTCTGGATCAGGTCGTAGGTCAGCTCGCAGATGTGCTGCGGCACCGGGTAGGCGGGATCGAGGAAATCCCACGGGCCCGCGAGCGTGTTGAGGAAGCTGTAGGCGACGCGCCAGGCGTGCCCGCATTCGCCGAAGACGATGCGCTTGACGCCGAGATCGAGCGCGGCCTGGCGGATGCGGAGCGCGATTTTCTGCATCTGCTCGTAGGAGCCGACGAACAGGGCGAAGTTGGCGGCCTCCGACGCGTACGACGACACGGTCCAGCGGATGCCCGCCTGGTGGAACACCTTGGCGTAGCCCATCAGCCCTTCGATGTGGGGCGAGGCGAAAAAATCCGCCGACGGCGTCACCAGCAGAACCTCGGCCCCTTTCTCGTTCAGGGGAATCCGGACCCGCACGCCGGTTTCCTCCTCCATGTCGTCCTCGAGGCCTTCGAGGGTCGCGCGCAGCGCCTTTTCCTGAAGGCCCAGGTTGTTGCCGAATTTGTGGACCTTGCCGATGATTTCGTTGCTGTATTTCTGCCCCATGCCGATGTGGTCCATGATCTCGCGCCCGGCCATGGAGATTTCGGCGGTATCGATGCCGTAGGGACAGAACACGGCGCAGCGCCGGCATTGCGAACACTGGTGGTAATAGGAGTACCAGTCGTCGAGCAGCTCGCGGGTCAGGTCCTTGGCCCCGACCAGCTTGGGGAAAAGCTTTCCGGCGAGCGTGAAATGGCGGCGGTAGACCTGGCGCAGCAGATCCTGGCGCGCGACCGGCATGTTCTTGGGATCGCCGGTGCCGAGGAAGTAGTGGCACTTGTCGGTGCAGGCGCCGCACTTGACGCAACTGTCGAGAAAGACCCGGAGCGCGCGGGATTTGCCGAGCAACTCGCCCATCTTGGCGATCGCCTTGTCGTGCCAATCCTCGACCAGTTCGCCCGGGAAGCCGAGGGGTTCCTGGTGTTCCGGCTTGGCGACGAACGGCTTGGAGTGCGCCATCGCCTTTTCCGCGATGGCCGGAATCACGAGATCGTCCGTCAACTCGGGCTTGGCGTATTGGGGCGCGGCCATGAGCGGGATTCCCTAGGACCGGCCCTGGTCGAGCGCCGCCGCCCAGCGCGCGAGATGGCGGCGCGAGCGCGCGTCGTCGACCTGGTTGCGGGTCGGGCTGAAGAAGACGCCGGGCGCGTGCAGGAGCTTGCTGAACGGAAACACGATCATCAGCATGGCGACCAGGGCGAGATGGATGAGCAGGAAGGGTTCCGACGGCAGCGGCTGCCAATCGAACCGCATCAGGCCGAGGATGAACGCCTTGAGGGCGACGATATCGGTCCGCTCCACGTACTTGAGCGCGAGTCCGGAGAGTCCGATCCCCGCCAGCAGCGCCAGCATCAGGTGATCGGAGGGCGATGAGATGTAGCGCACCCGCTCGACCAGGAACCGGCGCGCCCACAATCCGGCGAGGCCGGCGATCATGGCGAATGCGGCATAAAGCCCGAAGGGCTGGATCAGCTTGACCCATTCCCAGATCGGCTCCTGGAAATAACGCAGGTGCCGCAGCAGCACCAACACCAGCGCCGCGTGGAACAGGGCGGCGAACAGCCAGATCCACTTGTTCGACTTGAACAGGCTCTCGAACAGGACGACTTCGCGCGCGAGGCGGAAAGCGACTCCGCCCTTGGTCAGCGGCGCGGGCGGGGTCGGAATCTTGAGCGGCGCGGGCGTCTTCGCGTAGAGCCAGATCCGGTAGGCGAGGCCGAGTCCGAACGCCAGCGTCGCCGCATAGAAAAGAAGGGCATAGGTGACGGTCAGCGCGGTCATGTCCAAATTCCTGGCGTGGCCGGATGCGCGTCCTGCGCCCGCCCGCCTAGCGGCGGAACGCGCTCATGCCCGGACCTTCCGGCCGGAAGCGTCGCGCGCTCCCGGCCCGATCGCGATCAGACGCAACCGGTCGGCTTGGGCAATCCGGCGATTTTGCACGCCTGCTTCGCCGGTCCGTAGGGGAACAGGTCGTAGAGGTACTTGTTGTTGCCCTTCTCCGGCCCGAACTTTTCCTTCATCGCCTTGGTCAGCACGCGGATCGCCGGCGCGATCTGGTATTCGTTGTAGTAATCGCGCAGGAAGTTGACCACTTCCCAGTGCTCGTCGGTCATGTTGACGTTCTCGGCCTCGGCGATGGCCGCGGCGACGTCCTTGTTCCAGGCGCCGAGGTCGAGCAGATAGCCTTCTTCATCGGTCTCGTAGGTGTTTCCAGCGACGTTGTATGCCATGATTCAAGCTCCTCTCTCTTGGATGGTTCCGTTTACAGCCACGAATTGACGGTGCCCTTGTCCACGGCGAGGTCCACGAACCCGCCGTAGTCGACGACCTTGATTCCGCCGATGATCCGGGATTCCTCGATGCCGCGCGCCTTGAGATCGGGCCCCAAAACGTAGATTTCGTGCGTGCGGGTCGCGGCTTCGACCTTGGCCGTCTGGGTGGTCCCCTTGAGCGCCCCGTAGACGCCGTCCTCGATCAGCAGGATCGCGCTGCCCGGAGCCGCGAGCCGGAGGCAGGATTCGAGGGCGTTCCTCTCGAAGGGCGATTTGTTGACCGTGTGCAGCATGGGCGGTGCGCCTCGAATCAGCCGGTGATCAGAACGTCTTGCCCGGCCATCAGCTTGCCGAGTTCGGTCGCGGGCACGACCTGAACCTTGACCACGAAATCGTCGGGAGTCAGCCCGCGCGCTTCCATCGATTCCTTCTCGACGTAGAGCTTTTCGATGTCGTAGCCCGCGAGCGCGCGGAACGTCGGCGAAAAGTTCTTCATGCCGAGTTCCTTGGGATCGTGGCCCTTCTTGATCTGGAATACGCCGTCGTCGAGAAAGGCGACCGACGTGTCCTGGTCGAACGCGGCCGAAATCAGCACCGACTCCAAGATCTCGAGCGGATAGATGGTGCCGTAGGGCGCCTTGCGGTTCACGAACATGAACTTCTTGACGACGCCTTCGGTTTCAAAAACGGGTTCTTCGCTCATCGCGCGTTTCCTGTCCTCAATCGCCGAACACGAGCAGGCGGTCGGCGGCGATGCCGAGTTCGGTCAACTGGCCGAGGCCCGAAATCCGGAACCCTTCCGCCAGGATCTGGTCCTTGATGCCCCGGCGCAGGCCCGCCGCGACGCACACCACCAGATCCACCTTGTGCGCCTTCGCCATCTCGCCCCACAGCTTGATCAGGTTGCGGTCGTCCGATTGCGGTTCGGACAGCTTGTTCGCGTTGTTGACGCCGTCGTAATAGAAGAACACGCGCATCACCTGGTGGCCCTTGGCGATCGCGGCCTTGGCGAACTGATAGGCCGAATCGGACGCCTGGTGGTTGAACGGTCCTTCGTTGACCAGAATGCCGAATTTCATCGCCGTGGTCTCGATTTTTTCGTTAACGCCCAAGCTTCAGGTCGCGCCCCGACGCCGCGCGGGACCGGGACGCGATCAGCCCTTTAACCTCAGAAGTGCACGTGACTGGAAGCGTTCAGGCTCGCCCGACCGCCGCGCCAATCGTCGATGTGGAACTTGGTGAACGGCAGGCCGGTCAATTCGAAGAACCGGGGCCAGCCGATGCGGTCGATCCACTCGTTCATCCGCTCCCAGGGCCGGGCGTTTTCCTTGTAGGCGTGGAGGATGGTCTTGACCACTTGGGCGACCTCGGGCCAGCGCGGCGGGTTGTTGGGCAGCCCCGCCGCCACCAGCTTGTGGAACGAGGGCCGCGAGCGGGTGCTCGAATGCTTGCCGCCGACCCAGATCGCGAGCTTGGAGTTTTCGGGGTCGTTGATCTGCATCGGCGGGCACGGCGGGTAGCACGCGCCGCAGCAGATGCACTTGCGCTCGTCGACTTCCAGCGACGGCTTGCCGTTGACCAGGGCCGGACGGATCGCCGCGACCGGGCAGCGCGCGATCACCGCCGGGCGTTCGCACACGTTGGCGACCAGGTCGTGATTGATCTTGGGCGGCTTGGTGTGCTGGATGTTGATCGAGATGTCGCCCTGGCCGCCGCAGTTGATCTGGCAGCACGAGGTCGTGATTTTGACCCGGTTGGGCATTTCCTCTTTCTTGAACTCTTCGTAGAGCTCGTCCATCAGCGCCTTGACCACGCCCGAGGCGTCGGTGGCGGGAATGTCGCAGTGCAGCCAGCCCTGGGTATGGGAGATCATGGAAACCGAATTGCCGGTGCCGCCGACCGGGAAGCCTTCGGCTTCCAGTTTCGCGATCAGGGGCGCCACCTTCTTTTCGTCGGCAACGCCGATTTCGATATTGGAACGGGTGGTGAAGCGCATGTGCCCTTCGCCGTACTTATCGACGATGTCGCAGATCTTGCGGATGGTATAGACGTCCATCTGCCGCTGGGTGCCCGCCTTCACGGTCCACAGCTGGTCGCCGTTCTTGGCGACGTGATGGAGCACGCCCGGACGCGGCCGGTCGTGCCATGCCCATTGGCCGAAGTTCTTGCGCATCAGGGGATGCATCAACGGCACCGGGTCGGGCACCCCGCATTCGTCGGGCATGCGCGGCGGCGGGGCCTTGGGGGCTTGGATCGGCTGTTGAACCTGGTTCATCGGTTTTGTTCCCTGTCGGAAGCGATCGTTATTCGGCGGCGACGGCCTTGGGCGCCTTGGCCGCCTGGCGCGCCTTCCACTTCTCCACTTCCTCGTCCCAGCCGTCGAGACGGACATAGGAACTGGTGCGCGGATGGATGACCATGTTGGCGTCCGGTTCGAGGCCGATGCCGTCGAGGAAATTGACCAGGCCGATGCGTTCGATCATTTCGCCCAGGCGTTCGTGGTCGAGGGCGTTTTCCGCCCAGAATTCGAGCACCTTGCGACCGAGATCGACGAGTTTCTCATAGTCCTCGTCGGTCTCCAGGCGCATGAACGGCACCAGCACGGTGCCCATCAGGTCGCCGATCTTGAGCGAACGCTTGCCGCCCGCCAGCACCGTCGCGCCGCGCACCTTGCCCGGCTTCAACGCCTTGGTCAGGACGTTGATGCAGTGCATGCAGCGCACGCAGCTCTTGTTGTCGACGTCGATGGTATCGTCGTCGTTCAGGCTCAGCGCCCGGGTCGGGCACATATTGATGACCTGGTCGATGATTTCCTTGCGGCCGCGCTGCTTGACCGCCTTCTTGAATTCGTCCTGGTCAACCTGCATGTCGTCGGCCCAGGTGCCGAGCACCGCGAAGTCGGAGCGGTGCGAGGCGTTGACGCAGTCGTTGGCGCAGCCGGAGAACTTGAACTTGAACTTGTAGGGCAGCGCCGGCCGGTGCATCTCCTCCAACAGCGAGTTGATCATCATCCGGTGCGCCTTCTGCTCGTTGTAGCAGGACTGCTCGCAGCGCGCCGCGCCGACGCAGCTCATGGACGTGCGCACGCCCGCGCCCGCGCCGCCGAGATCGAAGCCGATCTCGTTGAACGCGTCGAAGGCGGGCTGGACGTTTTCGGTCTTGATTCCCTGGAACATGATGTCGCCCGACTGGCCGTGGAAGGCGATCAGGCCGGAGCCGTACTTTTCCCAGATGTCGCACAGCTTACGCATGGTGGCGGTGTCATAGTGCATGCCCGCCGGCGGCTGGACGCGGAAGGTGTGGAATTCGGACGATTCGGGAAATTTTTCGCGCACTTCGGAGAAGCGGGGAATGATGCCCGCGCCGTAGCCGCGCACGCCGACCGTGCCGCCCTTCCAATAACCCTTGCGCGTTTCGTAGGAGTGCTCGAGCTGGCCGAGCAGGTCCTTCATCATCGGCGCGTATTGTTTGTCCTCGGATTCGGCCAGGCGCTTCAGGCCGGTGACGAAGCTCGGCCACGGTCCGCTTTCGAGTTGATCGAGCAGCGGGGTCGCGGGCATCGCCTTGCCGGATTTCGCGGTGGTATCTTGAGCCATTGGTTCCTCCCTCTCGGCGCGCGTAAAAAAAACAACGTGCACTTGCTCCGGGCGCGGTTGACCTGCGAATGTGAATCAGGTGCCCCCGGCTTAACCAATCGAATGATAGAGGATGATAGGTGACTAAAATCTAATATGCAATATTCTTAATGTGCCTTTGCACATATGGTTTTCGTTCGCATGGATTCAAACCTACCCACGCAAGGTCCTTTCGCGCTCGCGGAACAAGCGGAATACGCTCGTTGGCGCGACTTCAAGATGTCCTCGTATCCGTTTAATAAGGAAAGATTTTTTGTGAGATTTTCCGATCCCATCACCCCCTCGGCGACCGAGCGCGCCGAAGCCACTGAAATTGTGCGGTGCACAAATTTTTTTCTCTATCGGACGACCGCGAAGACCGTCCCGGGTCGCGATATCGCCCAGGGTCTTGCCCGAGCGTTCGGCCTGTGTCGGCTCGATTCCAATCCCATGGCCGACGATGAAGGCCTCAGCCAAGTGACGGTGCGGACGGGCGAGGCGAAGCGCTACATTCCCTACACCGACCGGCCGATCCAATGGCACACCGACGGCTACTACAACGCGCCCGACCGCCAGATCCGGGGCTTCCTGCTCCATTGCGAGCAGGACGCGGCCGAAGGCGGCGAAAGCCGGATCATGGATCACGAGATCGCCTATATCCTGCTGCGCGAGCGCGACCCGGCGCTCGTCGCCGCGCTGTTCCACCCGGAGGCCATGACCGTGCCGGCGAACGAGATCGATGGCGCCGAGCTGCGCTCCGTGCGTCCGGGCCCCGTTTTTTCCGTCGATCCGGCGAGCGGCGCGCTGCACATGCGCTATACCGCGCGGACCCGCAGCATCGTCTGGCGCGACGATCCGGATGTTCGCGCCGCCGCCCAGGCGCTTGAACGCTTGCTCGACGATCCCGCATCGCCTTACGTGGTGCGCCATCGCCTCGAACCGGGCGAAGGCGTCGTCTGCAACAACGTGCTGCACGGGCGCGGCGCGTTTCGCGACGACGCGGCGCGCAAGCGGCTGGTGTGGCGGGCGCGCAGCTACGACCGGATCGCGTTTACCTGAATGGCACAGAGGAGATTTTCGTGGCGCTTTATACCATTCGCGGCGAGATCGACGCCTTCGACGCGCCCTGGGGCAAGTCGATCGCGCTCCAGAAGGTCGAGTACGAAGGCGGATTGAATTTGCTCCGGGTCCGGATCAAGGAAGGAAGCCGCTTCACGCTCCTCGACCTCGATCCGGCGAGCGCGAAGCGGCTCGCCGGCGCGCTCGCCGCCTGGGCCGACGGGACGTCCGCTCCATGATCGATCCCGGCCTCTTCCTGGCCTTCGTCCTCGCCGTCGCGGTCCTCATGCTCACGCCCGGGCCGAACGTCGCGCTGATCGTCGGCAACAGCGTCGCGTTCGG
>QZKR01000109.1 GCA_003598065.1 Myxococcales bacterium | reverse complement strand
GAGCGGCTTCTTCCTAAGTCCTGCGCGTCTGCCAGTTCCGCCACTTCCGCGCAGTGGTTGGAAGGTAACTGCTCTCTACATTCCCTACACAAAAAACCCTTGCTACCGTGCTGTGCGGGAGAGTAAAGTGTCCGCCCAATGCTTGTCAAGAGAAAACTTTTATGAATGTGACCCGTCCGCACATGCCTGTGCAAAATGCCTTTGCCTTCCACCCGCCGCGCGGGGTGTTCGAGCGCCGCAAAGGCTCCGGCGTCTGGTGGATCAACTACTATGACCGCGACGGCCGCCGGCACCGCGAGAAAGTGGGGCGCTACGAAGTGGCGCTGGAAGCCTACTATCGGCGCAAGCGCGAGATCCGCGAAGCCCTGTTCGTCTCGCCCGCAGAGCGGCGCGGCGGCGGCCTGCTGTTCCGCGAACTGGCCGAGGCGGCGCTGGCCGCCAAGCAAGGGCGCTCTGCGGAAACTTCCCTGCGCGCGGATCGCTGGCGTGCGCGCCTGCTGCTCCATCGCTTTGCCGCCACTCCCGCCGGCAAGATCGACGCCGCGGCGGTGGAGAGGTTTCTCGAGCATCTGCTCGAGCAAGGCAAGGCCGGGCCCACGGTGAATCGCTACCGCTCACTGCTCTCCAGCATCTTCAGCTATGCCGTGCGCAACGGCGACCTGCGCACCAATCCAGTCGCGCGCGTCCCGCGCTTCCGGGAGAATGATCCTCGCATCCGCTTCCTCGATCCGCAGGAAGAGCTGGCGCTGCGAGCCGAAATTCGCCACGCCTGCCCGGAGCGCGAGCCGGAGCTGGACCTGGCGCTGCACACCGGCTTGCGCCGCAATGAGCAGTTCGGACTGCGCTGGGAAGATGTGGACCTGGAGAATGATCTGCTCACCGTCTATGGCAAAGGCCGCGGCGGCCAGCGCCGCCGCTTTGTGCGCCTGAACCGCGCCGCGCGCCTGGCCGTCGAGCGGCTGCATGCCGCCTCCCACGGCCACGCCTACCTGGCGCCCGAGGCGAAGGAGCGCGGGCAACGCGACTGGCGGCGCTGGTTTGAAGACGCGGTGCGCGCCGCCGGCATCGAGAATTTCCACTGGCACGATCTACGGCACACCTTCGCGTCGCGCCTGGTGATGGCCGGCGTGGATCTGCGCACCGCGCAGGTGTTGCTGGGGCATCGCAGCATTGTGCAAACCATGAAATACGCGCACCTGTCCCGCGAGCATGAACAGGCGGCCATCGAGCGGCTGTGTCCCAAAAAACCTCCGCGCAAGAGCGGCGGCACTGGAATGGCACCAGCGGCAAGCGCACCACTGAGGCGCTTGATGCAAATGGCGGGCGGGAAACGGGTTGCCTCGGATTGAAAGCAAAGAAGTGGCGGCCACGCGCAGGAGTCACTGTCCTGTGCGTGACTCCTGCGCGGGCACTGGAACGGCACCTAGCGCGAGCGCGGGATGGCTTTCTCCGCCCGCGCGAACTCTTCCTGCAACTCCTTGCGCCGGGCATCCACGAAGGGAAACACCGAAGGCAATTCCCCGAAGCGTTGCTGCAGGACCTGGTCTATGCGGTCCACGCGGGCCAGCGCATCGCTGTGCAGGTTGCGCAAGCCGATGTAATCGTGCGCGTCCAGCAGCCAGCGGTCGGTGCCCGGGATGCGTTGTTTGTGGATCCCGTTGCCGCCGCGCAGGAACTCGCGGAGCTGCCGCCGCGTGTCCCAGGTGAAATGCGCCAGGATGCCCACCGCGAGCGTCAGCAGCACCAGGATCAGCGTGCCCAGGATCGAGGCTACCTGCTCAGAACTCATGCACGTTCAGCTCGAGATCGAATTCCGCGACCTGGCCGCTAGCGCCTTGCGCGCGCACCGAGACCTTGTACACCTTGCCGGTCGTGCCGCCCTGCATGCGGAATTGCACCGTCTTGGTTCCCGGCAGCACCAGCGGCGGGGGATTGCTGGAGATGATCGCGGCGGTGGCGTCGGACCCATCGGCGGTGTCCACCGCGGTTACGCTGAGCAGGGTGATGGATGTTTCTCCGCTGAGCCGGTCGGTAAAGTCCACCCCGCGATCGAGCTTCTCCTGCGGCTGCTTCCACTCCACCTGCGGCTGATTGATAATGCCAGGGTCAAAGGCCATTCGCGCACCTCACTTGGGAGCTTTGAACACTCGCGTTCCCGCCGGCGCGCGGAAGATGCGCGCTGTGGGCGGTGGAAGCGCGCCCTGCAGGGTGGCGAGCACGGTGGCCGACGCGCTGAGGTTCGCGGCCAGGCGGATCTCCGTGCTCAAGGAAGCCTGCACGGTGGACGAGCCCGCCAGTTGCGCCGCCAGCAGGGCGCCCGAGCTGCTCAGCGTCGCGCTCGCGCTGGCCGCGGCAGAGAGCCCCGCTGCCAGCCGGATCTCCGTGGTCAGCGACCCCGCCAGCGTGGCGCTGCCGCTGAGCGCAGCCGAGAACTCGATCGCACCGGCATCGCTGAGCGTGGCGTTGACGCTGGCTTGTCCCGAGAGCGCCGCGGCCAGAGTGATCGCGGTGCTCAGGCTGGCTGCTACCGATGCTTGTCCGGAAACACTGGCCGCGCAGTGGATCTCCGTGCTCAACGCGGCGGCCACGCTGGCCTGCCCCGCCAGCCCCGCTTGCAAGGTGATCTCGGTGGTCAAGCTCGCGGCCACCGTGGCCTGTCCGGAAACACTGGCTGCGCAGCGGATCTCCGTGCTCAACGCGGCGGCTACGCTAGCCTGGCCCGCCAGCCCCGCTTGCAGGGTGATCTCAGTGGTGAGATTGCCGCCCACGGACCCGCTGCCGGATAGGGCCGCGGCGAGCAGAGTGTCGGCGGTCAGTTGAAAGGCATCGTTCTGGAAGGCGTCCGTTTGGAAAGCCACTGGTCACCGCAACTCATCAGGGCGTGATTAGGTTTTCCCTGGCGCTCGCGGCTTAACCACGACGCCCGAAACTACCTCGAAACCCTCCACCTGGGTTACCTGGCGATAGAGCGCGGCCAGGCGCTCGTACTCCTTGGGCTGAAACCCAGGCACGATTTTGCCTGGCTTACCCTGCTCGGGAATGTAGCTCACCAGTAATGGCACCTTGTCGCCGTAAGCCTTCAACCCGGCATTAATCACCGGGTCGTTGGCTGCATCAATGATAACTGTCGCCTCGTTCAACCCGTTCTTTTCCAACCAACGCGACGCTTCCAAACATGCTGGACAACCACGCCGCACGTACAGTCGAAAGCTCATGCTTGGTTCTCCTAGTTGCAGACCCACGCGCCATTGACCCGCTTGGCCAGCGCCCCGCTGCCCCCGCTTGCGCACGGACTTGCAATCGTGCAGTCCGAGCAATAGATCAGAGTGCCGTTGCCGCTGGCCGGGAGCGAAGCGAAGGCTACAGAGCGCAGGACGTAATCGCCGTTCTGGTCAACGCTTCCCAGTGTGGCCGAATCCGCGTTGTTGCGGAAGCGCAGCAGCGGGGTCGTCCCCTGCGTGGCTCCGGCTCGCACATCAACCGAGGTCGCTTGCCCGGCCGTCTCGTTGAAGAGAAGAATCGTCGCGAGACTCGCCTCGCAAGCGACAGATCCCACGTTCCCTAAACAGAGGCGCGCGATGGCCGTGGTCACGTTGCGGTAAATTATCGCAGTGCCGCTGACGTCGCCGCCGAATGTGGCGTAAGTGGACCCGCCGCCTGACATCAATCCAAGCCGAAACGCCTGCCCGCTGGCCGTCGTATTTTGAGTCTGAATAATCAGGCCGCCTGCGCCTTTATAGCGCGGAACGAAGCTCGTTCCAATCCACTCGCCCATCATGAAGTCGGCAGTGTTAGCGGCATTGCGAAACTTCAAGCCGATGTCGCTGGAGTGCGCGGCGAGGTCGCGCTCGATGGAGATGCGCGTGTTGCCGTCGAGAATCCAACGGCGGAAAGAAGAACCGTCGGCCATCGCGGTGCCGGTGATGGTCGTGTCGAAGTTGTGGAAGGTGACCCCTGCCGCGTTCCACGTGGCCGTGTGGCTGAAGAACGGCTGCGAGGTGGTGAGTGTGCCCTGCGCCCACGCGAGTTTGCTGTTCGCGTCGGTCCACGTTAGCCCCGTCATTGGCGCGAGGGAACCCGCGGCGGTCGCGTGCGGAATCTGGTTTGCCGTCAACCCTCCGCTGAGCAGGTCCGCATATGCCCCACCATTCCGCGATAGCCGGAGTTGCTGGGTGGCGGACTCATAGGCCAATCGGCCACTGCTCGCGGCACCCACTGCCGGGGTGGTGTAGTTCGGAAACTGCAAAAATGGCGTCGCGCCGCCCAGCGTGAGATCAGTGATGGCGTGTGCCGCATTCCAGTCGGAAGGACGCACCAAGGTTGTATCGCCGCCATCTGCCTTGCCCGACGCGAAAGCATGTGTGACCGGCATGTTCCCTCCTAGGCCGGGGCGGTGGCGTGCGGAGGTCCGGCCTCCCGGCTGTTGGCGATGAACTCCCCATAGTTGCAGTAATGAAATTGGTCGCCAAACGCCGGAACCGGCCAGTGCCACACTGCAACCTTACCGCTCTTCTCTTGCGTGACGCGCATTCCGCTGTCGAGTCCCAGCAGCCACGAGCGCAGAAAATCCGCAGGTCCGTATCGGCCCGCGCGGCGATGCATGGCGATGGCCCGACATAGGAGGCGCATGGCCGGGAGCTGCGGTTGCACGCAGCGAAATGGAATCGACCGAGCCATGGTTAGGCCAGGGTGATGTCCAGCTCGCCGGCCGCGAACTTCGGCGCCGGGTCGAGGTTGTTCACTGTTTTGGGCGCGGTGAGCGCGCCGTGGAACAGCAGGTTGCCGGCGGTGGCGGCGTCGAAGATGCCGAAATGGGTGATGGTGCCCCAGTTGGCGGTGGGCGCGGGAAACACGATATCCGCGACGTTCTCGGTGTGCCCGTCGGTGCCCGAGGTGGCCGCCCAGTTGGCGTCCAGCGGGTCGCGCTGGGCGCGCGCGTAACTGCCACCGGAAACTTCCGTGCCGCCGCCGGCGTCCGAGGGCGCTGCGGTGAACAGCGCCACGTGCAGCGCGGCGGGCTTGGTGAACGAGCCGGTGCGAAAGATGTGCTTGATCAACTCATTTTCGAGAAAGTCGGACATCGCGGCCATGGGTTCCTCCTCGTTTCATCGCTTTCACAATGCGGCGGATGGAACAGCCCCGCCGCCTTGGATCGAGCCTTTGTCCGCAGGCCGGGCAGCGCCGGGCCTGCTGCAGAATCCACTGCATCAGCGCCGCTGGCACCGGGACGTATTCCCCGCGGGCGTAGCGCGCCAACAGGCGCAACAGCGCCGCCAGCTCAGGCGAGACCGTGCTGCGCGAGCCACGCATTGGCGCCCGCGATCGCTGCGGCGTTGATCTCGGCGGCCTGGCCATTCAGGTCCACGATGTTGACCTTTACGTCCGGGTCAAGCTCGTGCAGCCGCTTCCAGCGCGCCGCCAGCTCCGCCGATTCGAGCAAGGCATAGCCAACCACGTTCAAGCCTTGTGTGATGAGCAGCAGGTATCGCATTCCACGCTCCTTGCGGCGAAGGGATGAGGCGCTCGACGAGCGCCAGAATCTGGTCCACCAGCGAGTGCAGCAGCAGGGCGTCGGCCGCGAAGGTGCGCTGCGAATCCGGGTTCTTGATGCCCAGCCCGTTCATGACCTGCACGGTGGTTAACTCGTCGGTGATCTGTTTCAGCTTGGCGCGCAATGCGGGAATGTCCGGGGTTTCCTGCGCTGCGGCTGCCAGCAACGGCAGAAGGTCGTTGTCCAGCTCGGCCACGCGCTTGGTGGCGCGCACCACGTCGCCGGCCACGCCCACCGGCAGCATGCCCAGCGCGTGCGCCTGGATGGCGCCGCGCTGCACGGAAAGGTTGGTCTGCGCGAACAGCACGTTCAGCGCGAGCAACTGCTCGCCCACCGTGGGCTCGCGGTAGGGCTGGCCCGTCGCGGGGTCTTTGCGGATCTGCGCCGGGCAGGCCCCCAGGAGCAGCGAGAGAAAACAGAATGCGAAAGCCATCGCTGTTCGCTTGAATCTCATTTTTCCTCTCCGTTTCCCTTCTTGCTGCCGATGCGGTCCATGGCCGCCTCGAATCCCGCGCCGGAGCTGAGGCCCAGGATGATGGCGGGCAAGAGGTCGATATCCAGGTTGTGCACCGTACCGATAAAAATCAGCGTAGCCACGGCCAGGCGTCCGATGAACCAGCCCGATTCCCGTTGGAAGTAATCCCAGATACTGCGCACGGATTTATCCGGGCCGGCCTTGGCGTGGAAGGCGCGGTCGCTCAGCCGGTAGAACGCGCCGGCGGCGAAAGACAGATACATGATCACCTGCTCGAACATCCTCACCTCAACGAAACAAGCCCGCGAACCACCGCAGGCAACGAATCAGAAAGTGACCCGCCACAGCTTTGGGTTTTTGGGCGCGGGCAAGGGCGGCTCGGCGAAAGGGAAGGTCAGTGGCCCTCCCTCCGCTCCCGACGCGCTGACCGCGACGATCTCCAGACAGTGCGCGCTGAAAGTAATCTGCAAAGGGATGGGGTCGTCGCTGGGATCGGTCGTCTGCCGCGGGAAGCTGTCGGTCGGCGGCGTGCCCGTGGCGGTTTCCGCCAGCAGTGCGCGTGGCCCCTGACAACTCAGGTCTGTTCCGCGGTCGTAGATGCGGTACTTGGCCACCAGCGCGGGGAAACCGTATTCGAAGCCCAGCTCCGCGGTCACCGTGGGCGGCGACTGTGGAGTGGGCCCGGGAACGATGCCCAGCGTGCGGAGCGTGACGGTTTGCACCTTGGCCGGCTGCGCGTTCACCCGCGAATCCAGGAACATGCTGTAGGCCAGACCAAAGACGATCCACACCAGCAAAACCTTGTAGCGAAGCTTCATCGTTCCTCCTCGACGACCTCTGCTTGGCAGGGCCGCGTTCCCCTCTCAGGAAATCCCGCCCAGCCCCTTCCCAGAGAACGGGCGGAAAGTGCGGCCCACAAAACCTTCACTCCTCGGCGATGCCGACGCCGACCGTCTGCGGCATGAACTCGAAGTGGCCCAGGTCCGGCTTGGGGAAATGCTTGCCGCTGCGCAGCCCCAGATTTTCGCCCATCAGGATGATGCGGCCCCACACCGGCGTCTTATGGTCCCAGTTCAGCTTGTCCGGGCCGGCGATGTTGTAGACCTCGTAAGGGCAGACATCCAGCGCGTGCGACTTGTTGCAGCAATGTGGCTGCGGCAGGTGCTTGCTGCGCTGGATCCACGATGCGCCTTTGGCCAGGTTCGCGGCATGCTCCTGCTCGCTGCGCAGCGTGTCCACGATCATCACCGCGATCCCCGCTTCGGTCAGCCGGGCCAAAAACTCGAACACCAGCGGGCGAAAGTGCGGGCAGAGGTCGTCGAGCGCGCGCGACATCAGGTCGCCTCCGCTGCGGATCGGCGTTGCGCTCGCTGGAATGCCTTTTCCATGATGTCTCGCGTTTCGTTTGCCAGTCCGCGGCCCTTCATTTCTGTTACCACCCGCTCACGGAAATCTCCAACCCAAAAGACGTGCCAGGTATTCCACGTCCAGGGGTCCCACCATTTGCCGGCCCAGCGAATCTCGTAATGGATCGCTTTGGGCTTCATGGCGCGCGGCGCTCCATGCGGCGCACGTCGCCGCGCAGCTCGCGGAGCTGCTCCTCAATGCGCCCCAATTGCTGCTGAATGGCGGTCAATTCCTTGCTGTCGGCCTTCGCGTCCATCTGTTTCTCGACGGTGGCGAGCCGCGCCCGCACCTGGCCCCGATCTTCCGCCGTGCGCTCCCCAAAGGTCAGCCGGTCAGTGAAGAAAAACGCCAGCATACTCAGTAGGGTGGTAACGAGGATAGTCACGAGCGTGCGCTGGGTGAAAGACGTAGCTCCCCCGTTGGACCAGGTCATGCTGCGGTTGTAACACGCGCGCGGATGCGCAAGGAATTGGCCTGTCCGGTAAGGACAGCACGTTAGAACGTTAGAACGTTTTTCATGACTGGATGAATTCGTAGCCGCCGCCCGGCGGGGAATCGTCCGCGGGCGGGGGATCGTAGAGCGGCGGCGGGGCCACCGCGCGGTTGTCGTAAATCTTGAAGCTGACCATGGCCGTGCCGCCGGGATCATCCGCGGCGCGCTGCGCGGCGGTGTAGGTGGCGGTGGTGCCGGTCAGGCCGGTCTGCGTGCGCGCCGGGACAATGACTCCGTCCAGATACACCTCGAAGGTGTAGGTGCCTTCCGGCGATCCGATGTTCCCTTCGTCCTGCTGGGCCACGCGGTTCTGCCGGCGCAGCTCGAAGCGGTTGCGGTGCGCCCAGGTGACCACCGCATCGCCGGTGATGCTGGCGGGAAACCGCTCGCCGTTGATCTGCACGTTGCCCGGGGGATAAGGCTTGTTGGCGCGCTCCACCAGCACCACGGTTTTTTCCGTGGTGCCGCCGATGGCCAGCACGCCTTTGGGGTTGCGCGGCAGCGCCTTGATATCCACCGTCTGCGTTTCGGTGAACGGCGCCACGCGGGAAACCCCGGCGTGCGCCAGGCCGGTGGAGCCGCGCGGGCCGGAAGAAACGAAATAGACCATGGCGCCCGAGAGGTGGTCGAGCGGGCGGGTGTCGAAGACGCCGCGCACCACGTTGCTGAAGGTGAAGGTGCCGTCGCCGTTGTCGGTGAGGGTCTGCCAGCTCATCCACTCCTCTTCCCCGTTGGCGTCGCGCAGCACCGCCAGGTTGTCGCCGCGGATGCGCCCGGCGGCGTCGGTGCTCACGAGCTTGTCCAGGTCGCGGCCGCTCTGCACGGTGAAGCCGGTGGCGTCGAGCGCGTCCGTCTCCTTGTCATAGTTGGCGGCCAGCCGGCCGGTGGGGCAGAACGAAGGCACTTCATTGGATGGGTAGAAGCCATCGCCTTCATCGCTCCAGACTTCATAGCTCGAGGAGCTGCCATCGCGCCGCTGCGCCGCGACGAGAATCTCGATGGAGTTCGCCAGGTGGAACGGCGCTTCCAGCAGCAGCAGCCCGTCATCGTCCACCGGATCCAGAGGATCGATGGGAGGATCGATGGGGTCCAGCCAGCCGGAATCGCCTGCCGCGGGGTTGTCGAATACCGGCTCTTCCACGTGGGCGAAGATGTCTTCCACGCAATCGATTTCGATCGTGCCGTCTTCCAGGCGCCCGTAGCGGATGGGGCCGACACGCATGATGACGCTGGCTGCTGCTTTCACGCGCCACTCGACCGTGAGCGCGGCATGATCCACGCGCGCGGTGCAGGTTTCCCCGGTGCTCGTATCGGAGCTGAAGGCGCCGACGTCGGCGCTGAAATCGGAAGCCGCCAGAACTTCCGGTGTGATGCCCGCCAAGTCCGCGCCCTTCCATTCGTAGGTCTTCACTGCGTCCGTGGCGGGCCAGGCAGCGACCTCTTTCTTGTCCGGGCCCAGCGGCGCGCCGTTGGCGTAGAGGCGGATGGTGTTGTCCTCGTTCACTGTGCGGTTGGGCGGGGTGGCGCCCTGGATCACGCTGCGCTCGAGGGCCAGCGCGATGCGCGCGATTTGCGAGTCCACCGGCGGGCTCGCCGCGAAACGCAGCCGCAGGTTTTCCGTGCGCGATTGCGAAAGCCCCGATCCCGGGCCCAGCACCGCGGTGGCGCGCGCATCGTCCGACGCCAGCGCGTTCGCGGGATCGCTCCAGGCCACGCCGGAGCCGAACAGGTTCACGCTGGAGGCCGACGCCGGCGCGAGCGTCTGGATCTGCGCCGGCCGGCTCCAATAGACGGTAACGGGCGCGGCTGCATCGAGGTCGAATTCCGTGTCCTGGGTGCTCAGCGCGTCTTCCGCGGTGATCGCCACGCCAAACGTCGCATCGCGCAGTTGCGCGGCGCTCGGCGTCACGCCCCAGTCGGACAACGCCGGCAGCGTGGCATTGGGCCCGCCAAAAATTACCGTCGCGTAGTTGCTGTCCTGCGCCACGCCCAGCGTCAGCTCATTGCCGATCGGCGCCCCGTTCAGCAGGAGCTGCGCCTTCCACCGCGGGTTGCCCTGGGGAATTTTGTAGCGGAGCTGCACCTCGATGGCGTCAATCTGCACGCCAAGCGGAATACCGCGCAGCCGCAGGTCGGTCAGCTCGAGCCGCTTCGATTGCGTGTTGTCCGGGAAATGAATCAGCGTCTCGGCGTCCAGGTCGTCCAGCCTCTGGGCATTGGTGAGGTTGGTCCAGGCGGACCCCGAGCCGGTCTCCTGGATGCTACCGGCGCGCAGCGAGGTCGCGCTGCCGCGCGGCTCGCGCCACTCTTCGCCGACATACTTCGAGGTCAGCCGGAACACCTGCCCGATGCGCAGCGGCCAGGCCCGGCGGTTTACCTTGAGCGTGCCCTTGAGCAGCGGGAAGCTGGCGGCGCGCAGCTCGCGGGTAGCCGCGGCCTGCGCCAGGTCCGCGCGGGTGAAGCCGTGCAGCTCGATGGTCTCGGTGATGCGCTCGCCTTGCACCGCGTGCAGCGCCGCCTCGTGCGCCTGCTCGATGCCGCGCTCGAAGCGGTTGATGCCGTTCGAGCGGGAGTACTCCACCTTGATCTCATTCAGCATTTCGGACCAGGAGCCGCGCGAAAGCTCGGCCGGCTCCACCAGGTCGGCGTCGGTCAGCTCCAGCAGGCTCGCTTCGTCGTAATCGTCGCGCGCCAGCGCCAAGTTACACAGCCCGGTCTGCGTATCGGTGTAGAGCACCCCATCGATGTGCTGGAGGATATCGTCAATGAACTTCTGCGCGGAGTTCTTCGATTCGATCAGCAAGCTCATGCCCATGCGCTCAGTGGCCAGCGTAGCCCCGGCGGCCGCGAAGCTGGAAGTGTTGATGGTGGCCGGATTCTCGCCCAGGCCAAAGATCGGGTTCGTCTTCAGCACGTAGAGGATCTCCGCCGGATTGGCGTCGTGCTGGATTTGCGTCTGCTGTGTCGTGAGCCCGAGGTTGGACGGCTGGTAGCGCACCACCCAGGACAGCTTCTTGATGTACTGCGAAGTGCCAAGGTACGGACGCCGCGCGACCACGTGGCACAGACCGTGATAGGGCGGCGTGAGCGAACCCTGGAAGGGCGTGAGGTAGGAGCTGGCGGTCTGCGTGGCAATACCGCGGTAGAAGTCAAAGCGGCCGACGATCCCGCCTTCCTTGCCGTCACGCTCGCCGCCGAACAGGTTCGGCTGGTTCACGTCCAGCTTGCGGTAATCCTCCTGGCCGCCTCCGCCGTTGACGACGGTCTTGGTGAAGAACACCTGCTTGTCGTCCTCGCCGGCCAGCAGCGCGATCACATCGTCCACCGGGCCGTGGCACAGCGCCATCTGGATCCCCACCGAATACTTGAACCCGATGGTTTGCCCGTCCTTGCGGATCGCGTCGCTTTTGAGGTCGCCATACCAGATCACGTTTGGCGCGGAGATCTTCACCGTGCCGAACACCACGGGAATCGGCCGGCCTTCTTCCGCGGTGGGGAAATCGAAATCGCCCAGGGCCGAAGGCTTGACGTCGCGCCCGCGCGGGCGCCGCGCCGCCAGCAGCGATGCGCCCACCGTGGCGGCGATGAAGATGACGACAATGAGCCAGAACGGCATCTACTCCACTCCCCGGAATGGGTTCTTCTGCGGGATGAACTCGAAGCCTAAGAAATTCACGAGATTCGAGAACTTGGAATTGCACACCGAGGCGGTGCGCAGGCACCCGGCGAAGACGTCCACCGCATCGCCCACCGCGAGCGACGGCATGGCGGTGATCAGCTCGATGGTGTCGCCCACGTGGCGCAAGATCATCCGCCGCTCGTTGCCCTTTTCGAGGTAGCCCGAATCGAACCACCCCGAGCCCAGCGTGGCGAACTCCGCCGCGCGCACCGTCACGCCGCTCACAAAGGTCAGCGTGGCCGGTTCGCGGAAATCCTCACGGTCCAAGGTGCAGCCCGCATCGAACAGGATATGGTTACAGCGCCGCTGGTACTCCTGCGGAGGGATGCGCCGCTTGAGCTTCTCCTGTGGCGGGCCCACCGTCAGCTCGCAGGCGTCGCCGAATTTGGCGGAGAGCACCTCGAAGCCGGTGTAGGCGATGATCTCGGCTTCGCCTTCATGCCCGCGCGCGAGGGTGAGGCGCACCGGCTCCGCCGGCAGATAGCCTCTGAACTGCTGCGCGATGGCATGGTCACGCGGCAGGGTGATGGTGATGCGCCCGGACTGCTGCTCGAGCGTCTGGCTCAACTCGCTGCGGGTGATGGCCAGCGGCTCGTACACTTCGCCCAAATAGACCCGCGGGCGCTGGCCGCTGGTCACGCGCCAGGCCTCGCCGGCGGCTTCGAACTTGTTCTCATTCGCCCCCAAGTCTCCGTTGGGCAGGTCGGCGAGGTTGTTGGGATAAGGGTCCGGGTAGCAGCCCAAGGGCCCACCGGTGAGGACCCGGTTGTATTCGAACATGAGCGTGGGGCGCAGGCGCGGATCGCTGAACTCCTTAGACGCCAGACGCGACGCGTCCGCGGAATCCTGCCCGACTCCCTCCTCCCCGGGCACGATGATCAAGCGAATCTCGTTCCGCGAGCCGATCAACTGTCCGAAGATCAGACGGGTCAGCAACTCATCCATCTCCACGGTGAGTTGCGAGCCGGGGGCGTCGGCGGAAATCGTCGTGATCGGCTCCTCCACGTAGTCCACACCGGCGACGGGTTCGCCGAACGTGTTAAACGTCTCGGTCGCTTCGTTGAAGTCGGTCAGCAGTTCGTGCACCGCGCCCTGTCCGCCGGAGTCCAGCACCGTCAGCGTCAAGGTTCCGCTGATGTCGGCGATGGCTTCCGGTCGGTCCTCCGGGGGAAACGTCAGCAGAATGTCCGCGAGCTTCAACAGCGTCCATTTGCGGTTGCCCGTTCCGGCGTTGACCCACTCCAGATCCGCCGACCGGAAGTTGTTGTTGGGTTGGGCGGAGGAGATGACCGTGTCGGACATCCCGGAGTAAGTGAACTCGGTCACGCGGTCCACCGGGTCGGCCTCTTCCGTCACCGACGACTCATCACGACCGTCTCTCAGCTCAATAGTGACTTGGATCGTCGCGCCGACATCCGGGGCACTGTCGCTCGGATCGTCATCGCGCGAACACCAGAACCCCTCCACCAGGGGTGTACCGAAGATCAGCTCCGGTCGGTTGTCGCCGTTCAAGTCCGGGATGAAGGCCACGTCGGTAATACCCTGCGTTCCTTCCGACGGGTCGCCGCCGCCGATGGCGAAGCGCGGACGCGGGGCTTCCACGATAAAGCCGGGGACCGACTTGGCCGTACTATTAACGTTGATGATCCCCCCGAAGCGTTGTCCGGGCAGCCCGTAGATCACGTAGCCTTCGCCGATGTTCCCGAAGTTTCGGGGGTTGCCGTAGCGGGCCAACAGGCAGAAATCGTCGATCCCGTCGAGGTCGAAATCGCCCAGATGGGCCATCCGCGTGCCCAGATTCGATCCGGGGTTGAAGCCTACGAAGCGGGCGCCGGCCGTCGTCTTGCCCACCGTCCCGAGATCGACGAACGGGCCGGTGTCGGTGGAGGCCGCCCGCACGACGTTGAGCGTTCCCGCGGCGTAGGCGTGCACGGGCGGGTTCTGGCGGTCGGTAATGGTCGCCCGGATGCGGTAGGGGCTGCCGTCGGGGCGCAAGGGGATCCTTTCCAGATCGATGGTGATCGGGAAGGTCCGCCGGGTCGGATCGCCCCGAGTGATATCCTCCGGATCGGTGGGATCGCCCAGGCTGATGATACGGGTGGCATCGGGGGCCACCACGTCGTCGTTCAGGGGATCGTCGTCCAAATCGAGAACTATGTACAAGAGCGCGTCGCTGTCCACGTCGTAGGGGTCGTCGACAATGGGCCCGACGGCCGGGTCCTGGTTTGGATCGGCGGACGTGGGCTGGACGACAATGGTCACGACGTCATCCTGCGAGACGGACAAATTGAACGACGGCTCGCGCACGAAGACCTGCGGCGGAAGATTGGCGATCGACGTGCCTCCCGGCGGCACGATGCGGATGACGACTTCACCAATTCCTACGGTACGGTTGGCAGCCAACGCCGTCACCGGCCGGTTGATCCCGTCGTCGATCCGACCGCGCAGCGTGTAACTTCCCAGCGGGACGAGTTCCGTCTCGACGGTGAAGCTGTCATTGTCGTCGTCGGGGTTCTCGGAAATATTATCCACCAGGGGAATCACCGTTTCCGGGTCATCGTCGTTCTCCTTGACTTTCACCAGGCTGAAGGAAATGGTGGCGTCGGTGTCCCGGTCGGTGTCGATCCAGGTGATGACTATGCTCGCCCCGCGGCTGATCGAAACGTCTTCGAACGGTTCCAGGATGGTCAGCGTGGGCGGTTCGTTGTTGGTGGTCTGGGTCCCGGAAGCGAACTCCGGCAGACTAACCGGCTCGCAGGCCGCGATCACCAGCAATAGCCCGACACCGCATGCCGCCAGGCCGATCAGCCC
>QZKR01000164.1 GCA_003598065.1 Myxococcales bacterium | reverse complement strand
GGCTCGGGGCTGCTGCGCAGGCGGATGGCGGCGTCCAGCGCGTCTTCAAGCCAGGCGAAGAAGGCCGCCCCGTCGATCGCCGCGCCGGCCGGGGGGCCGTCGGCGAGCCATTCGTCGGCCACCCGCCGCGCCGTCTCCAGGGCATGCCAGGAAAGCGCGAAATGCCGCTGATCGTGCGGCGAGGCGAAAGGGGTCAGGCGCAGGCTGGAAAGTGTTTCGCGCCAGAGCGAAAGCCACCCGCCCAGGGGGCGCGGCGTCCGCCACTGCCGCGCGTAATTCAGCCAGGAGTTCACGGCCTCGATAAGGATTCGCCGTTCCGGTTCGTCCGTCCGGGTCCATTGCGCCGGCAGGCCGGCGGCGTCGCGGCCGTCCAGCCGTTCGACGCCCGCCCGCCGCAAGGCCGCCTCGGCGCCGTCCAGAGAAAAAGCCGGTCCAAGGCCGCATGAGCGCGCCTCGCGCGCCAGGGCGGCCAGGGGCGAGATCGCCACGGGCCCGGCGGCGAGTTCGGCGAGGCGATGGACGAAGCGGAAGCAGGGCGCGGCCAGCACCGGCGCAAGCCGGTGATAGGCGAGCGGCAGACCGAGATCGCGGATTGCTTCGCGCAGGTAGGGCCGCACGCCGTCGAGATCCGGCGCGACGACGGCGATGTCGCCCGGGCGCGTCCCCGCGTCGAGCAGACTCCGGATGCGCTCGCCCGCCGCGCGAACGGCAGCGGCCCGGTCCGGCGCGAAAACCACGCGCAGCCGCGAGTCGCGGCATGGCTGGGAATCGCCGCCTTCAGGAGCGAACAGCCGCGCCGCCAGCGCCGCGCGATCCGCGTCCTGGGCCAGGGGCGGCGGTTCGAACTGCACGTCCGCCTGCCGATCCGCGCCGCTCGCCTCGATCGCCTTGAGGACCGCTTCCAGCGGCGAATAGAGGTCGGGGCGGTCGTGGTGGTAGCGAAACGCAAACGTCACCGGCGTCGTCCCCGCAAGATCGAGCATCGTTTCCACGGCCAGCGGCGTCGGCTGGACGAAGCCGCGGAAAACAATCGCCGCGGCGCCTTCTGGAGAAGCGGAAGGGCGCGGCGAGAGACGGCGATAGGCGGCGAGCACGTCGCCGTCGGTATGCAGATTTCGCGCGGCCAGCGCGGCCCGCCAGGCGCGGAAGGTTTCTCCGAGGAAAGCGCCCTTCCCGCCTTCCGGCCAGGCGGAGAGATCCGGCGCGCGGTCGCGAAGCGAGGCGGGAAGCTGATCGAGAGCAAGGAAAAAAGCGAAAAGCGGGTCGAGCAATTGCGCCAGCGGCGGCAGACCGGCTTGCGGATCGCCGCGGCGCAGGTCGAGCAGCCCCTTGAGCGCGAGCCGCAGCGCTCCGCGCGGCGAGGGAGCGAGCGGTAAACCGGCGCTTTGCGCCATGACGCCTACGAGATCGCTCCAGGTGACGTGCGACCGATGGAAGAGTACGCGGCCGGGCGCGCCGGCGAGGTCGTTCTGCGCCGCGACGGACGCGGAGAAAAGGCCGGGATGAACGACGAGCGGGCGCGGCGCGTTCATCGGCCGGGAGGCGTCGCGCCTTGGAGCGTATGACAACGGAAACATTGCTCTTTGTTGATGGGATGATCGGGCGTCAGCGGCGAAGGGCCGCCGTCGCCGTGACAGCGGAGGCAATCGCGCCAATCGGCGACCGCCTTATGATCGGCGTCGTCCGGCAGGGCTGGTTTCTCGCGCGGCGATTCGGAAAGCGCGTAGAGCGTGAAGACGACCGCCAGGACGATCAGGGCGAAAATCGCCGTTCGCAACGCGCGTCGCTTCGAAGATTGCCGTTCCGACATCCTCTCACCTCATCGATCCCGAGTGAATCCGGCGTTACGATAGCAGATCGGCGGCGGTCGCACCAGAGGCGGAAAAGGCGACGCCCGGAGAATTCACGGTCCAAGCGCGATCAGCCGCTCCATCTCGGCGCGCGTCTCGTCGAGAAGCTGCTCGACCGTCTTCTCGGGGGTGACGGCGATGCGCCGGCCGAACCGGATCGTGACCGGGTGCGGCCGCACCGAAAGCGAATACTTGGGCAGCACGCGCTCCGTGCCCAGAACGGCGATCGGCTGGATCGGCACGCCGGCTTCCTTGGCCAGGTGAAAGCCGCCCTTCTTGAACGGCTGAAACGTCACGCCGTCCGCCGAGCGCGTGCCTTCGGGAAACATCAGCACGGGCTTGCCCGCGCAGACAGTCTGCGCCGCCGCCTGCAGCGAGCGCCGCGCCGCCTCCGGGTTGCGGCGGTCGAGGAAAATCATGCCGATGACCTCCATCGCGCCGCCCAGAAACGGTATCTTGCGCAATTCCTGCTTGGCGATGAAATGCAGCGGCATCCGCACGGCCTCCATGATGCACGGCGTGTCGTAGTGCGAGCGGTGATTGGTCATCCACACCGCCGGTTCGTCCGTCTTCACCTGTTCCAGGCCGACGGCGCGCACCGTCACGCCGCAGAGGCGCGTCAGCGAACCGGCCCAGCACAGCACAAGCCGCCAGGCCAGATCGACGCGGCCGAACAGCCGCGCGACGAGAATCGCTGCGGCGCCTATCACGACGGTGGAGGAAATGACGATGCAAAAATTAACGATGTAGCGCAAGCGCAGCAGCAATGGCGTCCCCTTCAGGCTGTCTGCCGTTCCGGACCGAACTGGGCCGTCAGCCAGATCAGCGCTTCGACTCGCTGCATCACGGCCGGCGGGCGTTCGAACAGCGACGCCGGCGCGATCACGGGCAACTTCAATTCGCTGGTGCTCACGGCGAGCGCGACGAGTTCCGTGGCCGTATGGAAGTTGACGACAGGCACGACCCGTTCGATGCGGCCGAGCAACTGATAGTGGCCGTCGCGATCGACGGGAATGAACAGGCTGTCCACCGTGCGTTGCGTCCCGTCCGGGTCTTCCACGGCCACGACACGCGCGTCCGGCGCGCCGGGGTCCCAGGCTTCGGCCTGCAGCGCCAGGCCCATGAGGCGGATGCGCCGTTCCAGACCGGCGGGCGGCAGCGCGTCGTGGAGGCCGAGATCCAGAAGCGCCGCTTGAAATTCCGCGCCGCCGGCAAGCCGGCCGCGAAGCTGCGCCTCGCCTTCGCGCGTCGGATGCCGGCCGAGCCGATAGGCGCGCAAATCGAGCGTCTCCTCGGGAAGACAGCCGGGCAGGCAGGAGACGATCTCGTACTCTTCGTCGCCGCCCGCGCTTCGCCGCGCGGCGACGAACACCTGCAATCCTCTCCCCGCGTCCCAGACAAACAGCGCCTCCGGCAGATTCGGACGTTCGGTGCGATGCGCCACGCCATGGCGGATGGCCGTCCGCGCCAGTTCGCGCAAGGCTTCCGGCGTGCTTACGTCGAAACCGATGGCGGCAAAATGCTGGGGCATCGTGCGCGCCGCTCCTTCTCGCTCAGTCGCCGCAGAGCGCGGCGAACGTAATCGTGACGCAGTACCGCTCCCCCTCCACGTCGGCGCAGCAGCCGCCTTCGCCGTAGGCCGCGCCGCAGTCGGCGCCGGCCTCGCAGGGCGCGGCGCAAAAGGACAGCGAGCTGTTGTAGAGACAGCGCAGACCGGCGGCGCAGGGCGGCGGACCGTCGTCGCCGGGGAAACCGCAGGCTTGCCCTTCGCCGGCGAAAATCCCTTCCAGGCAACGGGCGACGGGATGACAGAGATCGTCCGCGCCGCGCGCGTAACCGGCGGGGCACTCGCTCTGCTCGACCAGGCAGATGCCGTTGCCGCCGGCGGCCGGATCGGGCGTGCAGACGCCCGGAGCGCGGCAATCGTCATCACTGTCGCAGCGACGGCAGACGATCTGCTCGCAACGGCCGGTCGCCGTGTTGCAGAACAGACCCAGGTCGGGGTCGCAATCCTCCCCGCAAGCCAGCGCATCGCCGTCAGACGGCCCGTCGCCGTCGGCGGACGCATCCGCCCGGCATTCACCGGCGTCGCAGACCGCCGCTTCGCCGCAGTCGTCGTCGGCTTCGCAACCGGTGCAATAATGCCGCTCGCCGCAATCCGGCAGAGACGCGGGGCATTCCTCGTCGCGCTGACAGAGCGGCCGGCAGAGCCCGCCGACGCAGCCTTCGCCCGCGCCGCAGGCGTCGCTGTTTTCGCACAGCCCGCCGCCGCCGCCGGCCGTCGGCGCGCAGGCCCCGTCCAGACAGCGCTCGGTCCCGGGGCATCCGTCATCCGTCCGGCATTCGGCGCAGATTTTCTCGCCATGGCAGACAAGACCGTCAGAGCAGTCCGCATCGCCTTCGCAGTGCGTCCGGCAAGCGTCCCAGACGCAGCGTTCGCCGCCCTGGCAATCGGCGTCCTTCCGGCAGAACGTCAGCGAGGCGTCGCCCGCGCCGCTGTCATCGGAAGAGCACGCCATGAACGTTCCCAGCAGGAGCCACAGTACGACCCACATTCGCCGCTGCATACGTCACCTCGATCTTTAATCCGCTGTCGCAAGGCCGACTCCGCGCAGCCCCGCTTGCGTCACGCTAGCCGAAATCGCCGCCGCGCGCAACCCGTCGAAACGCTTTTTTGGCCGCTGCGCAAGGTCGAAAACGAAACGCCCCCGGAGACGCGTCTCCGGGGGCGTTATTGCCGTCGCAAGAAGCGGACTAGAAGCTGTACATCGCCGTCAGCAGGAAGCGTTCATCCATCGCCTGGTACTGGTAGGCGACGATCGGGTTGGTGGTGGTGTCGAGGACGTACTTGTAGTCCGTCATGACGTGCATGAACTGGAAACCGGCCATGAAGCCCGAGCCGAGGAAGAACTCGGTGTTCACGAAACCGGCCTGATTCCGGAAACGGGTTTGGGAGATGAGATTCAGGTCGTAAGCCGGCAGGGTTCCCTCATCCGGGATGTCCATCATGTAGCCGACGGTGAGCGCCCAGAAATCGAAGGGCTGGATCGTCGTATCGACCCACCAGCCATAGGCCTCCACGCCTTCCGGCTTGCCGAGCCAGAGCAGCGACTCGGGGTTGACGCCCTGGAAGATGCCGCCCCACAGATCGGCCAGCGCCCGGCCCCAGAAGAACTCGCCGCGCACCGTCCACTTCGGCTTTTCCAGGATCGGGAACTGCGCTTCGAGGTTGAGCGAGTAGGAGTCCAGGCGATAGACGCTGGTGGAATAGTTCTGCAACTGGGCGATCCACAGACGGCGGCGGAACTCATACTGTTCCCAGTGTCCGGACAGACCCACGGAGAACGGCATTTCCTTGTACCAGAGCGGCGCTTCGTAAGCCAGACGCCACTGAATCATCGGCACGCCCGAATCTTCGCCGTCCTGGACGCCGTCGCCGCGTTCGGAGGCGATCTGGAAAACGCTGTCCCGGTTCCTGTCGATCATGTCGTTGTCGGCGCCGTCCACGTCTCCGGGCCGGGCGAGGGAAACCTGAGCCCAGAGCCGGTGGGTGTCGTCGAACAACGGTTTGAATGTGAAGATCGCCTGCGGCCGGCGTCCGCCGAGGTTGCCCAGAAGCCACGATGCGCCGGTGTCGGAGGAACGCGGAACCAGCGGGGAAACCACGTCCTGATCCTGGCCGGCCCGCAGTTCGAACCAACCCCAATCCAGGTAAAGGTAGGCTTTGCGCCAGCGCGGAACCGCTTTCCATTCCTTGCTTTCGAAGTCGCCGCCGTAGAAATCGATCTCCACCTTGCCGCCGATTTTGGCTTTGATCGTCTCGATCGGCGTGCCCTTGATGTCCAGGCCCAAGCGCGAGCCGCGAGGGTTGATGGCGATCTCGTTGTTGTTGTTGTAGTTGACGATCGGCTCGATGTAACGCCGTCCGTTGTCGCCCACGCGGAGCTGCCCGTAAGGCTTGTTGGGCAGGACGTAGAGCACCCAGTTGCCGTAGTTGGTGCGGCTGGTGTCGTAGGCGATATCCAGGCGCAACGAACCGTAGAATTTGATGTAATTGCCTAGAGAGGTGAAGACGTCGCCGACTTTCTCCTCGCTCTTCGGGGCTTGCGCCTCGGGCGCCGTGCGCTGCGGCATCGGCATGGCCATGCTGGCGTCCGGCGCGGGATCAGCTGGCGTGTCGGTTGGAGGCGTAGGCGCGGGCTGTTCCTGAGCTACGGCGGGAACAGCCGCTAGAAACGCAAGCAGTAAGACACACCACGTAGTCACACGCATCGGAATTACCTCCCTCTATATTCGCAACAGTTGGTAAGACAACCCCTAATCCATCTCGATTGGCACGTAACTACCACAACTTATGGACTAAAAGCAAGCGGAAAGTTCACTTAAAGAATCCACGCGCACCTTCGCCCCAGCCGTTTTGACGCATCTAAGGAGCGTTGAATCGGATTATTTTCCGTATTCTTTAGTCTAATCGGTCGCCCGTCGTCCAGAACCTGATCGCGGATCATCATTCGGAACCGGGTTGTCGTCGCCTCGACCGGAAGGGTCGCGGCCGGACAGCGAAGGAGTCGATGAGGCGCATTTCGCCAGAATCGCCCGCGACTCCTCCTCCATGCCCCGATGGTGCGTCGCCCGCCAATAGACCCGCCCACAGGACGGACAACGGGCGAAACGATCGGCGGTGCAGCCGACAAAATAGGGCACGACGGTCCGGACCGCCTCGCGGCTCGTCTCTTCCAAAGGCGTGTTGCAGCGCGAACATCGCGTGCCCAACCCGGAGGCGTCCAAACCGAATTTCTCAGCCACGGCGGCCAATTGCTCCCGAAATCCGTCCTGGGCGACGAAAAAGCAAGGCAGCGCACGGGCGGCGCGGCGCGACAGCAACGCCCGATCCCGGGTCAGCAGAACTCGTCCCTCCTGGCCCGCCCTCCGGATGAGATCGTCGTCGGCGATATGGGCGTCAAAGGCGCAATCGTACCCCCACAGCCTCAGCCACACGGCCAATCGTCCAAGCATGGCGTCGCAAATGAAAGTCCGCCTCGTCACGATCACCTCGCTTTTCTCAAAGTATACTCCCATGGCGGGCTTTGTATTGACTAATCGTCGATCGGGCGTATGATGATGGCAGTCGTGACAACAGGTGTGCGAAGAGTCCACGCGTGGCCCTCAATCTAGCTAACCATACGACGTCAGAAGGGTTTCTAGAAAGCATTCTCGACGCCCTGGAGGCGGCGGTGTGCGTGACGGACTCGTCCGGGCGCATCGCCTACGTCAACCGCACGGCTCAAAGCCGCTTCGCCTTCGCGATCGGGGAAAAGCTGGAATCGCTTCCCCACCCGCTAGCCGCCCATCTTGCCGGCCTGGTTTCCGCCGGAGCCGGCTCCCTGCGACACGCCGTTTTCGACGGGACGCGAATCGAGGTGCATCGGCTGGAAAAAGCAGACGGGACGTTCATGCTGTTTGCATTGGCCCCCGCGGGGCCGAGTTCCACCGCGACGGGCGATCCCCGCCAGCTCGCCGAACTGCGCTTCGATTCCGAAAAATTGAACGCCCTCGGCGGCCTGGCGGCAGGAATCGCCCACGAGATCAACAACCCGCTTTCCGGCTGCATTCAGAGCACGCAGCTTCTGGCGCGCGCGCTGGACATCGTCCACCCGATCACCATGAAGCGCTTGGAAGAATACGGCATCGACGGCGAACGCCGCGAGGCGCTGTCGATCTATATCGAGAAACGCGGCCTCGCCAACCTGACCGACATCGTTTACGATTGCAGCCAACGCATCAGCCGCATGGTCAACAGCCTGCTCTCTTTCCTGCGCCTGAAGACCTTCCGCGTCGAGGCCGCGTCGGCCGCCCGGCTGGCGGAAGAAGCCCTCTGGCTGGCTCAGCACGACAGCGCGCTCAAAAAAGCCTACGACTTCCGCGCCGTGCGAACGACGATCGACATCCCCGAGGAGTTCGGCGAACTGCTCTGCGACTCGCAGACCGTCCATCTTGCCCTGATCGGCCTGATCAAGACGGCGGCCGTGAAACTGCACGAGCGGCGGCAGACCGACCCCGGCTTCGAGCCCGCGCTTCGATTCGCCGGCGCGGCGCTGGACGCCGACACCGGCAGGCTGCTGATCGAGCCGAATGCGCCGATTTTCGGCCAAGCCGAAGAAGAAGCCCTCCGGCTGGCATGGCCCCCGCCGACGACGGACGACGATCCGCCCTGGCTCAAATGGCTGGCCCTGGCGCGGCACATCCTCGCCGACCGCCATCCCGGCGCGCTCTGCGTGGAGATCGGCGACGACGGCATCGGCCGGCTGGCGATCTCCCTGCCGTTCGCCAAGCCGTGGGAAAGAGGCGTTTGATGGGCGGCGCGTGTTCGATTCTCATCGTCGAGGACGAGGATTACATCCGCGAAAGCCTCGCCTACTATTTCGAGGACGAGGGCTACTCGGTCACGGCGGTGGAGAGCGGCGAGAAGGCGATCGCCAAGGCCGAGCGGCGGCGCTTCGACATCAGCATCGTCGATATCCGCCTGTCCGGAATCGACGGCACGCGCACGATCCAGCGCCTGAAGGAACTGGACCCCACGACGCACGTTTTCGTGTTCACCGGTTCGCTCGAATTTCAGATCACCGGCGATCTGGCCAAACTCGGCCTCACCGAGGACTTCATCATCTACAAGCCGATCAACGACATCGCGATCATCGGCAACAAAATCCGCGCCCTGGGTTTCGCCCCGGAGGGGACGTAGCCGATCCCGGATCGGCCTCAGACGCGCATGCCCAAAGAGGCGCGCACTTCCATGAGGCGGGTCTGGAGCGCCTTGCGCTTTTCCGGATCGCGCATCATCGCGCGGTAGCGCTCGGGGAGGAAATTGATATCGGTGCATTCGAGCGCCGCGACGAGGGCCTGGTATTCCTTCTCGCCTTCCTGGGCGCTGGGGATGAAATTGGCGGCGGTCGCGGCGAGCAGTTCGCGAGTGACTTCCGGCAGATTCTGCGTCAGCGCCTCCCGCCTGGCCTGAGTGACGACGGATTCGATGTCGGCGCCGGAGAGCCCGAGATTCTTCGTGAAACTCTCGACGGCGTCCCCGGCCAGAGGCGTCTTGTTTTTTCGGGCCATGGCGACGAACATCGCCTTCATCTCGTCGAGCGTCTCGGGATAAAAGAGGGGGATGTGCACTTCCGCCCGGCCCTGGCGCTTGATGTCCACGGGCAGCCGGTCGGGACGGCTGGTCAAGAGAAACCAGACGATCCGGCCGCGATACCGCGAATCGCCCATCTGCGCGGCGATCTGGGAGAAGACGCGGCTGGAGGTGCCGGAATCGCCCTCCTGCTCCCGGTTGCCGAGCGCGGCGTCGGCTTCGTCCACCATGATCACCACCGGCCCCATCACCCGCAGCACGGACAGGATGCGCTCCAGGTTGCCCTCGGTTTCGCCGACGTACTTCGAGCGGAAATTCAAAAGCTTCAGGCAGGGCAGGCCGACCGTCGCCGCGTAGCATTCGGCCAGAAACGATTTGCCCGTCCCCACCGGGCCGCAGACGAGATAGCCCATCGGCGCGGCCTCGAAATGCCCCTGCTTGATCAATTCGGCGTCCTGTCGCAGCCGCCGCTTGGCCGATTCGTGGCCGACGACGAGATCGAAGGGCGTCGTCGGCTCGATGAATTCGACGAAGCCGCCGCACTGGCGTTCGATCATCTCCTTCTTGAAACGCTTGAGGGTCTTTTCGTCGTCGTCTCTGGCGCGGGAGAGAAGCGCCTTCAGGTTGACGAGCGTCAGGCCGGCGGTCTGCCTGGCCAGCCGCTGGGCGTCGCGGCCGGGATCGACGGCGCGGATGAACGCCGCGCGGTCCTCTTCCGAGGGATAGGGAATGCGCAGCGTCGCGGCGTGCGGGTTGCGCACGAGCCGGTCGCTGCAATCGGCGAGACGCTCCGTGATCAGACAGAAGGCGACGTTGACGCGGCGGAAATAGGGATTGCGGGCCCATTTGAGCAGCGTTTCCACCTGCGAGGCCGTGCGCGCCGCCATCTGGCCGATGTCCTGATCGGGGGCCAGGAATTCCGCGCCGCTGAAAATGAGCGCGATTTTTTTCGGCTCCTCCTCGTTCTCCGGCAGCAAAAGGAAACGCTCCAGAAGCCGATCCAGCAAAGCCAGGGCCGTCGAGGGATCGCTCGGCAGCGGCGCGGCCGGATCAAGGTGGCGGGCGAGCGCCTCCCGCATTTTGGCCAGCCGCTTCGAAGACGGCCCCGTCAGCGGCCGGGGCGGAGAGGTGAGATCGTAATGAAGGACGATGTCCCATTGGCCGAAGAGGCGCGTCGCCAGAAAGTCCGGCAAGAGCGGAAATTCCGCCTCCCCCTGCGTCGGCTCGGGGATGAACTGGAAATCGTGAACGTTGCCGTGCAGGATGAAAAAATGGGTCGCGCCGGCGACGTAGGACGCCGCCAATTCCCGGGCCCAGTCGGGATGCTGCGAAGCCGCCTGTTCGACGTCCTTCCCGTCCATTTCCGCCTATGCCTTCTCCAGCGATCGCGACACGATCAGATCCGGGACGCTTTCGCGGTCGTCGATGCCGGTGAAAATTTTCAAGTCGTTGATCGTGCGTTCCGTCTGCTGCATGCTCGCCGTGACGCCGTCCACTTCGCTGGTGATGAAGGAGGTGTCCTGCCGGTTGATCGCCAGTTCCGTGATCGAGGCGATCTTCTCCTCGATCCGCCTGATTTCCAGCGTGACGAAATCCTCGTTGTCGCGGGCTCGCCTGTAGTTCGCCAGCCGCAGATTCGAGGTGGCGAGGATGTCGGCCAGACTGGCGCGCATCTTCTCCTTGGCGGGTTCGCCGCCCAGAACGGCCAGCCTCTTCTTGGCTTCTTCGATCGAGCGCTCGATCTGTTTGGGGTCGATCTGTTCGAAGAAGCGTCCGAGCGTGACCTTCGTGTAAAGCAGCTTAAGGTACACCCATAACAGTTTGTTGACGCCGCTCGTCTGCGCCTGATGCAGGCTGTCCAGCGTCTGGAGGCCTTCCGTGCGATCCAGACCGCCGGTCAGGGAGAGCAGCTTTTCGCAGCGGTCTTTCAGATTCTCGAACTGCGCGGCGGAATCCTCGTCGAGCGACGCCAGCATTCTGCGGATGCGGTTCGCTTGCTCCTCCAGCGTCTCCGGACTAAGAGCGCCCTTCGTCTGGCTCCCGGCGGGGTAGGCCCACTGGGCCTGGATCGCCTTCTGAAAGCGGGGACGCGTGGAGACGTAGGCGAGGTAGGTCAGTTCGCCCGCCACAGCCAGCGGCAAGACGACGTCCGGCTGGCCGGAGATGAACCCGAAACCGACGGCGGCGCCGAACACCAGAAGGTTCCAGTGGTATTTGAAGGCGGCCTTGACGTAGTCCAGGAATTCCGGCGAAGGCGCGGCGGGAGTCATGGCGTCTGTTCTTTCTTCGAGCCTTTGCTTTCAAGATCGGCGATGTAGTCCCGAATGTAGCACACCACGTCGTTGAACTCGGCCTCGCGCTGCATCTCCATGGCGGGGCGATCCGGCGGCGGAACCCGCTCCTCCAGCAGAATCGTGCCGGGCGAATTGGAAAAAACGAGAATGCGGTCTCCCAGGTAGACGGCCTCCGAGATGGAGTGGGTGACGAAGAAAACGGTCGCCTGCACTTCTTTCCACAGATGGATAAGCAGATCCTGCATGCGCAGGCGGGTCAGAGGATCCAGCGCCCCGAACGGCTCGTCCATGAGGATGATGCGCGGCTTCAGGACGAGCGAGCGGGCGATGGCGACGCGCTGCCGCATGCCGCCGGAAAGCTGGTGGGGGTATTTGTACTGATCCTTCGTTACGTTCAACCCCACCTTTTCGATCCACGTCCGCACCAGATCGTAGCGTTCGCGGCGCGGCATCCCGCGGCACTCCAGACCGAAGGCGATGTTGTCCAGCACGGTCCGATTGTCGAAGGCGGTGTATTCCTGAAACACCATGCCGCGGTCCGCTCCCGGCCCCACAACCTCGTCGCCGAAGACCAGAACTTCCCCTTCCGTGGCGGGGAACTGGGGCGTGAGTCCGGCGATGAGTTTCAGGACGGTGGATTTTCCGCAGCCCGAGGGGCCCAGCAGGCAGATGAACTCTCCCTTGCCGACGATATCTTCGACATGGAAATCGACGTCGCGAATCGCGGTGAATTCTTTGGGAGTGCCTTTGAGATAGGTTTTGGTGACGTTTTTGAAGTCGATCACGTTCGGCTGGCGAGCCTCGGGCTTCGCCTGATACCAGGTTGACTTCGACCAGGGAGAATGAGGCTGGGCGATCGTTTCGGTCATGGTCTTTCGTCACTTCCGGAAACGGTAGGGGAAGAGCTGCCGCTGCAAAAGGAAGATCAACCGATCGAGTCCGAAGGCCAGGATGGTGATTACGAGCAGGATCAGGTAGACGTGCTCTTTGGGGCCGCGCCGCTGGGAAATGAGGATCAGCTGCCCAAGCCCTCTCTCCGCATTCACCATCTCGGCGAGAATGATGTAACCGAAACCCAAGCCGACGATGAGCCGGATAGAGTTGAAAACCTCCGGCGCGGCGAGCGACATCAGAACCTTCGCGAACACCTGCCGCCGCGAGGCGCCCAAGGTGTAGGCGGTGTCCAGATATTCCTGGCGGACGCCCATCACGGCCTGCGCCGTGTCGTAGAAGATGAAGGCGACGCTGGCCACGAAGATGAACATCACCTTCTGGAACTCCTCGATGCCGAACCAGAGCAGGGTGAGCGGCACGAGGGCGGCGATGGGGACGTTGCGCCCGAACACCGAGACCGGCATGAGGAAGGCGTCGATGCGGCGGAACGCGCCGGCCAGGAAACCGAGCGGGATGCCGATCAGAGCGGCCAGAAAAGCGCCCTGGATCACCCTCCAGAGGCTGGCCCCGATGCTCCGCGTCAGGGCGCGGTCGAACCACAGCGATTGGAACGAATCGAGCACCTCCAGCGGACTGCCCAGGATGGCCGGCGAAATCAAGCGCTCCTCCGCCTCTCCCGAGGTGGCCCAGAACCAGAAGCCCAAGATCAGGCCGAGGCACGCCCCCCCCATCGCCAGGCGGCCCCAGACGGTCGGTTCGTCGCGGATCTTGAAGAAATTTTTGAAGAACAGCGCGACCGAAGGAAAGCCTGCCCACGCGTTTTGCCTGGAAGACAAGGCTGGAGCGTTCGCCGCCGTTTCGACGGCGGGCTTCGGCGACGCCGTCGCGGCGGCTTTCGCCGCTTTTTCCTTCTCCGCCTGCGTTTCGCGAGCCTGCCGCTCGACGTCCATCTGCGCCGCCGCCTGCGCCATCGAACCGACCAGCGCGTCGGTTCCCGGCGCGGAGGATTCCGGGGTCTGGCCCGTCTTCTCCGTTTCGCTCATGAGCCTTTATCCAACCTGCGCAACGTCCTGCGCGAACTCCCGGTCTCCGAACGGTTACTGCTGCTCCAGCGGGAACACCTTGACGTCCACCCGCCGGTTCTTGGCGTGGTTGTCCGGATCGTTCGGGTCCGCGGGGACGCTCCAGCCGTTGCCGACTTCCGAGAACTGGTTCGGGTTCAGCGTTTTGTATTTCTGGAGCAGCGCCTCTTTCACCGCCCGGGCCCGGTTCTGGGAAAGTTCCTTGACCGCCGAGAAGGGCACTTCCTTCTTCATGCTCCCGTCGGTGTTGCCCTCGATGACGATGCGGCTCGCGCCGTACTGCGCCGCCATGCGGCCGATCTCCTCCAGCACCAGGGGGACGCTCGGGTCGTAGAGTTCGTCGCCCGACTGCTTGCGAACCTTGAACAGCGGATCGTGCGAGTTCGGATAAAAGTGGATGCGCACGGTTTTCGTGAGGATTTCGCCCGACTCGGCCTTGATCTCGCCGACGCTCTTGGGCGCGAAGCTGACGACGTAGGCGTTTTTCTGGTTGGCGTACTTCGGCTCGCCGCCCAGCTTCTTGATCACCGAGAAATCCATCACCTGGTCGAAGGGCGTTTTGCCCTGGACCTTGCCGACGCGCTTGTAGAGGTAATAGGCCGTTTCCCAGATGCTCTCGAAATTCGCCGGATTGTTCTGGTTCATGAAGAATTCGCGGTTTTCGGCGTAGTTGGTCCAGTGGGCGTCGCCCAGCATGGAGGCCGCGTCGGCCGCGCTCATGTTGTAGCCGTCGCCCATCAGCTTGGCGACGGTCTGCTTGTTCGCGTCGGACTGCAGGGCCTCGATGGCGTCGAAGATGCCGCGCACCAGAGCCTCGACGACCGCCGGATTGTCCTTGGCGAAATCGGCGCGGGCGAACCAGACGTCGGCGATCAGATGGTTCGCCGTCTGGGTGGTGACGATGAGCTTGTTTCCCGACACGTCGGCCAGATTGTAGATGTCCGGCGCCCAGGACACGCAGGCGCTGATGCTCTTGTCGGCGTTGAAGGCCGCGGCGGCCTGGAAGGCGTCCTGGGTGTACTTGAACGTCACCTCGGAAGGCTGCACGCCGCCGTTGATCAGCGCGTTCAAGACGAAATACTGCGAGGGGGAGTTCTGGGCCAGAACGATCGCCTTGCCCCGCAACTGCCCCACGTTCTCGACAGCGCCGCGCGCCACGATGCCGTCGCCGCCGTTGCTCCAGTCGATCTGCTGATAGACGCGC
>QZKR01000133.1 GCA_003598065.1 Myxococcales bacterium | reverse complement strand
GCGCGACGACCGGCGGCTCGACCTTGGGCTTGTCCTTGGTCAAAGGCGCGATGGCCGGCTTCTCGCCCTGCGCCTGCGCGGCGAGGTCGATGAACTGCAACGCCGTCCGGCCCAGCACGATCACGTCCTCGTGCTTCAGCACCGCTTCGGTGACTTTCTCGTTGGCGATGCGCGTGCCGTTGCCGCTTTCCAGATCGACGATGATGTACTCGTCGAAGCGCCGGCGGATGCGGAAATGCTTGCGCGAGATGGATTTGTCGGCGATCACGAAGTCGTTCTCCGTATCCCGGCCGACGAACGTGTCGCTGTGGACGATCGAGTATTCCTTGCCCTTCTCCGGCCCCTCGACGACGAGGAGTTTCGCGCCTTTCACCGCCGGCATGCCGACGATGTCCTCGTCGGCCAGAATGACGGTCTTGTCCTCGTCGGCGGGCCCTTTGGCCGCGGGCGCTTCGGTGCGCTCGAACAGGGCGTGCACGGCGTCCACCTTCTCCCGCGCCGCCGGCGCGGCGGGCGCGGGGGGCGGCGTGACGGGAGGCGTCGATTCGACCATCACCTCTTCCAAAAGTTCGGGTTCGAGGAATTCCTCCTCCTGGCGCAGCTTCTCGTTCAGCTTTTTGAGGACGTCGGTGTCAACGACGGTTTTTTCCGAGAGGTAATCCTCCTCGTCTTCGTCGAAGAAGCCGCCTTGGTTCTTGCGCCCCTTGTTTTCCGTCATGAGCAACCTCACGTCCTGCGCGTTCCCCACACGGGGTGCGTATGAGAAAAACCCGATTGATTCAGGAATCTTAGATGGACTCTGTCCGTAAAGTAAACGCATTATAGTATAGGCGAGGCGGGCTTTGTCAATTCTTTTATGGGTCTAGCGGCGATCTTGGCGGATTCGGCGCACGCGCGCCGACCCGCGGCGGCGGGCCTTGCGGCCGCGACGGAGGGAAAAAATTCCAAATTGTATATTCAGTGGAGACGACTAGGGCGTCGATCCGCCTGTTTTTTCCACCGTCCAGCCCGGCGGCGGCGTGAAGACGAAACGGTCTTTTCCGAGCGCCAGACGGGTTTTCGGCGCGGTGAAGGCGAGGTGATTGAGATTGCCCAGCGAATCGACGAGCACCGCCTCCTCGATGCGGTAGCTGGCGGGATCGACCAGCAGGTAGAGCGTGTCGAACTGCGCCGGCTTCTTCGGCACGAGTTCCAGCACGATCCGGCCCTTCGTTTCGACGATCCCCTCGACGTTCGGGAGGTCCAGGCGGTTGACGGCGTAATTCAACAGCAGATCGCCGCCGCCCCAGAGGAAGCCGAGCGAGGATTCCAGTTCGCTCGATTTGAGGTCGGGATGGACCGTCGCCGATTTTTCTTCCCAGTGCACCACCCACAAGGTCTGGCCGTCGCTGATGAACGCCTTCCTGTCGGGCGGGTCGTATTCCCAACGCATCTTGACGGGCTTGGCGAATTCCACCGTTCCGCCGCTCTCCGAGACGCGCCGGGTGAGCTTGGAATGATAGCGCTGCGTGAAGCGCGCCGAGAAATCGCCGGCTTTGAGGTAATAGTCCTGCACGTTCTTCACCAGCGCGGCCGTCGCCGGCGAGGGATTGGTGGGCGCGGGCAAAGGCGTCGCCGTCGGGGCGACGGCCGGCGCGGAGGGAAGCGCATTTTGCGCCGCGGCCTGCGGGACGCCGCCGAACAGCAAAACGACGATCGCCGCGAGTCCCGTCAGCCGTTGCCGGATCATGATCCCTCCCTTGCCGGGCGTTACAGATTGCGGTGCGTCGGACGGCCGTACACCGGCCGGCCCTTGACGCCGTCGGACGGCCCGACGACGCCTTCGTCCTCCATGCGTTCGATCATCCGCGCCGCGCGGTTGTAGCCGACGCGCAGCTTGCGCTGGATCAGCGAAATCGACGCCTTGCCCGTCTCGCAGACGAGCGCCACGGCGTGATCGTATTCCGAATCGAAGGCCTCGCCCTCGGTCTCCTGTTCGGCCGCCTGCTCCTCGATGCGCGTGAGGATGTCGTCCTTGTAGGCCGGCTTGCGCTGCACGCGGATGAAATCGACGACGCGCGCCGTCTCCTCCTCCGAAACGTAAGCGCCGTGGAGGCGCATCAGGTCGCCGCCGCCGGGCAGAAAGAGCATGTCGCCGCGCCCCAACAGCGACTCCGCGCCGTTGCGGTCGAGAATCACGCGGCTGTCCACCTTCTGCGAGACGCGGAAGGAGATGCGCGCCGGGAAGTTGTTTTTAATCAGGCCGGTGATGACGTCGGTGGAGGGCCGCTGCGTGGCGACGATCAGATGGATGCCGGAGGCGCGCGCCAGCTGCGCCAGCCGGGCTATCGAGAGCTCGACTTCCTTGCCCGCCACCATCATCAGGTCGGCCAGTTCGTCGATGACGACGACGATGAACGGCATGCGCGTCGGGATGGGGCTCGACTTCAGCTTGCGCGCCAGGGCGCGCATGTCGCCGCCCTCGGAGGCGGAGAAATCGGCGATCAGCGTTTCGATGTCGCCGCCGCGCTGTTGGCTCGCCTCCTCCAGGCGGCCCACGAGGCGGTTGTAACTGTCCATGTTTTTCACGCCCCATTCGCTCAGGATCTGGTAGCGGGTGTCCATTTCGTGGACCACCCACCCCAGGGCGAGCGACGCCTGCTTCGGGTCGGTGATGACCGGCAGGAGCAGATGGGGAATGCCCTCGTAGAAATTGAACTCCAGCCGCTTCGGATCGACGAGGATGAACTTCACCTCGTCGGGCGTGTTGCGGTAGAGGATGGAGAGGATCATGCCGTTGACGCCGACGGATTTTCCCGCGCCGGTGGCGCCGGCGATCAGGAGATGCGGCATCTTCTGCAGGTCGGAGACCACCGGATAGCCGAAGATGTCCTTGCCGATGGCGATCGTCAGCGGGCTTTTCGCCTGGGCGAACTGCTTGTGGCCGATGATCTCCTTCAGATAAACCGTCTCGCGCGAGAGGTTCGGCACCTCGATGCCGACCACCGATTTTCCGGGGATGGGGGCGACGATGCGGACCTTGAGCGCGGCCAGGGCCATCGCCAGATCGTCTTCGAGGGTGGCGATGCGCGACAGCTTGGTGCCGCGCGCCGGGGCGAATTCGTACATCGTGATCACCGGCCCCGGATGGATCTCCTTCACCTTGCCCTCGATCTTGTAATCGAGCAGCGTCTGTTCCAGAAGCCGCGCGTTGCCGTACAACTGCTCGCGGTCGATTTCGGTATTGTCCTGGCTCGGATAGTCCAAAAGCGAAACCGGAGGAAGCTGATACTCCCGGCGCTCGTTCTCCTTGATCGCCTCGTCGCCGATCTCGTCGGCCGTCTGCCGGCGCGGGCGCTGATCGACGATCTGCGGCCCCTCCGCCTTTGCTTTGCGGCGCCTGGGTTTCGCCTCGGGCGCTTCGCCGGCGGTCTCTTCCGCTTCTTCCTCGCCGGGCGCCGCCGCCTCTTCGTCCTCGGTTTCCATCTCCTCGCCGGCTTCGGGCGGCCAGGCCTCGTCCTCTTCCGCAGAGGCGTCCGTCAGTCGCCGGACGGTGATGACGACTTCCTTCTCGCCCCGGTCCAAGAGCGGCGGTTTGGGTTCTTTCGGCGCTTCCGGTTCGGGTTCGGATTTGCCGTTCTCGACGATCACCGGCCCGGCCTTGACGAACGCCTCCTCCGGCGAAGGCAGTTCCTTCACCACCGGTTCGGGCGGGCCGTCTTCCTCCGTCCGGGTTTCCGGCTCGGCGTCGATGTCGTCGGCCGCCTCTGCTTTCGCCGCGCGGCGGCGTTCGATGGCCGCCTTCCCGTGATCGACGGACCAGCCCAGCAGCAAGAGAATACCCCGGCCGAGGGCGGTCAGCCAGCGCCATACGCAACCGCCGAACACGAGGGCGGTGCGAATCGGCGGGACGCCGGTGGCCAGGACGATGGCGACAACCAGCCCCACGCCGGCGATGATGCCCAGCCCCAACGCGCCGAAAAGCGGTTCGCCGAAGACGGCGGCGAGGCTGCCGACCCATCCGCCGGGGTAGTAGGCCATGTCTTTTCGGGTGAGCAGCAGATGCAGCAGAACGCTGCAGAAAAAGACGATGAGGAAAAACCCTGCCGTTTCCTTGAGTTTGATTGCTATCTCTCGCCGCATGGCGAGAACCACGCCCAAGGCGCACAAGGCGGCGACGACAAGATAGGCCGAATAGCCGAAGCCTTGCAGGGCCGTCTGCGCCACGCCGGCGCCGACCTTGCCGATCGCGTTGTCCACCGGTTCGCGGCCGGAGCCGGACGAATCGTCGGCGGGTTGGTAGGTAAAAAGCGAAATCAGCAGGATCGCCGCGAGGGCGAAAACGATCACCGCCCAAAGCTCGTGGCGCACTCCGTTGTAAGCGCCTCCGGCTTTTGCGCTCGCTCCGTTCGTCGTTTTGGTGGAATTGCGGGCCATCGTCGGGAACCCATCCCCGGGCGGGGGACGTCGGCTACCCTTTCTCCGGAGCGCGTTTGATGCCTTCCGGTCTCGGCCTGAAGCCTTTTTTGGGGGCGGGGGCCGGCTTCGGTTTCACGCTGATCGTCTCGGCCGGCGGCGTCGGGGCCGTGGGGTCGAACCAGTCCGGAGGCAAATCGGGGCCCAGGAAGTCGGGCACCAGGATCGCATCGAGTTTGCCGCGCAGCAGGGCGCGCGCCTCTTTCCAACGATCCAGGTATTTGTGCTCGATCGGTTTGCCCGGCTCGTATTTCACCGACAGCGGGTTGATGTATTGGCCGTTCTTCATCAGGCCGAAGTGAAGGTGCGGACCGGTCGAACGGCCGGTGGAGCCGACGCGGCCGACGAGCTGTTTTTGGGTCATGTGCTGCCCGGCGCGCACGGCCACCGAACTCATGTGACAGTACAGCGAGGTGTAGCCGCTGGAATGGCGCAGCTTCACCCCCTTGCCGCAGGCGTCCATCCAGCCGGCCTGCAGCACCGTCCCCGCGGCGATGGCCCAGATCGGCGTGCCGCTCGGCGCGCCGTAATCGACGCCGTTGTGCTGCTTCCAGCGGCGCAGCGTCGGATGCATGCGGAAACCGAATTTCGAGGAGACGCGCGTCGTGTCCAGGGGGGCGCGCAGGAAGGATTTCTGCAAGGAGACGCCTTTGTCGTCGAAATACTCGGCCCGGCCGCGATCTTCCGTTTCGAAGAAGTAGGCGTAAAGTTCGCCCACCTGTTTGCCTTTGTAGGCCGCCGCCAGAATCCGCCCGTATTTGACGAACTTGCCGTTGTAAAAATGCTTCTCCACCAGCACGCGCCACTCGTCGTCTTTCTGCACGTCGCTGTAAAAGTCGATGTCCCAGGCGAAGATGGCGGCGATCATCTGCGTCAGTTGGTCGCCCTCGCCGAGCTTCCATACCGATTTGGACAGCGATTCGTTGATCCGCCCCGAAACGGGAACCACGTACGTCGTGGTCTCGCCCTGGATCGTGTAGCCTTGCAGCTGCTCGCCCTCGCGGCGGACGTAATAGCTTTCCAAAGGTTTGAAGTGGAACGTGAACGAATCCAACTGCCCGAGCCGGTTGAGGCGCAGTTCCCACTTGTTGCCGACTTGCGCCTTGCGGAAATCGAAGACGCCCTTGAGCGCTTCCATGACGTCGAAAGCCATGGAGTTGCCGATGCTGAGGCGGATGAAGGATTGAGAAAGCGATTCGTTGCGCTCGATCTTGCCCTTGATGATTTGTTCCACGCCGCTTTGGGGGAGAGGCCCTTCGGATTCGAGCGGGGTGGGAACCTCCTCCTCATCGCTCAGCGCTTCCGGGGCCAGATCGTCGTAACGGGGCAGTTCGGCGATGCCTCCCTGGGGAACGTCGCCTTCCTCCTCTCCAAACGGGCCGGAGCCGCTGGCGAGCGCTTCGCCGGCATCGGTATGAACGGCGGCCTCCGGCGTCACGTTCCCGTCGGCGCCGGGTTTGACGCCCCAGATCAACGTCGCCGCCACAAATCCGAAAAAAGTCCCTAAAATCGGACCTTTAAATCGGCCGGCCGCCTTCAGGAATGCAACCGCACGCAACAAAAATAGTTTCCCGTTCACGCGTCCTCTTTCAATTTGGCCACAAACCGGTTATCGTTCCGACCGCGTTGGGTGAGTGCGCGAAGTTGCAGAACTGCCGCGCAAGATACAGGATTTTGGAATTTTACCATCGTCCTTCGGTCGTTCGCAAGAAAAATTGCCGTTGTTGACGAATGCGTCAACATTTCGGCGCGGCGGACATCGGGAAAGGCGATAGCGAAAGGGACCGCCATGGAGTCGATGATGAACACCTGGGTGCATTATGTCGTGAGCATCATTGCGGTCGTCTCGGCGGTGCTGATCGTGATCGCCATGCGGCGGGACGGCAAGCGGGACGAGTAGGGAGGTCGCCATGCAAACGAGACGTTTGGGCAAGACGGATCTGGAATTGACGGTCATCGGCCTTGGCGCATGGGCCATCGGCGGGCCGTGGGTTTATGGCTGGGGGCCGCAAAACGACAAGGATTCGCTCGCCACGATCAAGCGCGCCCTCGACGCCGGCATCAACTGGATCGACACGGCCGCCGTCTACGGGCTGGGCCGCTCGGAGCAGGTCGTGGGCCAGGCCATCAAGGGCCGGCGCGACGAGGTGATCGTCGCCACCAAGTGCGGCCTTGTCTGGGACGATGTCGGGCGGGTTTCGGGGCGGCTTAAAGCGAAATCCGTCCGCGCCGAATGCGAGGCGAGCCTGAAGCGCCTGGGCGTAGAACGCATCGATCTTTATCAGATCCACTGGCCGGACCCCGACGGCGACATCGAGGAAGGATGGTCCGAAGTGGCGCGGCTTGCCGAGGAAGGGAAGCTGCGCTACGGGGGCGTCTCCAATTTCAGCGTTTCCCAGTTGCGTCGGGCTCAAACGATCATGCCCATCGCCTCCCTGCAGCCGCCTTATTCGATGCTCAAACGCGACATTGAAACGGAAATCCTGCCCTTCTGCAAAAAAGAAGGCATAGGCGTCGTCGCCTACAGCCCGATGCATTCCGGTCTGCTCACCGGCAAATACGACGTCGCGACCATCGCCGCTTTGCCCGACGACGACTGGCGCAAAACGAAAAGCCTGCAGTTCCGGCCACCGAAACTCGCGGCGAATCTGGCCTTCATCGAAGCGCTCAAGCCCGTGGCGAAAAAAGCGGGATTGACGCTCGGACAGCTTGCCGTGGCCTGGGTGCTCAAGCATCCGGCCACGACGGCGGCGATCGTCGGCATGCGCAAGCCGTCGCAGGTGGACGACGCCCTGCCGGCGGCGGGTGCGGAACTTGACGAAACGGTCATGGCGGAAATCGCGGCGCTTCTGGCCGAGCGCGAGCGGCGGCTGGCGGCGATTGGCTAGGGCGTCTGCTAGCGGAAGTCCGCCGCGACGCCTTCCCGTTGCGCTTGAATGCGCTCCCAAACCCGCTTCGGGTCCAACGGTTCGGGATTCGGGCGGGAAAAGGATTCGCGGCACAAATCCAGAATAGCGCGGTTGATGGGCGCGGGCGCGCCGTGTTTCTCGGCCAAGGAGACGAGGTAGCCGTTGATGTCCTCCAGTTCGTTGAGTCCCGTGCGGCGCTGGTAGACGTCGTTGGCCATGCTGGAGAGCACCATCTTGCGCAGGTTGCGGCGAAAGAGTCCGCGCGTCAACGTCTGCGGCAGCCGGGCCGCCGCCCAGATCAGCCGCCAGGGCGGAATGCCGCCCAGGCGGCTTTCGCGAAATCCCGCCGCCTTGAGGATCGTCACCCCTTCCCATAGGGCGCCGGCCAGAATTTTCTGAAAATGGCCCAGGTCTTCCACCGGCCGTACGCCATGGCCCAAGAGCGTGGTGATCGAATTGGCCAGGTTGATGACCAGCTTGCCGTGGGCGGCGTCCTGGAAGCGGTCGGTGGCCTCGGTCGGCAGGCCGCGATTCAAAACGGCGGCCAGCGCGCGAGCCTCGGCGAGCCGCCGGTTGTCGGGCGATCCTAGAATCAGCGGTCCCTTGGTCTGGTACCCCACCACGCCCGGTTCATCCACCCAGGCGTTGTAGGCCACGACGCCGTAAAGCACTTTGGAAAAGTACTTGGGCAAAATAGTCTGGTTTGTCAGCCCGTTCTGCAGCCCCACCACCAGCGGCCGGTCGCCCAACACTTCGCGCACCTGCCGGGCGACGGCGTCCAGACTGTAATTTTTCACGGCGATGGCCACGACCTCGGCGTCGCGAACGTCCTCCAGGCCGGCCGCCATGCGGACGGAGTACGTTTTTCGCGCGGCGGGATCGTCGATGGGATACAGCGTGACGCCGCGTTCGCGGCAGACGCTCAACGACTCCCCCCGGGCGAGCAGAACGGTGGACGGGTGCGCCGCCGCCGCCCAGGCCGCCGCCGACGCGCCGATGGCGCCGGCGCCGATCACGACGAACGTGGGCGATGCCGTTTGCATGGAACTCCCTCCATAAAAAACGCCCCCCGGGATACGGGGGGCGTCTTATTGCTCAACGGAAAGGGGCTTACTTCTTCTTCGCCAGTTCCTCGTCGATCAGCTTCTTGAAGTTCTCGACCGGCTGGGCGCCGACGATTTTGCGGCCGTTGACGAAGAAGGTCGGGGTGCCGCGCGCACCGGCCGCCTCGGCCGCCTTCTTGTCCTCGTCGATCTGCGCTTTGAACGCGCCGGAGTCCAGCGCCTTCTTGAACTTGTCCATATTCAAGCCGATCTCCTTGGCGTAGGCTTCGAGGTTCTCGCGCTTGAGCGCCTGCTGGTTGGCGAACAATTTGTCGTGCATCTCCCAGAACTTGCCCTGCTCGCCGGCGGCCAACGCCGCTTCGGAAGCGAGCTGCGCATCCTGATGGAAGGGCAGGGGGGCATGCTTGAAGGCGATCTTCACTTTGCCTTTGTAGTCGTTCATGATCTGCTCGAGCGTGGGGCCGACGCGCTTGCAGAAGGGGCACTGGAACTCGGAAAACTCGACGATGGTGATCGGCGCGCTCTTGTCGCCCTTCACGTAGCTGTTGCCGATCTGGACGTCATAGACCTTGTTCGGGTCTTCGGCCTGGGGGGCTTGGGGCGCTTCGGCCTTGGTCAGGCCGTTCTTCGTGAGTTCCTCGTAAAGAGCGTCGCCCTTCTTGCCCGCTTTTTCGGCGGCGGGCAGAAGCTCGTCGATCAGCTTCTTGAAGTTCTCGAACGGCTGCGCGCCGGTGAGCTTGCGGCCGTTGATGAAGAAAGCCGGGGTGCCGCGCGCGCCAAAATTCTTGGCTTCTTCCATGTCCGCCTTGATCTGGTCCTCGGTGGCCTGATCCTTGATGACCTTCTTGTACTTGTCGAGATTCAGGCCGATCTCTTTCGCCTTGGCTTCCAGCCCCGCCTCGGAGAGGTCTTTGCGGTCGGCGAACAGCTTGGCGTGCATCTCCCAGAACTTGCCCTGCGCCTGGGCGGCGATCGCCGCCTTGGCCGCCGGCGTGGCGTCCTTGTGGAAGGGCAGCGGGTTGTGGCGGAAGTAAATGCGGACCTTGCCTTTGTATTCTTCCATCACCTGGTCGATCGTTTTCTCGACGCGCTCGCAGAACGGGCACTGAAAATCGGAGAATTCGATGATCGTGATCAGCGCGTCCTTGTCGCCCTTCATCGCGCTCTTCGCACCAACCGAGATTTTGTAGACGCTGTTGTCCTCGGGGCGCTTCTGCGGTTCGGGCTCGGCGGCCTTATCCAGGGCGCTCTTGGTGATCTCGGCGTAAACGTCGGCCGCGCCCGACTTGGCGATCTCTTCGGCTTTCGGCAGTTCGGCGTCGATGATCTCCTTGAATTTTTCGATCGGCTGGGCGCCGCGCAGGCGCAGGCCGTTGATGAAGATGTGCGGGGTGCCGCGCGCCGCGAACTGGTTGGCCAGCTTCTGATCGGCTTCGATCCGGGCCTTGAAGACGCCCTCGTCCAGGGCCTTCTTGAACTTGTCCATGTCCAGGCCCAACTCTTGCGCGTATTTCTCCAAGTCGGGGCGGGTAAGCGCCTTCTGGTTGTCGAACAGCTTGTCGTGCATCTCCCAGAATTTGCCCTGCTCGCCGGCGGCGAAAGCGGCTTCGGAGGCCGGGAAGGCGTCCTTGTGGAAGGGCAGCGGGTTGTGCTTGAAGACGACCCGGACCTTGTCCGGATAATCCTTCACCAGTTGCTCGACGGTCGGCTTCACCCGGCTGCAGAACGGGCACTGGAACTCGGAGAAGATAATGATCGTGATCGGGGCGCTATTCGGCCCCTTGGCGTAAGAATCGCCAACCGGGATTTTGTAGCGCTCCTCGCCGGGCTTGGCGGGGGGCGTCGGCTGGGCCGGCTTCGCCTCTTCCTTGGCCGGCTGCTCGGCCGGTTTGGCTTCTTCTTTCTGGCCGCAGCCCGCAAGACCGACGATCAGCAGCAAGGCCAGAGCCGCAAGGGCAAAAATAAAACCCTTGATGAGAACGGAACGGTTCGTCATCTAATACCTCCCATGTCCTTATGTGGTCAAACGCCTCTCAGCTCGTCCTACACTCGTCCGTTAAGTCAGTCCCTTTGTAGGCAAAACGGAGCGGAACATAACAGAACCGCTCCGGCAACGCAATAGATTTTTCGCCCGCTTCGCCTAGATCGCCGAATTCTTTTTGGAATCCAGAAGCAAGGTCACCGGTCCGTCGTTGATCAACTCCACCTGCATCATCGCGCCGAATTCGCCGGTTTCCACCTTGCGCGCGCCGCCGGCTTTCAACTGGTTTACGAAATCGTCGAAATAGCGCCGCGCCGTCGCCGGCTCCATCGCCTTTACGAAACTTGGCCGGTTGCCTTTGCGGCATTCGCCGTGCAGCGTAAACTGGCTGACCGCCAGGATTTCGCCATCGATGTCCAGCACCGACAGGTTCATTTTGCCGGAACCATCGGCGAAACAGCGCAAAGCGAGGATTTTTTTCGCCATCCAGGCGACGTCTTCCGGGACGTCATCCTGCCCCGCCGATATCAACAGCAGAAGGCCGCGATTTATTTCCCCAATAATTCCGCCGGAGACGGTCACTTTCGCCCGGCTGACCCGTTGAGCTACCGCCCGCATTTAAATTTCCCTGCAAATTCAAATTGTTGCCGATCAGAGGGGATCGGCGCAGCAGCGGAAACTACGGTCGGAAGTTTCCTGAGTCGCCGATTGGGTCGGGCAGCTTTGGCAGGTGAGGTTGGTTTCGGAATCGTTGTAGCCGCCGCCGCAAACGGACCTGTCTTCGGTCCATTCCTCGAAGTTGCCCGAGAGATCGTAAACGCCGTCGCGCCCGCACTGATCTTGCGACCCAGAGGGAACCCACTGGCCCGAGAGATCCGCGCCCGCGCAGGTGGCCGGTTCGTACGACGAGCCGTAGGGATAGCTTTCCAGCGTCGCCCCGCCGCAGGTCCGTTGCCACTCGGAGAGCGTGCAAAGCCGCTTCCCGACGTTTTCGCAGGCGCGTCGCGCCTGATACCAGGTCATTCGCGCCGACGGCCGCAGACCGGCGTTGTTGCAGGCGAACAAGGGGAAAGTCTCGTTTTCGGCGGTGACGCTGTCGGGGAAGCCGGCAGGGTAATCGTCGCTGAGTGCGCCGTAGCGAATGCCCGGCCCCGCCTCCTGGCACAGATCCGTGTAAACGAATTCGTAATCGCCGATGACCGCCTCGTAGATATCGACGCAGAAATCTTCGCCCTGAAGCCGCATCATGTCGGGGAAGCCGTCGCAGCAGCCGGCGAACAGGTCTCCTCCTTGGCATACCGCCACGCCTTGCGGGTTCTCAAGGCAGGAGGTGTTGATCGTGCATTCCCGGCCGTCGTCGCAGGGCGTGAGGTCGCCCCGGTTCGCATGGACGCAGCATTCCGGCTTGGCCGGGTTCTGGGAATCGTCGGTGCAGGGATTGTCGTCGTTGCAATTCATCGGATCGCCGCTGCAAGAGCCGCTGGAGCATTGGTCGTTTTCGGTGCAGTTCAATCCGTCGTCGCACGGCAGGTTGTTGGACTCGGTGTAACAACCGCCCTGAGAGGGCGAGCAGAAGTCGTCGGTGCAATAATTCAGATCGTCGCAGATGTCGAAATTGTAGTCCGTGCCTTCGTCGTTGCACTCGCCGGCTCGCGGCTGGCCAAGCGCTTCGTCGCAGACTATCGTCCCCGGCTCGCAGAAGCCCGGTTCCCCCTCTTCGGGTTCGGCCTCGTCGATTTCCGCGTCTTCTTCTTCCGCTTCGGGCTCCGGCTCCGGTTCCTCCTCCGGCTCGTCCAGGTCTTCAGGCTCCTCGTCCGGCGGATCGAGTTCTTCCTCGTCCTCGTCTCCGTCCGGCGGATATTCGCGGAAATCCCACAAGTCGCTGGAGCTTATCAGTCCCCAGCCGTCCTGGTCGGCAGGCTCGCTGTAGGCAAACGGCCAGCGCCAGATTTCTCCGTCGTGCTCGGCGAAGACGGCGAAACCGAGCGTTTTTTCGAAGCCGCGGGCGATGTCCAAAGGAACATACCCGAGCCTCAGCTCGACCTGCCAGCCGCGCGCGTATTCGTGCATGCCGAAAGCCGGCACGGGAATGCCGTTGGGCAGTTCCCTGCAGGCGATCTGGTTGAGGGCTTCACAGACGGCCTGCGGCTCGCCGCGAGTGAAGGAAATGGTGAATTCGTCGCCCACGGTCTCCGGGTCGGGATCGAAGCCGATGATGGCCCGGTCGGGCGTTTCGTCTCCCGGGCTCTGCGTTCCGAACGGCATCGCCAGACCGATGAACACGCTTTGCAGGCTGTGCATCGCGTAAAACCGGACCGGATCGCCGGACGTCGGGATGACGATCGACTCGGCGTAGCCCCATTCCGCCTCGCCAAGCTCCTGATCCTGAAGGATGGGATCGGCCGGGGTGTACGGCGCGTCGAAAATCGGTCTTTCGGGCTCCGGCTCCGTTTCGTCAACGTCGCCGTCCGAGTCCGGATCTTCGTCGTCGTCGGCCTCGGCGTCGTCGAGGTCGCCGTCCGTTTCCTCTTCCTCCGCGCCGTCCGCGACATCGCCGTCCGTTTCGAAATCCAGATCGCCGTCGGGAGCGCCGAGGGTGACGTCCACGGCGTCGGCGGCGCTTTCGGCGATCGCGACGTTGCGGCTTTCGACGAAATCCTGCCAGGCGGTCGAACCGATGAAGGTTCCCGCGCGGGCGCGGCCCGCTCCGGCCGCGAGGCCGGGAAACACCGCCTGATATTCGGCGGTCTGGCCGTCCACCTCGATCAGCTTGCGCAGCACGTCTTCGCCGCTCTGGCCGGTTTCCAGCCAGATCAGCTCCACGGCCAGGACCGACGCCCCCGGATCGACGCCGGCGACGGTGACGGTCAGCTCGCCCTGAGCCGCGCCATCCTGGTTTTCGGCCGGATTGTCGAACCGAATGCATGCGCCCAGCAGAAGCGCGAGGCCGAGGAGAAACCCCAGTCGAAGAATGCCGCTCCCGCCGTTTGGCCGTCCGTGCTTGAAATCGCCGCTCATGATCGCCCGATCCGCTTTCAGAAGGAGCCGCCGACGGCCAGTCCCGTCGCGCCCGGCGCCAAAACGGGCGAGGCCCACACGCCGTCGCCGGAGCCGTCCGAGCTTTGGTTCGCGCCCAGAATGAGCAGCACGATCGCCGCGCCGCCCAGCGCCGCCGCGCCGCCATAAAGACCGATGGAGGTCCATTGCAAGGTCAACGCCTTGTCTTTTTTGTCGAGCGCCGCCTCGCGGGTCGTGGCGGCCTTGTAGTCGTCATAGGTTTTATACATTAGGCCGGTCGTCACCAGCCCGCCGACCAGGGCTGCCCCGGCCAGACCGACGAGCGCCCAGCCGCCCGTTTCCGTCGGCGTCATGCGGCGGCTCACCGTCGCCGCGGGCGACGTCCGCCGATCTTCCGCAAACATGTCGTCGCCGTCCGACGCCGGCCGAGTTTCCGCCGCCTTCGCTTCCGGTTCGGTCGTCACGCCGGGAGTCGGCGCAGGCGCGGCGGCGGCGGCCGCCGCCGCCGGAGCGCTGTCCTGGCAGCCGTAAAAACGCACCAGCCGGCAGGCGGCCTCGGCGGTCTTTTCCGCCAGGTCCGGCGGGGGATTGGGAAGCTGCGCGCGGACGGATTCGAGAACCTTGCCGCTCTGCACGTCGAGCATTTCCAGAACCAGGAGAAAGGCGTCGTCCATGTCGCGCGCTTCGCCGTAGATCGCGTACTTCGCGCCGGCCGCCTTGCCGAAATTCTGCAGGCACGCCGTGTTGTCCATGCTGCGGCAGGCGCGGATCGCGGAACGGGCGGGCGCACTGTCGCCGAGCGCTTCCTTGCCCGCCACGCGGCCCAGATCCTCGGCGCGGCGCAGCACCTCCAGCGTGGCGGCGTATACGATTTCGGCTTGTTCCCGGCTCGTATCGACGGGGTTGATGTCCAGCAGCACGGTATCGATCGTCGCGGCGGGAGCCGGGGCCGCCTGGGATTGAGCGGCGGCGGAAGGGGGAGGGGGCGCGTCGCGCAGCAGATCGCTGTCGTCTTCCTCCAGCAAGGCGTCAACGGCCGATTTTTTGGCGGGCGCGGCTTTTTTCCCTTTGCCGCGCGCCTGGGCGACGAGAACGGCGAGAGAGGGCGAGCCGGCGAAACCCACCGCGGC
>QZKR01000161.1 GCA_003598065.1 Myxococcales bacterium | reverse complement strand
ATGGTGACCCTGAGAGCGTTGTACGCTTCGGTCGGTCCCAAACGATTCCCGGAAACGCTGAGAGCGGCATGACAACCGCAATATCCTGTGATGCACCCAACGATAGATTCACTTGCAAATTTCCTGGCAATAAAGGAAAATCAGAACTGTACGTAGAGGACCATTCTCGCCACGGCCCCTGCAGTGCGGTCAAGGCCGCCGGACCTTTATTATTCGGCTTGACTCCGGTCGCCGAGGCTGATTACCATTGCGCACTTTGCGAATTGACACCGAAGCCTCCGCCGCGAAGGCCGCTGCGACGACGCGGGGGAGGCGATGGACGCACAACGAGTTTCGAGACAGAGCAGTATTATAAGGAGCTTGGGATGAAGCACATGACCCCTCGGCGGATCCTGATGCTGGCGGCCTTGGCCGTCGTGATCGCCCTCAAATCCGTTTCCTGCGATGGCGGTTCCTTCGATTTCGGCGGCTGCCTGGGGTGCGAGGGGGGCGGCATCAACTCGCTGCCCATCGGCGCCTACCCCGTGGAGGAAAAAATCAGCAACCTGGGCCAGCTGCGCATCACGCAGAGCGGCTTCCAGTTCGTCGAGCAGAACGCCGTGGGCCTGATCGAAGCGGCTCTGGGCGGCAGCCTCTCCTTCCCGCTGCCGGAAGGGAGCGCCATCGGTTGCACTTACTGCGGGGGCGGCTGCCAGCTTGAATTGAACATCGCCAACGTCCGCATCAATCCCCTGGTGCCCGACAAGTTGGAAGTGAAGATCTGGTTGTCCTCGGACACGGCGATCACGATTCCCTTCGAATGCCTGGGCTTCCTCGGCTGCGACGTGAACATCGACACGCGCAACACGCCGATGCTGGTGACGATTCTCATATTGATGTACATCGACGGCGAGACGCGCCAGCTCGATCTGATCGTCAACGAGCCGCAGTTCGACCTTTCCCAGATCAATATCAACATGTCCGGTCTTTGCGACTTCATCCCCGGCATCGACACGATCATCAACTTCCTGAAGGACAGCGTGCTCGGTCCCATCGTCGCGCCGATGATCCGCGACGCCGTCAAGGAAGCGGTGGAAGGCTTCAAATGCGCCCAGTGCGACGCGGACAAGCCTTGCAGCGATCCTTACGGCTACGGCGTCGCCTGCGACGACAAGGGCGTCTGCCGCAAGCCGAACAACGACTGCCAGCTCCAGCCGCTGGGCATCGAGGCGGAAGTGGACGTCGGCGCCCTGGCGGCCAGCATGCTGCCCGGCCTGCAGGCCAAGATGTGGCTGTCCCTGGCGGCCGGCGGGCGGGCCCAGGTGATGGACGGCGGCCTGGAGATCGGCATGTTCGGCGGCTCGATGGTGCCGCCCGACAATCCCGATCCCTGCACGGAAAAAATCGCCTATCCGGTCGTCGGCAACCTGCCGGCGATTCCGTTGACCAACTTCAACACCCACTTCACCCCGCCGCAGCGCTATCACATGGGCATCGGCCTGCGCGAGGAACTGCTGGACCAGGCCGGCTTCACGCTGCAAAACTCCGGCCTGCTCTGCCTGACGATCGACGACAGCATGCCCAGCGTCGGCAAGTATCTGGCGCTCTCCAACTTCGCCTTGCTTCTGCCCTCGATCAACTACTACACGCACGGCGAGGACGTGGCCTCGGCGATCATGCTCGAACCCGGCGAGCAGCCGCCCGATTTCACGATCCTGGACGGCGCGACGGCCTTCCCGGAAACGCCGGAGGTGGACGTCGGTCTGCGGATTTCCATCCGCGATCTCAAATTGAACGTTTACGGCCTGGTCGAGGAGCGTTTCCTGCGGCTGTTCACGTTGCAGACCGACATCACGATCACCGCCGGCCTCGACACGATGGATTTCTCCATCCAGCCCATTTTCGGCCTGGACAACGTCGTTCTCTCGAACTTCCGCGTCCCCTATTCCATTCTGTCCGCCGACCCGGCGGAGATGGCCGAATCGCTGGAAGGCCTGATCGGCGGCCTGCTCAGCCAGATCCCGCTGGACCCGCTGGAGCCCATCGAACTTCCCGGCATCGACATCGACAGCGACGGCGTCTACGACCTGTTCATCCAGCTTCAGATGGCCGCGCCGGAGGTGCCGAAGAGCACGGGCGCGCCGACCGAATACAGCGGTCTGGTGATCTACGCCGAATTGCTCCAATCCGCCGGCGGCGGACGCCCCGTCCCGCCCTTCGTCGCCGAAACCGACGCCGAGGTCGTGGACGTCTTCATGCCGACGGCCGAGGAATACGTGCAGGAAGGGCGGCTGCCGGCCGCGACGCTGGCGCTCTCCGGCCTGGACGCCGACCGCTCGGCGAACCGCCTCGAATACCAGTTCGCCATCGACAACGGCGGCTGGTCGCCGTGGTCGAACGATCCGAACCCGACGATTTCCACCCGCTGGCTGGCCTGGCAGGGCAAACACGCCATCAAGATCAGGGCCCGCGACGCGCGCTACAAGAATTCGATCGACCGCACGCCGGCGGTCGTCGAGATGACCACCGATTTCACCGCCCCCACGGCGCGGCTGATGCGGGACGGCTCGCGGGTCCGCGTCGAGGCGCGCGACAACATCACGGCGGCCGGCGACCTGCGGGTCCGCCACCGGCTGAACGGCGGCGCGTGGAGTCCGTGGTCCGGCGATGGGACGATCGATCTCGCCAAAGTAAATCGGTTCCCGGTGGAGATGGAGGCGCAGGTGAAGGACCGCGCGGGCTACGTGGCGAACGTGTCGAAGCGCTTCGAGCGGGCGACGATCGAACCCGTCGTGGCCAAGCGTTCCGCCGGCGGTTCCGGTCTCGTAGACGGCGAAGCGCCCCAGGGTTGCAGCGCCGCCCAGCCGCTGGGCTGGCTGCTATGGCTGTTCCTCGCTCCGCTGGCGCTGCTGCGCCGGCGCGTCAAACTCGCGGCGGCGGCGGGCGCGCTGGCCGTGGCGATGCTGCTTGTCGCCGGCTGCGGCTCGGGAAGCGCCGGAAGAGCTTGCGTCAACAACACCGACTGCGGCATCGGCCAGATATGCGAAAACGGCCAGTGCAAAGATGTGGGCGACATCGACATCGACATCGACTGCGATGCCGACGAAGACTGCCCCTTGGGCTACGTCTGCAATCTCGACCTTGGAAAATGCGTTCCGGAAGATAGCGCCGATGGCGACAAGGAAAATGGCGACGTCGCCGACGGCGACGACGATTCGATCGAAGAGCCGGATTGCGTCGATGGCAAATGCCCCGACTGCTATTACTGCAATCGACGCACGGACAAATGCAAGCTGCAGGCCTGCGATCCGAACTGCACGAACCCGGCCCTCGCGCCGGCGCCCTGCACCGACCAGAAAAACGACGCTTGCGCCGTCTGCATGGTGGATGAATCGGACGGTCCGAACGTCTGCGACGTTCCGCGCTGCACCTCGAACGAAAATAAAGAGACGCTCGCCGCCGAATGCGCCTGCCGCGCGCCGGAATGCGAGACATTAAAAAAACCGCTGGCCTGCAACGAGGCGACGGGCGTCTGTTACTGCGCCGACCCCTGCGGCGGCCCCTGCGCCGAAAACGCGCTCTGCTGCGAACCCACCGACCTCTGCACCGACTGCCCGGCGTGGTGCGAGGGCGTCGCCTGCGAACCCGGCTTCGCCCCCGGCGGTTGCGATCCGATGACCGACCCCGGCTGCGAGGTGTTCGTGGGCGACCAGCCCTGGACGCCCTGCGTCAACTGGGACAAGGACGCCTGCGCCTTCACGGGCGTCGGTCGGCCGGGCCATCCGTCCTGCGAATGCGAGGAAAAGCCGCCCCTGCCCTTCGGCCGTCACGGCCGCTACAACGACATCGGCGTGCATGAAAACACGGACGTCTGGGTGGCCGCCTACAACGAAACTTACGGCGATCTGGTCGTCGCGCACGCGCCGGCGGCGGAACTCTTCGAGTACCGCATTTATCTGGAGACCGCCGATTGGACGTTTTTGGACGGCGTGCCCGACGAAGCGCCCACGGCCGGGCCGTCCGGGCCGCGCGGCGGCATCAAAACGCCCGGCCCGGACGTGGGCAAGTACGTCTCGCTCGCCGTCGCCTCCGACGGCATGCCGCGCATCGCCTACCAGGACGCGGACAACGGCGATCTTCTGTTCATGTACGCCTCGCCCGCCGCGCCGGGCGGCGGACGAAACGGCGGCGACGAGACGCTGGCCGGGGTGACCTGGACGAAGATCGTCGTCGATGCGTTCGGCGACACGGGCTACTACGTGGACATGTACCTGGACGCCCAGGACCGGCCGGTGATCGCCTACATGATGGCCAAGGGGCCGGAGGACGCGCCGGAAGCGGGAACGTCGGCCTTGAAGCTGGCGATGGCCACGACGGCCGCGCCCGCCGGGCCGGAGGATTTCGTGTTCGCCGCGGTGGATACGGCCCCGGTGGGCGAACCCTACTGCGCCGACGAGGCGGGCTGCACCTTCCTGAAGAAAGTCACCTTCGGCACGGGCGTCAATCCCTCGCTGAACGTCATGCCCTCGGGCGAACTGTGGATCTTCTACTACCATCACACCAGCTACGAGCAACTGCTCGACGCGGACGACAACCCCTACATGGACAATGTGAAGAAAGGCCTCTTGATGCGCGCCCGCACGGCGCCGCCCGACCCGGCGACGCTGGCCGCGGCGACGTTTACGCGCGACGCGTTCATGGGCGCGCCGGGCACGCCGGTCGTCGGCGACGTGGGCCTCTATCACTCCTTCGACGTGATCGAGACAACGGGCTGGTACGCGCTCTCCTTCAGCAACGCCGGCGCCAACCAACTGCAGTTCGTCTACGACATGGGCGGCGGCCTGAAGCTGCGCACGGCCGACGACGGCAACCGCCGCGACCGTCAGGGCCGCAAGTACCGCGCCTGGGTCGGCGCGGACAACAGTCTGTCGATCGACCAGTCGGGCTACATCCGCATTCTCTACCAGGACCAGTCGCAGGGCATGCTGATGTACTACTCCGAGCAGTGCTACCTCGACACCTGCAACGACAGGACCCAGGAGTCCTACACCGAGAAGAACCTGCGGGTGGACCTCGGCACCGGCAACGCCGAGGAATGGGGCATCTGCGGCGGCTTCTACAACGCCCAGGCGCTCGTCGGCGGGATGACGAGCATTTTGAGCACCTACGACGTGGACCTGCACGGAACCGACATCATCATGGAACTGCAGGTTCACGGCGCGCCGAAATTCTGAGGCGCGCGGTTTCCACGCCCGAAGCAGGGGCGGACGCCGGTCCGCCCCTTTTGCATGGGCGGCCGAAGCCGTCCTGCCGGAACAAAACGCGCCGCACGGCTGTCATTAGCTAAACGGGATTGTTATAGGAAAGCGGACGACATGGAACATCTGGACGCAACCGCCCCCTTGCAGGCGCCCGATCCGGAGCGCGACATAAAGGCGGTGGAGCAGATCGCCAAGGCGTATCAATTCGTGAAAAGCGAGGTCGGCAAGGTCGTGGTCGGCCAGGAGGAGGTGATCGACCAGCTCCTGATCGCCCTGTTCGCGCGCGGCCATGGCTTGTTCGTCGGCGTGCCGGGGCTGGCCAAGACGCTCTTGATCAGCACGCTGGCGCAGGTGCTCGACATGAGCTTCAACCGCATCCAGTTCACGCCCGATCTGATGCCCTCCGACATCACGGGCACGGACGTGCTGGAAGAGGACCGCGCGACGGGCAAGCGCGTGTTTCGCTTCATCAAGGGGCCGATCTTCTGCAACATTCTTCTGGCCGACGAAATCAACCGCACGCCGCCCAAAACCCAGGCGGCTCTTCTGCAGGCGATGCAGGAGCAGAAAGTCACCGCCTCGGGGCAGACCTATCTGCTCGATCTGCCTTTTCTGGTGTTCGCCACGCAGAACCCGATCGAGCAGGAGGGGACCTATCCGCTTCCCGAGGCGCAGCTCGACCGCTTCATGTTCATGATCGGCGTGAACTATCCCTCGCAGGCCGAGGAGCGGGCGATCGTGCAGAACACCACCGGCACCTACGCCCCCGAGTTGCGCAAGGTTCTCACTCCGCCGCAGATCCGCGCCCTCCAGGCGCTGGTGCTGCGCGTCCCGGTGGCCGACAACGTCGTCGATTACGCCGTCTCGCTGGCCCGCGCCACGCGGCCGGCCGACCCGAGCGCGCCGGATTTCGTGCGCCGCTGGGTCCAGTGGGGCGCGGGGCCGCGCGCCTCGCAGTTTCTGATTCTGGGCGCCAAGGCGCGCGCCGTGCTTATGGGCCGTTTCGCCGCCGGCCGCGAGGACGTGCGCGCCCTCGCCGTGCCGGTGCTGCAGCATCGCATCATCAAGAATTTCCAGGCCGAGGCCGAAGGCATCGAAACGCCGGCGCTGATCGCGCGGCTTCTGGACGCGATTCGCGCCGACGGCGGCTGATGTCCGCGCCTCCCGCCATCCTGAACCCCGATCTCGTCGCCAAGATCGGCAATTTGAAAATCCGCGCCCGCTCGGTGGTTGACGGCGTGCTCACCGGCCTGCACAAGAGCCCGCACCACGGCTCGTCGATCGAGTTCGCCGAGCACAAGGAATACAGCCCCGGCGACGAAATCCGCCACATCGACTGGCGCGCCTACGCCCGCTTCGACCGCTACTACGTGAAGAAATTCGAGGATGAAACGAACCTGCGCGCCTATCTGCTGGTGGACGGTTCGGCCTCGATGGGCTACGGCGAGGGCGAGCGGACGAAACTGGAATACGCCAAGGTGCTCGCCGCCGCGCTCGCTTATCTTCTCCTACGTCAGCAGGACGCGGCGGGGATGGCGGCCTTTCGCGAGCGGCTCGACTTCTACATCCCGCCGCGCGCCGCCACGGGCCACTATCACGAGCTCGCCGCCGCGCTCGCGGGACTTGCGGCCGACGGCAAGACGAAGCTCGTTGACGCCGTCGAGCAGGCGGCGGAGCTGCTGCGCGGGCGCAATCTGGTGGTCGTCTTTTCGGATTTCTTCGATCCGGCCGATGGCGTCCTGAATCTGCTTGCCCGTCTTCGCGCCCGCAAGAACGAGGTGGCGCTGTTCCACGTCCTGCACGGCGACGAACTCGACTTTCCCTTCGACGCGCTCGCCGAGTTCGAGGACATGGAGGACGGTTCGCGCCTGCTCGCCGATCCGGACGTCATCCGCCGCGAATATCGGGCCGTCTTCGGCGAATTCGCCGCCGGCCTGCGCCAGGGCTGCCTCGCCCACGGCGTCGATTACGTCCTGGCGCGCACCGATAGGCCGCCGGAAACGGCGCTGCTGAGCCTGCTGCAGAACCGGGGAGGCGAGCCGTGAACGGCGGCTTCGTCCATCCGGCGCTGCTCTGGGGCCTGGCGCTCGCCGCCCTGCCGGTCATCATTCACCTCATCAACCGGAGGCGGGCGCGGCTGGTGCGCTTCGCCGCCGTGCATTTCGTCCGCCTCACCAACCGCCGTCTCGCGCGCCGCCTGAAGCTCAAGCAGTTTCTCCTTCTGCTCTTGCGCACGCTGCTTCTGCTCGCCCTGCCGCTGCTGTTGTCCAGGCCCTATACGGTCCCGCCGACCGTCTCGGCGACGGCGGCAGGGACGGACCAGCCGACGACGCGGGCGATCCTGATCGACCGCAGCCTGTCGATGCGCGCCAAAGAGGAGGGCGAGACGCTCTTCGACCGCGCCAAGGCGAAGGCGACGGACCTCGTGCAGTCCGCCGGCGAGCAGGACGGTTTCGTGCTCGTTCCCGCGCCTTTCTCCGACGACGTCGAAGCCATCGGCCCGACCTTTTCGCGCCGCGACGTCTTGGACGCCATCGAGGCGCTGGAGCCGTCCTATCTGGCCACGGATTTCACGGCGGCCCTGGACAAAACGCGCGCCCTCCTGGACGGCGCGACGCTTTCCGAGCGGCGGGTCTATCTCATCGGCGATTTCACGCGCACAGGCTACGACGCCGACTTTTCGCTGAACGTCGGGGAAAAGCCCGTCCCGGTGGCCGCCATCGACGTGCGCGAGGGGCGGCCGCTGCCCAACGCCGCCCTTATCGACGTCAAGCTGGTCCGCTCCTTTTTCACCGGTCCGCGCGACTGGAAGGCGACGGCGACGGCGGCCAACTGGTCGGCGGAGCCCGTTGACGCCCTGCCGCTGTCGCTTGTCGTCGGCGGCAAGGAGGCGGCGAGCGGCTTCGTCGCCATCGACGCCAACGCCACGGCGACGAAGGATTTCATTCTGCGCCTGGACGAGGCGGGGACGACGCCCCTGGAGGCGCGCCTGCCCGACGACGCGCTCGGCGGCGACAACGCCGCCGTGACGCTCGTCAACGTGACGCGCGACCTGCGGGCGCTGGTCGTCAACGGCCGGCCGTCCGCCACGCGCTACAAGGACGAGGTGTTCTACCTCAAGGAGGCGCTCAACCCCGGCGGCATGGGGCGTTCGCAGATTTTTCCCACGGTGATTACGCCGGACCTTCTGCCGCAGACCCCGCTGGACGGCATCGACCTCGTTTTTCTCGCCCATGTGCCGACGATCGCCCCCGAGACGGCCGACAAGCTGCGCGGCTTCGTCGCCAATGGCGGAGGGTTGTTCATCAGCATGGGCGAGCACGTGGACGTGGACGCCTACAACGAACGCCTCCCCGACCTTCTGCCCGGCTGGCTGCGCGGCGAACGCACGGCCGGCGACGCCACGGAAAACCGCGCCGCCGACGTCGTCCATCTCTCGCGCCTCGATTACGCGCATCCGGCCTTCGCCGTGTTCGGCGACGAAACGGCGAAAAGCCTCTACGACGCGCCGGTGAGGCGCTACATGGTGTTCGATCCCGATCCGTCGCGGCCGAAGACGATCCTCGCTGCCTTCACCGACCAGTCGCCGGCGATCGTCGAGTTGTCCGCGGGCAAGGGCCGCGTGCTGTTTTTCGCCACCGCCGTAAGCCGCACCTGGAGCGATCTGCCGATCCAGCCGGGCTTCCTGCCGCTCGTGCAGGAACTGGCGCGGCATCTGGTCGCCGGCCGCGAAGGCGGCGAGGAGATCCGCCTCAAGGTCGGCCAGCGCTGGCGCGCCCCCGACGGCGAAACGATCCGCGCCGTCCGGCGGCCCGACGGCAAACCGGCGAAGCTCGGCAAGGACAAGCCCGACCTCACGCCGCCTCTGTCCGAGCCCGGGTTGTGGCGGATTCAGACCACGGCCGGCGAGCAGGCGGCGATCGTCGTCCTGGACCCGGCCGAATCCGACCTGCGTCCGCTCTCGCCGGAAGAGCGGGAAAAGGCGTTCGCCGTTTCCTCCCTCGCCGCCGCCGGCGTGGGGGCGGAATTGTCCGACGTCCGCACCGAATACACGCTTTATCTCGCCTGGCTGCTCTTGGCCCTGATCGCCGGCGAAGTCGCCGTGCTGCGCTGGATGGGCTGAACGCTTCCGCCGGTCTAGAACGCCACGCCCGCGCTGCCGATGATCATCCAGCGGTCGGTGGAGTCGCCTTCGGGATAGAGGCGGATCTGGACGCCCAGGCCCATGCGGAACATGCCGCCGCGCATGAGGATGCCGGGCGTGATCCAGAGCGTGGTGTCCGTTTCGGGATAGAAGAAGGTCAGGCCGGAGGGTTCGACGGTCAGGTAGATCGGATCCCAGACCAGCAGCGAGATCGGCACGCCGTAATCCACGCCGAAGGGATCTCTGTCCATCCAGCTGGTTTCCGCTTTGCGGTCGGGGTAGGGGTCTGCGTCGTTGTCGTTGTTGACGTCGATATAAATCGGCACGCCGACGTAGGGGCTGAAATAGAGACGCCAGACGCCGATGCCCGAACCGAGGTAGGGCCGGAGAAAGAAGATGTCCGGCGAAAAGGTCGAGGAGAGCGACTGGTTGATGAGCCTGAAACCGATGCCGGTGGTGAGGATCACCGGCTTGACGTTGAAGAAAATGTAGTTGAGGCCGGTTCCGAAGGCGCTGAAGGTGAAGTCCGACTGGTCGCCGGTGATGATATCCATCCAGATGTCCACGTCGATGGACAGCTCGGGCAGGATGCCGATCGTCGCGCCGGGGTTGAGCGTGATGACGCTGAGATCCGGATCGTTCAGGTTCTGGCTGTTATAGAAAACGGTCCCCACCAGCAGGTGGAACGAGGTGTAGCTGAACAGGCGCGGGCCGGTGAGCGATTCGGGGTAATCGTCGTCGGAGAATTCGCCGCCCTGGGCCATGGCGGTCGAGGGCGAAAAAGCGAGCAGCGTCAATACCAGAATCGCCAAGCTTAGCCAACGAATGGAGTGCGTCATCCTTGTCCCCTTCCGTTCAGTTTGATGGATTCTAAGCTAGCAGAGGCTGGCGGCGGCGTCAATCCACCTCGAATACCAAGAGGTAAAGGGAATGTTCGGCCCGCTCTCGTCATCCATTGTTAGGGACGGTGTTTGTCGAAAGGAGGCCGCAGATGGGGCGTTCGATTTTGTTGTCGGCGGTGCTGACGGTGGTCGGCTTGTTTTCCGGGAGGGTTTCCCAGGTTCAGGCGGAGGAAACAAAGGGCATCCAAGCTACCGGTTCGATTTACGATTTCTCGATGAAACGCCTCGACGGGGCGATGGAGAGCCTCTCCGCCTATAAAGGCAAAGTCGTCCTGATCGTCAATACGGCCTCGAAGTGCGGTCTGACGCCGCAATATGAAGGATTGGAAAAGCTTTACGAAACTTACGGCCCGAAGGGTTTCGTCGTCCTGGGCTTTCCGGCCAACAATTTTCTCTGGCAGGAACCGGGCAGCGACCCGGAAATCGCCGCGTTCTGCTCGTCGAAGTACAACGTGACTTTCCCCATGTTTTCCAAGATCTCCGTCAAGGGCGCCGACAAGCACCCGCTCTACGTCTATCTCACCGAACGCAGCCCCTTCCCCGGCGAAATCAAATGGAACTTCCAGAAATACCTCATCGGCCGCAACGGCTATCTGATCGCCCAGTTCGACCCGAAGGTGACGCCGGAAGACCCGAAAATCGTCGCGGCGATCGAGGCGGCTTTGGCCGGGCCCGTGTCGGCGGCCGGCAAGTAACGCGCGCCTTTCCGGCGCTGTTCACAAACCGGCTACACGCCCAAGAAGTCTGACAATTTTCTTGACGCCCCGGCGGCCTTCTGCTAGATAGTCCTGGCTTTGCCGAGCGGGAGTAACTCAATTGGTAGAGTGGAAGCTTCCCAAGCTTCAAGTCGCGGGTTCGAGTCCCGTCTCCCGCTCCAATTTTCGTCGTTTTCCCGCAGCGAAGACTGCGGATTGACTTGACAACGGCGGTGTTCACGAGTAAGGTCGGGCGCTCGTTCGGGGCGCCAGGTCCCCGGCGGCCTGACAAGCGACGGACGCCTTTAGGCTTGTAGCTCAATCGGTAGAGCAGCGGACTCTTAATCCGAAGGTTGGGGGTTCGATTCCCCCCAGGCCTACCACTTACGCAACTGCCGCCCCGCCGGGCGGCAGTTGCATTATGGGAGACGGCGCGAGAATGGCGGAATGGCAGACGCGCCGGATTTAGGATCCGGTGGGGCAACCCGTGGGGGTTCGAGTCCCCCTTCTCGCACCACGATATACGACAGCCGCACCCTTTCACGAAAGAGGATCGCCGTGACCGACTTTAGCTTCGAAATTTCCGAAATCAGCCCCGTGGAACGCGACATCAAAGTTTCGGCGCCGGAGGCGATGTTCGCCGAACGCTCGCAGGCCCTGTTCGACAAACTGGCCGCCTCCGCCCCCGTGAAGGGTTTCCGCGCCGGCAAGGCGCCCCGCCATCTCGTGGAAAAGATGTACCGCGCGCGGGTGCTCAAGGACGTGCAGGCCGAACTGATGGAAGACGGCTTCCGCGAGGCGATCGTCCGCCACGACCTGCGGCCCGTTTCCCGCCCGCAGTGGAAACCGCGCGAGTACGCCGGCCAGGGCGACTTCATTTTCTCTTTCGTCGTGCAGGTCCTCTATGATCTGAAAAACGTCGTCATCGACGGCCTTACGGTCGAGCGCGAACGGGTGCTCGTGCCCGACGACGTCGTCGATGCCGAACTGGAGCGTCGCCGCCAGGCCGCCGCCGTGACGAAAACGGTCGAGGGGCGCAGCGTTGTCGCCGACAAGGACTGGGTGCGCGTCTCCTTCGAAGGCAAGATGGACGGCGAGCCGGTGGCGGGCGGCAAGCACGACAACGAACTGGTGGAGATCGGCTCCAATCAGTTCGTGCCGGGCTTCGAGGAAGCCCTCATCGGCCGCTCGGCGGGGGAAGCGTGCAGTTTCACCGTCACTTTCCCGGACGATTTCCGCGTCGAGAAGCTGCGCCGCAAGGACGTCGTCTTCGATTGCACGATCCACGAAATCTGCGAGCGCGTCGTGCCGGCCCTGGACGACGAATTCGCGAAGGACATGGGCGACTACGCCGACCTCGCGCAGTACCGCATCGCCGTGCGCGAGGAGCTGGAGAAATTCGAAACCGAACGCTCCAAACGCTCTTTCCGCAAGCGGCTCTGGCAGAAGCTCGTCGAAGCCAACAGCTTCCCCCTGCCGCCGGTCCTGGTGGACGAGGAGACGCGCGACGTGGCGCAGCGCCGGCTAAGCGAGATCGCCCGCTACGGGCTCAATCCCGAAACCCTCGGCCTCAAGCCGGAGGAATTCATGGCGCACGCGCGGGAAGAAGCGGAGAATACGCTGCGCGCCGTGCTGTTGCGGGAAAAACTCGCCGAGGAATACGGCGTCGCCGTTTCCGACGCGGAGCGCGAGGCTCACATCCAGAAGATGGCCGAAGAGATGAACGTCGAACTGGCGAAAGTGACGGAATACTACAGCGCCAAAGAGCGCCTCGACGAACTGGACCATGTCCTCAAGCACGACAAGGTGAGCCTGATCCTGGAGGAGAAGGTGAACGTCGTGGAGGTCGATCCGAAACCGGCCGAGCCGGAACACGATCACGACCATGATCACGATCACGAGCATTCCCACGAGCACGATTCTCTCGATGCGGCGACGGCTCCGAAATTGATCCTCGATCCCAATGCGCCGCTCGACCCGCCGAAACCGGAAGGCGAAAAGCGCTAAGCGCGCGGACCCCTTGGCCCGGCTGTACAACGGCAGCCGGGGTATGCTACAACCGACGCATGGGAAAGCGTAATTCACTTTGCCTGATGCTGCTCGCCGCCGTCCTGCTGACGGCCGCGCCGTTTTCGTCCGCCTTCGGCGCGGAGATGGCGTGCGCCGCGCCGGCCGAGTGCGCGACGACAACGAACAACCCCGATTCTGCGCCGCTCGTAACGGCGGATGTGGTCGCCCTTGCCGCCTTCCAGGCCGAGGCGCGGGCGCTGCAACCGCTCGCCGCCGCCGCCGATGCGGCCCAGAACGCCTACATCAAGGCGGCTCTCGCCGCGCTGGTCGAACGTTTCCGCGCCTGGCGGAGCAACGACGCGGCGCTTCTGGCCGCCCTTTCGAACCTCATCGTCGAGTTCGCCGTTTTTTCGCGGCTTGCCGACCCGCAAGCGGAGTTTCTGCTTTCCTTCGACAAGTCGGTTCAGATCCGTATCCAGTCTTTCTATCGCGTGCTCGCCTCGGGCAGGTCGCCGGCCGACCTCGTTTTGCCCGACCTGGACGAAGCCCCTTCCAGCGAGGCGCTGGCGCGGCTCTACGCGCGCCTGAATCCGGCGGACATGGCGACGGGTGAAGGCCGGCTGATGGCGCTGATCCTCGCCCATCTCCGGCGCACCGACCCCGCCTGTCGTACGGCGTGGGACAAGCTGACAGAACTTGTTGAAGCCAGCGACGGCGCGGCCGACCCATGGCGGCGCGTCGAAGAGAAGGCGCGGGAGTTGTCGCTCGGCCGGCCCACCGACCTGGAAAACGTCTTCCTGCGGGCCGAGTACGCGAAGCGCTGGACGGAAGGCCGGCCGGCCCGGCCGACCGGCGCGGGAGCGGGCGTCGTCGCCGATCCCCTGCCGCTCCTGCCGCTGCGGACGAGCGCGCTCGCCGAAGCGCTGCGGCCGCTTGCGGCCGGCGGAGCGCGGCCGAGCGGCGACCGGCTGCTCGATCTGCTCGGCGGCGAAGAGCGCAAGCTGGCGCGGCTCGACGAGGAGGCGGGTTCGACGTCCGCCGTCGGCGAGGCGACGATTTCCCTCGAAATGCTGCGCCAAAAAGGCGCTGCTGAAGGAAACACGGAGGGCTTTCTTTTCGGCCCGGCTTTCCAGCGGCGCGAGGGCGGGCCGAACGCCGAAACGGCGCTGGCGCTCTGGACGCAGCGGGGCTCCGTTGCGCCGCTTGCCGATGCGTCTCAGCCGCTTCCCGAAACGACGCGCCTGGAATTGGCAAACCATTTCTATTCGGCCCTTGCCGATTGTTTCGCCGCGCGGGCGGCGGCCCTGGAACGACGAGCGGCGGGCGGCGTCGCCGAGGCGAAAACGGCGGCCGAAACGTGCCGCCAATGGAGCGGCAAATTGCGCCAACTGGCCGCTTTCGGTCCCGAGGAAGCGAAAACGCCGCTCGCCTTTGCGCCCTTGCCCGAGGCCTGGCGCGCCGATCCGGACCTTGTCGCCGCGTGGCGCAACCCCGTCCCCGGCCGCGTCGTCTGGTCGATCGGCGAGGATCAGGCGCAAGCGCGC
>QZKR01000096.1 GCA_003598065.1 Myxococcales bacterium | reverse complement strand
GGCTTCGGGAAAGGCGTCGCGCCAGCGGATCGCGTTGAGGAAATTCTGCTGGGCGTCGGCCTTTTTATCCTGCCGCTTCTGCTCCTCGCGCTCCTGGCGCTGCTTGACGCGTTTGACCGCCCGCTCGTTGTTTTTCTGCATCGTCTCGATTTCTTTGAGGTAATCGCCGGTCGGATCGTCGGCCGGCAATTCGCCGGCGTCGCGCTGATATTTGCCGAAATAGCCCTTGGCCATTTCCAGCCGCCGCGAAAGATTTTCAATATATCGGACTTCCTCCTGCGGGGTCTGGTTCGCCGGCCTGGGCGGCTCGATCTGGAAATAAACCAGGGCGCGGTTGAAGTTCAATTCCTTGAGACCGGGATTCAGTTTTTCCGCCCGGTCGTAGGCGTCGAGCGCCTCGCGCTCCTTGCCCAGGCCGGCGTAAGCCGCGCCCAGGTTCAGCCACGCCTCGGCGAGACGAGGATTATACTCAATGGCTTTCTTGAACGAATCGGCGGCTTTGTCGAATTCCTCGGTTTCGAGGTAGTAAATGCCGAGATTCAGGTGGGCTTCGGGAAAGGCGTCGCGCCAGCGGATCGCGTTGAGGAAATTCTGCTGGGCGTCGGCCTTTTTATCCTGCCGCTTCGCCACCACGGCCATGCCGAAGTGGGCTTCCGCCTGCGATTCGTCGATGGCGACGATGTTCTTGAACACCATGGCGGCGAGTTCCTGCTTGCCTTGCTGGTAGAAGGCCCAGCCGAGCGCCATCAGCGCCGTGACGTCCTGTTCGTTGGCCTTGAGCGCCTGCTTCGCCGTCTCCACGGCGCGCGCCGAATCCCCCGCCGCGACGAGCATCCGCGCCAGGGCGCCCTTGAGCGGCCCGCTCTGCGGATTTTTCGCCAGCACCGTTTCCACGAACAGCACGCCGCGGCGCGCATCGCCCTCCAGGGCGTAGATCATCGCCCGGTTCAGCGCCGCCTCGGCGTAATCGGGGCGCATCGTCAAGGCGCGCGAGAAATGATCGGCGGCGGTCTGGTAATTGTTGCGCCGCATCTGGAGCAGGCCGAGGTTGTTTTCGGCTTGAAAGCACTTGGGATCGGCCGCAAGCGCCGCCTTGAAGCTCTGCTCCGCGCCCCCCAGATCGCCGTTTTTCGCCAGGGCGACGCCCCGGTCGAGCGAGGGCATGCAGGCGTCGCTGGCCACCAGGGGCTGGTCGGCGGCCGGCTTGGCGGCCGGCGCGGCCGGCGTCGGCGCGGAAGCGGGTTTGGCCTCCGGGGCCGGTTTCTCGGGCGCGGGTTCCGCCTCTTCCGGCTCGAACGCCGCTTCCGGCGCTTCCTCCGAATCGGGCCTCACCGTCCGGCTCGCGGCGCCGCAGCCATCGAGCAAAAAGCCGCACCACGCGAGCAGCGCCGCGCCGAGCCCCGCCAGTATCCATTGAGTATACAATCTGCGCATCGCCTGCGTCCGTTTCTTCGCCGCTTCAGCCGGGCGGCGCAGCCGGCGGGGTCGCCGGAGCGGGGCTTGGCGCCTTCGGCGGCAGCGGCGCGCGGCCGTCGTCGAACGGCAAGGGGGCGACCACTTCCAGCCGGAAGCGCGGTTTCTCCGGTTTGCGCATCGTCACCGGCGTGGCGAGCACGGCTTTGATGTTCGGATGGTTGAGAGACGTCAGCAGTTTCTTCATCCACGGCGAGGAGAAGAGCTTGGCCTTTTTTCCGCCGTCGAACGCCTGCAGATACGCCGCCGCCGCCTGATCGTAAAACGGCCGGGCCTGATCGGAGAGCATCTGCTGGTAGGTAAGCACGAAATCCTCGCCTCCCTGGCGCACCTCTTTCGGGATCGGGGCGTCGAAGAGGGAATCGGCGAACAACTCCACCGCCTCGGCCATGCGGAAGCTGGCGGCGAGGAAATACTCGGGGTTCTTGAACTGTTTCACCTGCTCGTACAGCAGGACCATGTCGTTCATCATCGTCCGCTTTTTCTCGAAGCTGGCCTTCATCGCGTTCTGCGACGCGCCGGAAATTCCCTGGGCGCGGTACTGCTCGAATTCGGCCTCGTTGAGCGTGAAGCGGGACTGGGCGGCGGCCTGGTTGGCGACGAAATCCGCGCCGATGCCGGGATGGGAGAGGAAGAAATCGATGGCCTTGTTGTAGTATTTCACCGCCTCGCGGGGGTTCTTGCGCTTCTGGTAGGCGTCGGCGATTTTCACGTAGGCCGGCACGACCCAGCGCTGGTTGTCGGCGGCGCGGCCGAAGCGGTCGATGAAGGCCGTGTAGACGCGGTTCATGTTCGCCACGTCCTCCAGCTTCTCGTAGAGTTCGCCGGCGCGCAGGAGGATCGTCGGCGCGTCGGCCTCCGCGGCGGCGCAGGCGTCGGCGTAGCGTTCGTAGATGCGGGCCGCCGCCGCGTAGTCGTGGTCGAATTCCTTGAGCTGCGCGTGGTTGTAGATCGCCAGGCAGCGGCGCTTGGGATCGATGTTCGGATATTCCGCGTAGAGGCGCGCGTAAGCCGTGGACGCCTGATCGAGATTGTAGGAGTCGTAGGCGTTTTCGGCCACGAGATAAAGCGATTCGGCGGCGAACTCGGCCTTCGGATAGTCGTCCACCATCCGCTGGAACAGTTCCATCGCCTTGGCCGGCCGCTTGGCGCGCGCGTAGTTGACCGCCGCGTTGTAAAGCATCGCCGGGGCCTGGGCCGACTGCGGCTCCTGCTCCACGGCCTTCATGTACTGCGCGGCCGCCTTGTCCCATTCCTCGCGCTGCTCCAGCTGCTGCGCGTACTGGGCCATGGCGTTGCCCTTGATCTCCTTCAGCTTGGCGCGCATCTCGGCGCGGCCTTCGCTGGAGCCGATCTCCAGCGCGGCGAGCTTCTCCGACCACTCCGTCACCTTCACCCAGTCCTCGCTCACGTAATAGGTGTCGATGATGCGCCGGGCGGCCTTCACCGCGAACTCGCTTTTGGGGAAGCGGTTGACGAGGTCCATGTATTTCTCGCGCGCCTCGTCCAGGTAGTTGTGCTCGAACAGGATCTCGCCCGAGTTCCAGGCGATCTTGTCCTGGTCGAGCGGCTGCGTCGTGTTGGCGACGTAGAAGACGGAGGCGTCGAGGTATTTCTGTTTGAGTTCGGGAATCGGCTTTTTCTCCACCTGGCCCTTCAGCCGCTCGCGCTGCTGCGCCTGCGCCTGCTCCTCGGAGATGGTCAGCGCCAGACCGCTTTTGCCGATCAGGTTGTCGTAGCAAAGCACGACGGAGTAGGCCGAATCCTGGAAGTACTTATCCGACACCTTGCTGTCGCGCACGGCGACGTAGTAATCGACGGCCTTCAGGTAGTCGCCGGAGAAGAAATGGGCGTCGGCGAGGCGGAACGTCAGGTCGTAGGCGTCGCGGTCGTGCGGGAACTGGGAGAGAAACGCCTGGTAGGCCTCGGCGGCGCGGCGGTAGAATTCGGCGGCTTCGGCCGTCTTTCCCGTCTGGCGGTATTTCTGCGCCTGGGCGTGCTGGAAATAGGCCCAGTGCTTGAGCGAGCCCTGGACAAGCTCCTCGGCGCGGCGCAGGGCGTCGGGGTCGGCGGCGTTGCGGCGCGCCCACTCGCTGGTTTCGCCGTAATCCTTCGCCAGCCGGCTGCGCTCGACGTGCTGCCGCTCCTCGTCGCGCATGCCGAAGACGTAGATGCGGATGATCTTGTCCTGCAGTTCGGGGTTGTCCGGATGCCACGGGTCCTTGTCGATCACGCGCCGGTAGGAGACGGCCGCCTCGTTCCATTTCGCCTGCTGGACGTAGTAATCGCCGAGCTGGCGGAAGACGTCGGCCTCCCACTTGCGGTCGCCGATGCGGTCGAAGTAGACCACGGCGTTCTGGACGCCCGCGCCCGCCCAGTAGTTTTCGCCCTGCGCGTAGCAGTAGGCGATGTACTGCACCGACTCCTCGCGGAAGTTCGAGTGCTTGCCGTCCTTCTCGTACATCTGCTCCGACAGGTCGTTCAAGGCGGCGAAGACGTCGATGGCGTCCTGGAAACGGTCGGTGATGAAGTAGGTCGAGGCCAGCTTGTAGAGGATCTGATCGTAGTATTCCGAATCCTTGAACTGCGCCGCCGCCATGAACGACTGGAGCGCGGGCGGGTAATCGTATTCCTTGAAGTAGGCGTCGCCGATGCGCAGATAGGATTCGGGAACGTACTTGCTCTGCGGCCGGGAGGCGATGAGGTTCTCGAAGGCCTCGCGCACGCCGGGGAAATTGCTCTCCTCCTGGTAGCAGTAAGCGAGCAGATAATAAACGGCGTCGATGTAGCGATAGTCCGGAAAGTCGCGCGAAATATGGCTGTAAAGCGAGATCGGCTTGCCGAAATCGGCGTGCGGCGGCGCGGGCTCCTTGTCGATCAGCCCCTCGTCGAACATCGCCAGCTGCTTCTCGTACTCCCGGAGCTTCTCGTCCTGGACGAGGTCGAATTCGCGCTTGGCCTTCTGATAATAAAGCTCGGCGAGCCGGAACATCGCATCGGGCGAATATTCCGGCGTGTTGGGGTAGCGGCTCAGGAACAGTTCGATCTGGGCGATCGCGGAAAGGACAAGCTGGTATTCCTTGTCTTCAAGCTCGGAAACGAGCTTGTCGTACTGTTTGTCGAGCTGGGACTCCTGGTATTCTCTGTAGGTCTCGACGACATTGGAAACTTCGCGGCGGAATTCGGCGACGCGGTCCGTGAAACGCTTGACCGCCTCCTCGACGTCCTTCTCGGCGAGCGCCACGTCTTCCGGGTTGGCCAGCACGCGGGTGAAACCCAGATAGGTGTCGGCGTAGGCGGGCGCGTCCCCGGCCGGCTCCTGCTGCGCCCAGGCGGAGGAAGCGGCGATCGCGCCGATCAGGGCCAGCGCGGCGATCCGTCCGAAAACGCCCGCGCGCGGCGTCTGTCCGCGCCTAGTCTTCACGCTGCAGCTCCTTGAACTGATTGGCGAGGTGCTTCTTCTCGTCGCTGAGCTTTTCCAGCAGCCGATCGATTTCGTCGCGCACTTTCTGGCGCTTCTCCCAGGCGATATCCACCAGGCCGAGGTTGGCCTTCAGCACCACCTCGTAGAAGTGCTCGTGGACGGTGCGCAGATTTTCGTTGGCGATCTCCGCCGCCAGCCGCGCGCCCTCTTCCTCGTGGCGCGTCAGTTCGAGCTGGTAATCGAAAAGACGGTTTTTCTCCTGCTCCACGGCGCTGGCGAAGCCGGCCACGCGATCGGCGACGAGCGTTTCCAGATCGTTGAAGTAGGCGACGAGCGCGGCGTCCAGGCGATCGGAGCGGTTGCGCACCGTTTCCACGCGGTCGAAAAACGCCTGGTCGGAGGCGCTCATGCTGTTGCGCATGCGGGACAGAATCTCCTTCTCCTCGGCGAGGACGCGCTCGATTTCCTGGCGCACCGCCTCGTCGCGGCGGTCGGTTTCGTCGCCGATTTTCGTCTGCTCGATGGAGGCGGCGATGTTGCCTTGCAGCCGCTCCAGTTCCGTCACCAGACCTTCGATTTCGTTTTTCGAATTGTCGGCCTCGGCCTTCACTTCCTCCAGATAGCGCGGCGAGAGTTCCGCGTCGGTCTGGATGCGGTCGGCCTTGCCTTCGAGTTCGGCCATCAATTCGTCGATGCCCTTCAACTGGATGCGAAGCTGATAGACCGATTTGTCCACTTCCTCCATCCGCTCCAGCTGCCGCTGCTGGCGCAGGCGCCGATCCTTGCGCGTCTTCGGCACGGTGGCGTACGCCGCTTCCAGTTTCCGCCGCTCGGCGCGAAGCTGCTCCAGCCGCTGCCGGTCCAGGGCGAACGCCTGACCGCCGGCGAGATTGGCGCCGATCTCCGACAGCCGCCGACGCGCCTCCGTCAGCCGGTGCGACAGTTCCAGACCGTTCTCCCGCCCCTCCTTCAAGGTCGGGAAGAGGTTGGCCTTGGCCTGCTGGGACAGGTGGGAGTCGAGCACGGCGATGATGTCGTTGGACTGTTCCACGTCCTGCCGGCCGCGCTCGATGGTTTTGGTCACGGCCAGCGCCGCGGCCACTTCGCCCTGCCGCGACAGCCAGCTGAGCACGACCGGCGGCAGCGTGTCCTGCCGGCCGAGGATCTGCTTCTGAATCTCCTCCGCCTTCTTGCCGGCCGAGACCTTCACCAGATTGTCCATCACGTCCACGACGTGGGTGTAATTGTTGATGACGTTCTGGAAACTCTCCGCCGCCGGCGAAAATTTCTCCTGCCAGAGAAGGATGTTGCCCTTGAGCACTTCCGAGTTCGGGCCGTACATCGAGTTGGGGAACGCCAGAAGCAGGATTTCCAGCGTGTTCGCCGCTTCGGCGAAACGGTCCGTCTGGATGTAGATCCAGCAGATTTCGTAGTAGGCCTGGTCGAAGTACTCCGATTCCAGCGGCACCTTGCGATACAGCGAGAGCGCCTTGTCGTATATCTTCTTTTCGAACAGAATGCGCGCCGAGGCGAGGTAGGACAACTCCTGCACCTTGACCTGCCTGGGGTCCCGCAAGGCGAGCTGGTGGATGCCGTCGAAGGCGGCCAGGGCGCCGTCGAGGTCGCCTTGCTGCACGAGAATCGCGCCGACGAAGTACTGCGCGGCCGGATAGTAATCGCTGTTTTCGGGGATCTGCCTGAACGGGATGAGCGCCCGGTCGATCTCCCCTTCGCCGTAAAGCGACTTGGCGAAGGCGTACTGGATGAGATCGTAGCCCAGGTCGCCGGAATACTGGGCCACCTGACGGTACAGCCGCTCGGCCTCGTCGAGCCGGCCCTGTTCGACGGCGATGCCGATGAGGTTGGCCATCGCGTCGCGATAGTGCGGATAGCTCGACCCGTAGTTCGCCACTTGCTGCAGATAATCGCGGGCCGTGGCGTAGGTCTTGTTTTTCGTCAGTCCGTCGCCGAGATACCAGATGAGGTTGTAATACTCCGGCCGGTTTTTCGCGTCGGCGACTTCGGCCAGGTCCTGCATGATGATCGACGAATGATCGTAGTCGCCGTCGCGGTAAAGGGCCACGGCGCGGTAATAGCGGCGCTCGAATTCCTGGCCGCTGACTCCCTCCAGCGGCGCGACGTACTTGCCGCGCAGCTCCGCCAGCCGGCTCTCCACGTCGTCGAGTTCGCGCTCGATGTCGTTCGCCGCCTGCTGCTGCGCGGCGGCCGGCGGGGCGAAGACGCACCCCAACGCCGCGACGAAAGCCGCGAAAATAAGGCTACGGTGAAGGAAACGTGCCGGCATGCGATCCTTCCGACCCGAGGGGCGGTCGCGCGGTTATTGGCCCTGGTCTGTCTGGCCGCTCTGGGCGGCGGGCGGGGTCAACGCGCCTTCGGTTTCCTGCAGGTCGGCGAACGACGTGTCGAACTTGACGGCCGGGCGATCTTCGAACTTGGCGGTGACGCCCCCCTTATCGTAGCCGACGACCGAAATTTTCGTGATCTTGCCTTCCTCGGCCTTGAACGTGTAGCTCGCCTTCAGCTTCACCTGCACGCCCTCGACGTAGACGAACACCGAGGAGGAGCCGCGGTAGACCATGTAGACGGAAAGCATGTGGTTGCCGGGCTGCAGCGTGCCGTTGTAAATATCCATCCGCTTGTCCCCGTCGAGGCTGCCGTCGAGGTTGATTTTGCCGAAGATCGGCGCGCCGTCGAGGTAATAGGCGACGCTCTCCAGCCGGTGCGTGCCGGCCATGAGGTTCTGGTGGGTGATGACGGCTTTGGAGCCGGCGAGCACGCCGTGGAGGATCGTTTCCTGCAGCAGCATCAGACGGGTTTTGGAACGGAAGATCTTTTCCTTGAGCTGGTTGACCTTCTCTTCCAATTCGCGCAGCTTGAGTTCATAGGCTTCGTCGCCGGTGGCCACGTAAGGGTCGCGCTCGGCCGCCGACGGGCTGGCGGGCGGAGCGGCCGGGGCGGCGGAGGAAGTCTCCTCGGCGTGCGCCACAGACAGGCATCCCAACGCTCCCACGGCCAATAGCACGGCCCAAAGCCAATACGCGCGCATCACTCGCTCTCCCCGTATGCGGTGTCGCATGGTGTCGCGGTTGTCATGTGGACGGAAGACGGACGCCGTTGCGGCCGGCGCCCGCATTCCCAGCAAAAGGCCTCTCGACTATCAACTGCGACTGCAAGAGCGCTCTGCGCGATGGTTGTGCCCGGAAACACTTTAAATTCGGACATAAACGCCTAGGACTCGGGGCGCCGCCCGGTTTGCCGCGCAGGACGCTGCTTTCCGGTCTGAGGATGGATGATACCCAGAGGGCTGGCCGCGTGCAAATTAATTCTAATCCCTTCGCCGTTTTACACGATCCGCCGCCGCCGCCGGCGCGCCGTTTTTCCCCGAGACGGACAATTGACAAACAATTTTGCCGCAATGCATAATGGCCCATCCGTCGCGCGGAAACCGTCGCCGCGCCCATCGTCCGAAAGGCATATCGCGTGAGTTCCATCGTCAGGCCGACGCCGATTGCGCCGCCCGCCCTCCGACCGGGGGACGCCGTCGGGCTGATCGCGCCCGCCTCGCCCTTCGATCGCCCGCGCTTCGAGGCCGGCGTCGCCTTCCTCAAGGCGCTGGGATTCGAACCGGTGTGGGAGGAATCGCTGTTCGAGGCGGACGCCTACCTCGCCGGCCCGGACGAGCGGCGGCTGGCCGAGTTGCAGCGCATGGCCCGCGATCCGGACATTCGCGCCGTTCTCGCCGTCCGGGGCGGCTATGGGACCATGCGGCTCTTGCCCGATCTCGACTTCGCCGGCATCGCCGGACAGCCCAAGATATGGATCGGCTTTTCCGATTTCACCGCCTTGCACCTTGCCTTTCAGGCGCGGACCGGCCTGACGACGATTCACGGCCCGCAGCTTGTGACGCTGCCCGCCGCCCCCGCCGAGGCGGTGGAGCGCCTCTTGCGGCTCGTCGCTCGTCCGGAGCCTCTGGGGACGCTCTTTCCCGAACCGGCGGCATGCTGGCGTCCGGGAGCCGTTTCGGGCTGGCTTTTGCCGGCCAACCTCACGCTGCTCTGCTGCCTTCTGGGCACGGCCTACCTGCCCGATCTGAAAGGCGCGATTCTCTGCCTGGAGGACACCGGCGAAGCCGCCTATCGCATCGACCGCATGCTGACGCATCTGGAACTGGCGGGCGTCTTCGACCGCGCGGCCGGGCTTGTCGCCGGCCAGTTCACCCTGAACACGGACGATCCTCAAACTTACGCGGCGCTGGTGGAGCGCCGCTTCAAAGAAATCGCCCTGCGCCACGGCCTGCCCCTCCTGGGCGGCGCGCCGTTCGGCCATCTCGACGCGAATTACCCCGTCCCCGTCGGCGTGCGCGCCAGGCTCGACGCCGACGCCGGCGAGCTGACGGTGCTCGATCCCTGCGTCCATTAATACTATGCGTGAGGGGGAACCATGAACCCGCAGATGCTGGATCAGATCATCGAGGACGCGATCTCCAAAAACGTTTTCAGCGGCGCCCAGTTCGTCGTTTACCACCATCGCAAGCGCGTGTTGAACCGCGCCTACGGCACGACGCGCTTCGGCAAGGGGGCGGCGGAGGTTCACGACGATTCGCTGTTCGACCTCGCTTCGCTCACCAAGCCGCTCGCCATCTCCAGCGCCTTCGCGCTGCTGGTCGATCAGAAGGAAGTGACGCTCGACGATCCGGCGTCGCGGTTTCTGCCGGGGCTCGCGCGCGGTCCGAAACGGCAGATCACCCTGCGCCGCCTGCTGCAGCATTCCGCCGGCTTCCCGCCGTGGAAGCCTTACTACGAGACGATCGTCCGCGCCGACGATCCGCGCGCGGCGTTGATCGACGCCGTCATCAAGGAAGAGTTGATCTACGAGCCGGGCTCGAAGCAGGTTTACAGCGACCTCGATTTCATGCTTTTGGGCAAGATCGTGGAGAAGGTGGCCGGACAGCGGCTCGACTACTTCTGCGAGGATTCGATTTTCTCGCCCTTGTCCATCGACGCCCTGTATTATCTGCCCATCGGCGCGAAGGACAACATTCAGAAAATCCGCGACCGGCACGTCATCGTCACCGAGAAATGCGAACGGCGCGGGCTTCTGGCCGGCGAAGTCCACGACGACAACGCCCACGCGGCCGGCGGCGTCTGCGGCCACGCGGGCCTGTTCGGCTCGGCTCTGGCCGTCGGCCGGCTGATGATCGAGTGGGAAGCGGCGCTCGACGGCGAGGGCGATCTGTTAAGCCCGAAGGTGGTGCGCGAGTTCGTTTTCCCGCGCGACATGCCGCCGCAGGCCGGCTGGGCGCTCGGCTGGGACCGCCCGACCTGGCGCGTCTCCCAGGCCGGCAGGCACATTTCGCCCCACGCCATCGGGCACTTGGGATTCACCGGCACCGCCGCCTGGCTCGATCACCAGCGCCACGTCCTGATCGTCCTCAACACCAACCGCGTCCATCCCTCGCGCCAGGAGCGGCGGCTGCCCGATTTCCGGCGCGCGGTGCACAACGCCGTTTTCGAGATGCTCGACGCCGTCGCGCCGGGACCCTATACGCCGCCGCCCGAGCCGTCGAAGGTGAAATCGATCCATTTCATCGGCATCGCCGGCACGGGCATGGCCTCGCTGGCCGGCATGCTCAAGCAGTCGGGCTACTCCGTTTCCGGCTCGGATCAGGCCGTTTATCCGCCGATGTCGAAGCTTCTGGAAAAACTGAAAATCACCGTCAAGCAGCCGTTCGCCGAGACCAACATCAACCGCCCCGATCTCGTCGTCGTCGGCAACGCCTGCACGCGCGACCACGTCGAAGCGGCGGCGGCGCAGCGCCGCCGTCTGGCCTACGACTCGATGCCCGGCGTTCTGGAGCGTTTTTTCCTGGTGAAGAAAACGCCGCTGGTCGTCGCCGGCACGCACGGCAAGACGACCACCTCGGCCATGGTCGCCTGGCTCTTGCAGTCGGCGGGCTACGATCCGAGCTTCATGATCGGTGGGCTGGTGAACAATTTCGGATCGAACTACAAGCTCGGCAAGGGCGGCTTCTTCGTCGTCGAGGGCGACGAATACGACTCCGCCTATTTCGACAAATATCCCAAGTTCATGCACTACCGCCCGAAAGGCGCGATCGTCACCTCGATCGAATACGACCACGCCGACATTTACGAGGACGTCGAGGAAATCGAGGCGCGTTTCAAACAATTCGCCGCGCTCGCGCCGCCCGACGGGCATCTCGTCGCCTGCTGGGACGGCGACGCCGTGCGCCGCGTCGCCAAAGCGGCGCGCGGGCAGGTGCACACCTACGGCGAACACCCCGACGCGCAGTGGCGCGCGGCGGACCTGCGCGTGGAAGACGGCAAAACCCGTTTCACGCTCAAGCGCAGAAAGGAGCGCATCGCCGAGATCGTGCTGCCCATGGTCGGACGGCAGAACGTCTGGGACGCCGTCGCCGCCTGCGCGCTGCTTCTGGCTTTCGATTTCCCGCCCGACAAGCTGGCGCGCGGCTTCGCCGAATTTCAAGGCGTAGCGCGGCGGCAAACGCTCGTCGGCGAGACGGCGGGCGTGCGCGTCATCGACGACTTCGCCCATCACCCCACGGCCGTCGCCGCGACCTTGGAGGGTCTGCGGCTGCAGTATCCCGCGGGGCGTTTGCTGGTCGCCTTCGATCCGCGCACCAACACGACGAGCCGGCGCGTGTTTCAGGACAGGCTGGCCGTCTGCTTCAAGGGGGCGGATATCGTCGCCGTGGGCCAGCCTTCGCGGCTCGACCGCATTCCGCCGGAACAGCGGCTCGACGTGGACAAGCTCGTGCGCGACCTCGCCGCCGGCGGTCTTGAAGCAAAACATCTCGCCGCCGTGGACGACATGGCGAAGTGGCTCGTTTCCAAGGCCAGGCGCGGCGACACGATCGCCGTCCTCTCCAACGGCGGGTTCGGCGGCCTGCAGGAGAAGCTTTTGAAGCAGCTCAAAGCGAAGAAAAAGTAAAAACGGCGCAAGGCCGCGCGCCGCGAAAGCTTTCCCGTAAAACATTTGACACCCCCGCCCCCCATCCCTATAGTTGGGCTCGCGAATTTCCGGCGGACGTTCCGGAAGGCAAGCGGGAGAGGGAGCGATGTCCGGACCCTTGGTCATAGGCCCCGGCGAGGAGCGCCGTGAGGGCGAGCGCCGCTCGGGCGCCGACGGCGACGTCGGCCGGCGGCAGAGCGCCGACCGCCGCCGGACGCCGGCCTGGATTCCGGCCGACATGCTCCACCGCGTCCTGGCGCGGCTCATCGACCTCGTCCTGTTCGGCTTTTTCGTCAACATCGTCTATCCGGTGGGCGTCGCCGCCGGCTTCCTCTTCCTGCTGATCGCCGACGGCCTGATGGACGGCCGGTCGCCCGGCAAGCGGATCATCGGCCTGCGCGTCGTGCGCGTCGGCGACGAAGCGGCCTGCGGCTTCCGCGAATCGATCATTCGCAACGCGCCGGTGGCGCTGGTCTGTCTTTTCGCCGTCATCCCTCTCATCGGCTGGGCTCTCTTCTTCACGCTGGGGCTGGTGATTCTCCTGGCCGAAACCTATCTCGCCGCCAGCGACGACCAGGGCCAGCGGGCCGGCGACATCCTCGCCGGGACCTTCGTGCTGATGCCCGCCCGCACTGCTCCGACAGCGGCGCCGTTCGGGGCGCCGAGTCCGCCGCCGGGCGAGCCGAAACCGGTTGCGCCGCCGGCAACCACCGAACCATCCGCCGACGCCGGGCCGTCCGAGCCGCCCGCGTCCGCTTAAGCGAAGCGAGACCGCACCGTGCGCATCAAACGCCTCGACATCGTGGGCTTCAAATCCTTCGCCGACAAGGTGACGCTCGTCTTCGACAAGCCGATCGTCGGCGTCGTCGGCCCCAACGGCTGCGGCAAGTCGAACATCGTGGACGCCATCCGCTGGGCGATGGGCGAGCAGAGCGTCAAGGCGCTGCGCGGCAACGCCCGCGACGACGTGATCTTTTCCGGCACGGAGAGCCGCGCCGCCCAGGGGCTTTCCGAGGTGACGCTCGTCTTCGACAACGCCGACGGCCGCGCCCCGGCGCAATACGCCGCCTACGCCGAGATCTCCGTGACGCGCCGCCTGTTCCGCGACGGCGAGAGCGAATACCTGCTCAACGGCGCGCCCTGCCGGCTGCGCGACATCACCGACCTCTTTTTGGGCACGGGCGCGGGCAGCAAGGCGTATTCGATCATCGAGCAAGGCCATGTGGCGCGCATCCTCTCGGCCAAACCGGAAGACCGGCGGCTGTTCATCGAGGAGGCGGCGGGGATCACGAAGTATCACGCCCGCAAGCGCGAGGCCGAGCGCAAGATGGAATCGACGAAGCAGAACCTGCTGCGCATCGGCGACATCCTGGGCGAACTCAAGAAGCAGCTCGACTCGCTCTCCCGCCAGGCGAACAAGGCCACGCGCTACCGCGATTACAAAATCAAGCTGCAGCAGCTCGACATGAGCTTCGCCAGCCACGATTACAACGCCGCCATCGATCGGATGAACGTCCTCGCCGGCCGCATCGAGGAACTGAGCGAAACGGAACTCGGCCAGTCGGCGCAGGCGGAGGCCCTGGAAAACGACATCAGCGCGAAAAGCCTCGCCGTCTCCGGCCGCGAGCAGGAACTGGCCGACCAGCAGGACGCGCTTTCCCGCCTCGAGCAGCAGATCCGCCTGGACGAACGCAACCTGGAGGTGTTCGCCGAGGAGACGAAGCGCCTCGCCGTCCGCGCCGAGGAGATCGCCCGCGAGCGCGACGGGATCGAGCGCGACGCGGCCGCCCAGGGCGAACTCGTCGCCCGTCTGGAGGACGAGCAGCGCGCCGCCGTCGGTCAGGCGCAGCAGGCGGAAACCGCGCTCGCCGGCGCCAAGTCGCAGCTCCAGGAACGGGAGACCGCCTTCAACCGCGAGGCGGCGGAAGTGGAGCGCCTCAAGCGCTCCATCTTCGAGGCGATGAGCGAGTTCGACCGCGTCGAGCATCAGCAGGAGACGCTCCGCCACCGCGTCCGGGACAACGAGGAACGTTCGGCGCGCAACCGCGCCGAACACAAGGACGCCGAAGCGCGTTTCGAGGCGCTCGACCAGCAGCGGCGCGGCTTCGCCGAGGGGCTGGGCGGCCTCAAACAGCTCAAGCTCACCCTGGACGCGCGCCGCGGCGAACAGGCCGACCAGCTGAAACGCGACCGCGAAACCTATCTGGACCTGGAGGAAAGGCTCGCCGCCGAGCGCGACCGCCTCACCGCCGTCCGTTCGCGCCACGATTCGCTGGCGGAACTGGACAACGCCCTGGAGGGCTTCGCCGAGGCGGTCAAGACCGTCATCGCCGACGCCGGCCGTTTCCAGAAGGGCGAGCTTGTCGATGTGCTGGCCCGGCTCGTCAAGGTCGATCCGCAGCACGAACTCGCCGCCGCCGCCGCGCTCGGCGAAAAGCTGCAGTGGGTCGTCGTCGAGGACGCCAACGCCGCGAAAAAAGGCGTGGCGTTCTTGTCGGAGCGCAACGCCGGCCGCGCCGGCTTCCTCCCCGACGTCCGCCGCGCTTACCTTTGCGATCATATAGCCGACGCCAAAAGGCCCCTCGTAAGAATACACGTCCGTTTTAACCGCCTTTCCGGACATCGCGCCCAGCATGATCATGATGGACCGCGTGCCGCACTCGCCCGCTTCCTCCATGAACGCCTGGTCGGTCGCGAGGATCCCATGGATATCCGCTTCCTTCAGCTTTTCGATCAGCTGCCGGTCATATTCTGGACTTTCGCTACCGCGTAGTTGATCCCGACAAGGCTTCCAAGCTTCTTAGCCGTCAGGAAAAGGCCTTTCTGATTGACCAGGCTACCGGCATGCAATTACCGGTGCCTCGTTTGGGTAAAGTAGGTTCACTCCGTCAAACCACCATCAAACCTGAAGCAGGCAAGAGATCGGAAGAGCA
>QZKR01000041.1 GCA_003598065.1 Myxococcales bacterium | reverse complement strand
CTATACGGTGCTGGCGGCGGTGCGCGGCGATGACGCGCTGGCCGTCGGTCTCGGCTACGAGGGGGACATTCACCTGCTGCTCACCGACGTCGTCATGCCGGGCATGAACGGCCGGGATCTGGCGCTCCAGCTCGCCGACAAGCGCCCGACGCTGCGCGTGCTGTTCATGTCGGGCTACACGGACGACGTGGTGATTCATCACGGCGTCATCGAAGCGGGGATGAGCTTCCTTGGCAAGCCGTTCACGCCGCGCAGTCTGGCCCAACGCATCCGTCAGACGCTGAGCGACTGAAGGCGGGGCAAGGCGGTTCGGATTTTTCTCCCATCTTTCGGCGGTCCTACTTGATTGAAATTGCGATTGTGGGGGAGGCGAAGTGATGGTAACCTGAATGAGAGGGGGAAAGGAGCGCGAACATGAAATTGAAAGTGGTCATCCACGACGCCGAAGAAGGCGGCTTCTGGGCGGAAGTACCCGCTATTCCCGGATGCGCAACGCAGGGTGAAACCTTTGAAGAGCTTTTGAAAAATCTCTATGACGCCGTCGAGGGCTGCTTATCAGTGGGTAATTAGCTCCTTCATAATCCCGACTCCCATAAAACGAAAAGCCCGCTCACGAGGAGCGGGCTTTCCTTACTTACGTGACGGCGCGAGCTTAGTTGCCTTTTTTCTCGGCGGCGGCTTCGCGCTGGTAGTACTCCATCAGGATCTTCGCCACTTCCGGACGGGCGAACTCGGGCGGCAGCGCCTGGCCGGCGGCCAGCATCGTGCGGACCTTCGTGCCGGAGAGCATCACGAAGTCGTCCTTGCCGTGGTCCGGCACCGAGTTCATCATCACCACCCGGCCCAGCTTCTTCGAGAAGGCGGTATGGTCGGCCTCGAAGATCTTGATTTCCAGGGCGCCCTGCGGCACGTCGTCGTGGAAGATCTTCTGCGCGTCGAACGGCCCGTAGTAGGAGCCGACGCCGGCGTGGTCGCGGCCGACGATCAGGTGCGTGCAGCCGCAGTTCTGGCGGAACACGGCGTGCAGCACCGCCTCGCGCGGACCGGCATAGAGCATGTCGAAGCCGTAGCCGGTGATCAGCGCCGTGTTCGGCGGGAAATAGAGCTCGACCATCTTGCGGATGGCGGCGTCGCGCACGTCGGCGGGGATGTCGCCCGGTTTCAGCTTGCCCAGCAGCATGTGGATCAGGCAGCCGTCGGCCTTCTCGCCTTCCAGCGCCATCTTGCACAGTTCCTCATGGGCGCGGTGCATCGGGTTGCGGGTCTGGAAGGCCACGACCTTCTCCCAGCCGAGCTTTTTCATTTCGTCGCGGATCTGGTAGGCGGTGCGGAAAGTCTCGGGGAATTCCGATTCGAAATAGGAGAAGTTCAACACTTCGATCGGGCCGGCGATGCCGACGTTGCCGACGGAGTTGAACGCCTGAACGCCGGGGTGCTCCAGGTCGAGGGTGCGGAAAATCTTCTCCGACATGAACTTCATCTCGGCCTCGGTGTAGGTCTCGATCGCTTCCACCGTCTGAATGGCCAGGATGGGGTTGCCGGGGACGTTCGGGTCGAGCAGAGCGATGCGCTTCGAGCCCTTGAGCATCGAGGCGTCTTTCACGACGTTGAGAATCGGCACCGGCCAGAAGAGGCCTTTCGTCGTCTTCATCTTCTCGGAGACGGAAAGGGAGTCGGCCTTGTTCATGAAGCCGGTGAGGGGATTGAAGTAGCCGGAGCCGAGCATCACGGCGTTGCCGGCCGCCGCCGAGGAGATCAGCACCTTCGGCAGGGTCTTGGCTTCGGCCAGAAGCGCGTTGCGCTTCGCGGCATCCTGAACGTACAGCGGATTGAGCGTGCTGGAACCATGGGGCTTGATCATTCCGGAACCTCCTTTGCGTTGGAAACGAAACTTTCGCCCGGGGCAGTCCGGACGGGCAATCTCGCTTGCGATGAACGGTGGTCTTGCCGTGACCGCTTGCTGGACGATATTCATTTAGCATTCTTGCGCGTGGCTGACCAATAAATTATATGAATGACTGTTGTGAATTCCTGTCTCATTTCTTAGTAGATAAAGAGGAAGCGTTTCGGATACTTGGAAATAATTTTAAGCACCGGGACAGGATGAGGCCGACAGCTGAGCGACCATTTTTGACCCGACTTTGGAAAATCAACCGCCGTTCGTCAACTTTCAATGGCCCGTCCCGTACTATAAATAACCACTGGTAATAATATACATTGCCGCGAAGAGGCCTGAAAAGCCGGTCTGGCGTTCTTTTTCATCCGCTAAGACGTATTTCACGCCAACCGAATAAATCAGTTTTTTCCGTTAAATGTTTTTATTTATCAGTAATATTCTGTGTATATTTGTATAGTTATGTTTAGTCTGACTATCGATTCATTTTCATTACCGAAAGGAATGGATCTAAGCAGAATTATTCATTGCCGTTTGGGCCGTTTCGGCTTGACCTTTCGCGGCTTTCCTTTAGCGTAGAGGTCGAAAAGCACGGCCTCGGCGGCCGGTGAGAGTGTTGTAAAAAGGTGTACAGTTCCGCTTCGTCGCGACGGTCATCGCCGATCGAGACGAACGGGAGGCGACTGGCGCCGGGTAAAGGTGGTCCCAGGCTCTTCGGAGCCTGTCGTGAGATGGTGTTGGGTTGGGCTCCGGGTTTTTGCGTTTCTATCCAGAACCGACCCTCGTAAGTTCACAGTTCAATCGAAGGAGGTAGAAAGGGAATGCCAAGCTTTGTTATCAATCAAAAGTGCGATGGCTGCAAGGGCCAGGACAAGACGGCCTGCATGTACATCTGCCCCAACGACCTGATGGTCCTCGACAAGGAGCGGATGAAGGCCTACAACCGCGCGCCCGACATGTGTTGGGAGTGCTACTCGTGCGTCAAGATCTGCCCCCAGCAGGCGGTCGATGTGCGCGGTTACGCCGACTTCGTCCCCCTAGGCGCGTCCTGCGTGCCGATGCGCGGTTCGGACTCGATCATGTGGACGATCAAGTTCCGTAACGGCACGGTGAAGCGTTTCAAGTTCCCCATCCGCACCACCCCCGAGGGCCAGGCCGCCCCGAACGGCGCGTTCGGCGCGGGCGATGGGAGTCTGAAGGACCAAACGCTGTTCACCGAACCGGCGTCGCTGGGCTGCGCCGTTCCGATGGTGAAGAAGTAAGGAGGGGATGAACATGGCAAAATTCGAAACTGTCGAAGTCACGACCGACCTTTTGATCGTCGGCGGTGGTATGGCGGCCTGCGGTGCGGCCGTCGAGGCGGCTTATTGGGCGAAGAAACAAGGCGGCATGAAAGTCACCTTGGTTGACAAGGCGGCGATGGACCGCTCCGGCGCCGTGGCCATGGGCCTCTCCGCTCTTAACCAGTACGTCGGCATCGCGGCCGGCGACAACACGGCGGAAGATTACGTCCGCTACGTCCGTCAGGACCTGATGGGCATCACCCGTGAAGACCTGGTCTTCAACATCGCCCGTCACGTCGATTCCACGGTCCACCTGTTCGAGAAGTGGGGCCTGCCGATCTGGAAAGACGACGCCGGCAAGTACGTCCACGAGGGCCGGTGGCAGGTCATGATCAACGGCGAGTCCTACAAAGTCGTCGTCGCCGAGGCGGCGAAGAACGCCCTGCGCGAAGCCGGCGGCGAGTATTACGAGCGCGTTTTCATCGTCGAGCCGCTGATGGACGGCGACCGGGTCGCCGGCGCGGTGGGCTTCTCCACCCGCGACAACAAGTTCTACATCTTCCGCGCCAAAGCCACCCTGGTGGCGATGGGCGGCGCGGTGCACGTGTTCCGTCCGCGGTCCGTGGGCGAGGGCTTCGGCCGCTCCTGGTATCCGCCGTTCAACTCCGGCTCCTCGGCCTACTTCACGATCAAGGCCGGCGCCGAGATGACCTGCCAGGAAGTGCGCTTCATCCCCGTCCGCTTCAAGGACGGCTACGGCCCGGTCGGCGCGTGGTTCCTCCTCTTCAAGGCGGCGGCCACCAACGCCTTCGGCGAGAACTACATGCAGACCCACCAGGATGAGTTGAAGAAGTACGCCCCCTACGGCGCCGGCAAGCCGATCCCGGCCTGTTTGCGCAACCACCTGGGCATGATGGACCTCTTCGCCGGCAAGGGTCCGCTCTATATGCAGACCGCCGAGGCCATCAACAAGATCGCCGAGGGCGTGAAGGCCCAGCATAAGGACGATCCGAAGGAAGCCGACAAGGCGTTCAAGAAGAAGATGAAACACCTCGAAGAGGAAGCCTGGGAAGATTTTCTCGACATGACCATCAGCCAGGCCATTCTTTGGGCGGCCACCAACACCGAACCCGAGAAGGTCCCCAGCGAGATCGCGCCCTGCGAGCCGTACTTCATCGGCTCCCACTCCGGCGCGTCCGGCGCCTGGGTGTCCGGTCCGGAAGACTGCGCCCCGAAGGACTACTTCTGGGGCTACACCAACATGTGCACGGTGAAGGGCCTGTTCGCGGCCGGCGACGCCTCCGGCGCCTCCAGCCACAAGTTCTCCTCCGGCTCGCATGCGGAAGGCCGCATCGCCGCGAAGAGCGCGATCAAGTTCATCACCGAGAACAACACCCTGCCGAAGGTCGATGCGAAGCAGCTGGAAGCGGCTCGCGAGCGCGTCCTGCGGCCGGTTGAGCTTTACGAAGCCAACAAGGACGACACGACCGACCCGACGATCAACCCGAAGTACCTCATGCCGCGCCAGTTCATGGATCGCCTCCAGAAGATCATGGACGAGTATGCCGGCGGCGTGTCGATGCAGTTCACCACCAACGAGAAGCTCTTGAAGCGCGGCCTCGAACTGCTGGCCTTCCTGAAAGAGGACTCGGAGAAGATCGGCGCGTCCAACCTGCACGACCTGATGCGCGCCTGGGAGAACATCCACCGCATGTGGCAGGCCGAAGCCCACGTCCGCACGCTGCTCTTCCGCGAAGAGACGCGGTGGCCGGGCTACTACTACCGCTCCGACAAGCAGGGCCTGGACGACAAGGACTGGAAGGTCTTCGCCAACTGCAAGTGGGACCGCACCTCGGGCGAATGGGGCTTCATGAAGCGCCCGATCGTCGGCATCGGCGTGTAAGGTTCCGCTCGTTCTCTGAAGCTTCGTTCCCAAAGCCCCAGGCGTCCGCGAGGACGCCTGGGGCCTCTTTTCGTTTCTCAAAGCTGCATGTGCGGCTTCCGATTCGCCCGTAAAGATGCTAAGGTACGGCATGGATACCGAACCCCGTAAAACATGCCCCCATTGCGGGGCAGCGCTCGTCAGATGGCGGCCGTCGGTCGATTTCAACTGGGGAACCGAGATCCACTGGGTTTGTTTCAACGATGAATGCCCCTACTTTGTAAAAGGCTGGGAGCACACCCTGGCCACGATGAACAGACCCGCTTCCTACCGCTATCGCCTCCTGCCCAATTCCGGCACGCCCAGCCCGCTGCCGGTGTGGTCCGAGGAGGCGTTGCGCGACTACATTGTCCCCGACGACGAACCCTGAACCCCGCCAAGGAGCGACACCCATGCCGACCAACGAAAATCCCGTGACCCAGATAGCCCAGATGAGCCAGGCGATTTTAGAGAGCGGCCAGAAGCTGACCCTGAACGACACGATGACCTTTTCCTGTCATCCCGGGGTTCCCTGCTTCGGCAATTGCTGCGCGGATGTGAATATTTTACTGACGCCTTATTGCGTGCTGCGATTGAAACGAGGGCTCAAGATATCCTCCGAGGAATTCGTTTCCAAATACGCGATGTCTCCGCCGATCAGCGAGCAGAACCGCATTCCGCTCGTTTTTCTGAGAATGTCCGATAACGAAAAAAAGACCTGCCCCTTCCTCACGGAGAAAGGCTGCGGCGTTTACGAAGACCGGCCCTGGGCCTGCCGCATGTATCCGCTCGGCGTGGCCAGCCAGAAGACGGCGACCAACCCTTACGGCGAGCAGTTCTACTACCTGATCCACGAGCCGCAACGCTGCAAGGGTCACGGGATCGGCGAGGCGAAGACGCTCGCGGAATACGTCGTCGAGCAGGGCGTGCCCGATTACGACCGGATGAACGATCTCTTCAGGGAGCTCACGCTGCATCCGTTCTTCCGCACCGAGGGGCAGATGCTGCCGCCGCAGCAGGTGCAGATGTTTTACATGGCCTGCTACAACCTCGACCTGTTCAAGCGCTTCCTCTTCAACAGCCGTTTCTTCGAGATGATGGAAATCCCGGCCGACATGCCGGCGCGGCTGCGCGAGGAGGAGGAGGAACTGCTGACCTTCGCCTTCCAATGGTTGCGCTTCAGCCTCTTCGGCGAGGGGCCGATCAAGGTGAAGCCGGCGGTGATGGAGGCGAAGCGCGAGGAACTGGCCCGCAAGCACGCCGAGCAGGAGAAGTAAGAGCGGGCCGATTGAATGAGCGGCGTTGAAGAAAGAGAACCGTAGGGGAGAATGAAGCGCCGCAGGCGCGGAATCCTCCCGAAAAGAAGCGGGCGGATTCCGCTCTAGCTCCATCCGCCCCTGCATTCCATCTGCACAGCGTTCGTTTTGTTTCGCTTCGGCGGCCGTTAGCGCCGCCGTTCCAGTTCGTTAAGCGACGAGGAGAGTCGAATGGCAGACGTGAAGCACAGCAGCGTCATGGTGGTCGGCGGAGGCATCGGCGGCATCACCGCCGCCTGCGAACTAGCCGAGGTGGGCTACGAGGTGATCCTCGTGGAGAAGGCCCCGTCTCTGGGCGGCCGCGTCGCCCGGATGAACAAGTACTTCCCCAAGCTCTGCCCGCCCTGGTGCGGCCTGGAGATCAATTACCGCCGCATCCGCGAAAACAAAAACATCCGCGTCCTCACCCTGGCGCAGGTGGAGAAAATCGCCGGCAAGCCGGGCGACCTCGACGTGACGGTGAAAGTCGAGCCGCGCTACGTGGTCCCCAACCGCGACGGCTACGACAAGGCGATCGCCGCCTGCGAGGTGGAGACGTCCGACGACTTCAACCTCGGGCTGTCGAAGGCCAAGGCGATCCGCTACTGGCACGACATGGCCTTCCCGCGCCTGCCCTACGTGGACAGAACGGCGGCGGCCGATCCGGGCGTCAAGGCGGCCATCGAGGCCAGCGGCTCCGACGGCTTCGATCTGTCGCAGAAGCCGGAAACGATGAACTTCAAGGTCGGCGCGGTCGTCTGGGCCGCCGGCTGGCGGCCTTTCGACCCCAGCCCGATCAGCTACCTCGGCTACGGCAAATACGCCGACGTCATCGCCAACGTGCAGATGGAACGGCTCGCCTCGGTCAACGGCCCGACGGGCGGCAAGCTCGTCCGCCCCTCCGACGGCCGTCCGGCCAAGCGCGTCGCCTTCGTGCAGTGCGCCGGCAGCCGCGACGTGAATTATCTGCCCTACTGTTCCGGCGTCTGCTGTCTGGCCTCGATGAAGCAGGCGACGTACGTGCGCGAGCAGTACCCGGACGCCGAAACCTGGATGTTCTACATCGACGTGCGCTCCGACCGCTACGCCGATTTTTTGGCCAAGATCCAGGCCGACGAGAAGATCCACCTCGTCAAGGGCAAGGCCGGCCAGGTGCTCCAGGATCCCGAGACGAAAGACATGATCGTCATGGTCGAGGACGTGGCGAAGGGCGAGATGCTGCGCCTGCCGGTGGACCTCGTGGTGCTGGCCACGGGCGTCGTCCCCGCGACGCGCGACGAGAAGATCCCGGCGGAAGCCGTCGCCTATGACGAGTACGGTTTCGTGACGTCCGACCCCAAGGCCACCGGCGTCTTCGCGCTCGGCTCGGTCCGCAAGCCGGCCGACGTCTCGACGACGGTGCAGGACGCGACGGGCGTGGCGATCAAAGTCATTCACACCATTCTGGGCAGGTGAGCGATATGGACTGGAAAATCGGCGTTTACATTTGCGAGGGATGCGGCATCGGCGACGCCCTGGACCTCGGCCGCCTGGAGAAGGTGGCGACGGGCGAATACAAGGCCCCCGTCTGCAAGCGGCACGGCGGGCTTTGCCGCGACGAGGGCGTGGCCCTGATCAAGAGCGACATCGACTCCGGCGCGGTCGATGCGGCGATCGTCGCCGCCTGTTCGCCGCGCCAGATGACGCCGCGCTTCGATTTCAACGGCGCGCTGGTCGAGCGCGTCAGCCTGCGCGAGGGCGTGGTGTGGAGCCACAACCCCGAAACGCTGGAGTCGGACCTGGAGGAGGAGGACGCGGAAGAAAACGTCAACATGCTCGCCGAGGACATGCTGCGCGTGGCGCTGGTGCGCGTCCAGAAAACCCAGGCCCCGAACCCCTACCTCTGCCAGCCGGCGAAGCGCGTGCTCGTCATCGGCGGCGGCGTGACGGGCCTCTCGGCGGCGCTGGACGTGGCCAGGGCCGGCTACGAGGCGGTGCTCGTCGAGAAGAGCGCGGAGCTCGGCGGCTGGGCGCGGCGCTTCAAGCGCAACGAAGCCCCGCTGCCGCCCTTCGACCGCGTCCGCGAACCGGACGTCAACGCGCTGATCGAGCAGGTGAAGGCGACCGGGACCATCAAGGCGTACACCTCCTGCGAGGTCAAGCAGGTCGCCGGCCAGCCGGGCGAATACAAAGTTGAGCTGAGCGACGGCCAGACGCTGGACATCGGCGCGGTCGTCGTCGCCGCCGGCTGGAAGCCCTTCGACACGGCGAAGTACGCCGACAAATACGCGCTCGGCGCGAACCCCAACGTCATCACCTCGATCGAGTTCGAGGAACGCCTGGCCAAGGGCGGCAAGATCCTGCGCGCCGACGGCCAGCCGGCGGCGGCCGTGGCCTTCGTCACCAACGTCGAGACCAAGGAAGGCGACATGGGGCCGCATCGCGGCAACGTCGCCGACATTGTCGCCTTGAAGCAGGCGCATTACCTCAAAACGCTCAACGGCGAGATCACGCCGTATCTGTTCCACGATCACGTCAAGGCCTCGGGGCTCTACGAAGAACTGTTCCGCGCCGTGCAGAAGGACGGTCTGGTGCTCGTGCGCGGCGCGGTGACGTCCCTGGCCGAGGGTTCGGAACGGCCGATCGCGCTCGCCGGCGAGGATATTCTGCTCGGGGCCGAGGTGGAGATGGAAGTGGACCTCGTCGTGCTCAGCGTCGGCATGGCGCCGACGACGCTCGACGAAGAGGTGCTGCACCTCAAGTACCGCCAGGGTCCGGAACTGCCCGCCCTCAGCCACGGCTATCCGAACTCGCACTTTGTCTGCTTCCCCTACGAGACGCGGCGCACGGGCGTTTACGCCTGCGGCGCGGTGCGCGAGCCGATGAACCTGGCGCGCGCCGCCGAGGACGCCGCCGGCGCGGCGATGAAGGCGATCGGCGCGATCGAACTGATTTCCCAGGGCAAGGCCAGCCTGCCGCGCGTCGGCGACCTGATCGTTCCCGACTTCAGCCTGCAGCGCTGCACGCAGTGCAAGCGCTGCACGGAGGAATGCCCCTTCGGCGCGATCGACGAGGACGCCAAGGGCACGCCGCAGTACAACCCGACGCGCTGCCGCCGCTGCGGCACCTGCATGGGCGCCTGCCCCGAGCGGATCATCAACTTCCCCAACTACTCGATCGACATGATCGGCTCGATGATCAAGGCGATCCACGTCCCCGACGAGTTCGAGGAGAAGCCGCGCGTGCTGGGGTTTGTCTGCGAGAACGACGCCTACCCGGCGCTGGACATGGCGGCGCAGAACCGCCTGAGCCACAGCGCCTACATCCGCATGCTGCCTATCCGCTGCCTGGGCTCGATCAACCTCGTATGGATCGCCGACGCGTTGGCGAAGGGCTTCGACGGCGTGATGCTCCTGGGCTGCAAGCACGGCGACGACTACCAGTGCCACTTCATCAAGGGCTCGGAACTGGCGAACACGCGCATGGAGAAGGTCTCCGAGACGCTGAACCGGCTGATGCTGGAGTCGGCGCGCATCGGCTTCCACGAAATCAACATCACCGATTACAAGGCGGTGCCGGGAATGATCAACACGTTCGTGGCGTCGTTGAAGGACCTGGGGCCGAACCCTTACAAGCAATAGCGCGCTTACCCGCGCGAACGACGATTATCCCCGCCGCGACGTAAGGCAGCGGTGGCGAGAGGAGCGGACATGGACAGGAAGAATCCTTTTCCGGAAGTGACGGAAGCGCTGGTCGGTTCGGGCGCCGAGACCTTGCAGTGGTGCATGCAGTGCGGCATGTGCACGGCGGCTTGTCCGTGGCGGCTGGTGAAGGGCGAGATCTCGGAGAAGTTCAACAACCGCAAGATGCAGCACATGGGCCAGATGGGCGTGGACGGCTACGAGGACGAGGACGTCCTCTACGCCTGCACCACCTGCGGCGTCTGCGTCACGCGCTGCCCGCGTCAGACCAACGCCGTGGCCAACACGCGCGTCATGCGCAGCCTGATCGTCGAGACCAGCGGCCTGCCGAAGAGCGTCAGGCCCACGGCCGGCAGCCTGCACGACAACGGCAACCCCTGGCAGGGCGCGCGCGCCGACCGGCTCGCCTGGGCCAAGGGGCTCGATATTCCCGCCTTCGGGCCGGATAAGGAATATCTGCTCTACGTTTGCTGCACCTCCTGCTATGACAAGCGCAGCATGAAGGTGGCGCGCGCCGTCGCCCGCGTCCTGAAGCACGCCGGCGTCTCCTTCGGCGTCATCGGCGCGGAGGAGAACTGCTGCGGCGAATCGATCCGCAAGCTGGGCGGCGAGGCGGTGTTCCAGGAAGTGGCGGCCAAGAACGTCGAGCTGTTCAAGTCCAAGGGCGTGAAGAAAATCATCACCACCAGCCCGCACTGCCTGTGGAGCTTCACCTACGACTATCCCGAGTTCGGCGGCGAGTGGGAAGTGGTCCACTACAGCGAGCTGTTCGCCAGGCTGATGCAGGAAGGCAAGCTGAAGCTGGAGAAGCCGCTGGAAGGCACGATCTCCTTCCATGATCCCTGCTACCTCGGCCGTCATTCGGGCGTGGTGGACGAGCCGCGCGCGCTGGCGCAGGCGCTGCCGAACGTCACGTTCAAAGAGTTGTCGCGCAACCGCAAGGACAGCCTCTGCTGCGGCGGCGGCGGCGGACGCGTGTGGATGGAGACGCCGGCGGGGGCGCGCTTCGGCGACCTGCGCGTCTACGAGGCGCTGGAGCAGGGCGCGAACGTCCTGGCGACGAGCTGCCCTTACTGCATCATCATGCTCGAAGCCTCGGCGATGGCCTTGGGCAAGGACGAGCAGTTGAAGGTGCGCGACCTTTCGGAACTGATCGCGGAAGCGACAGTCGGCGGGGAATAATCAGCCGAGACTTATCCGCATAGCCGACGAGCGGGGCGGCCTTCGGGCCGCCCCGCGGTGTTTATGGAGAGCGCACCTGCTTTGGGAGCAGGGAGCCGCTGGCTCAAAACACTTGGCGACGTACAGCCGCTATCTCTTCTGATAACTTCCGTACGGCCTTGACGACCGTTATCGGATGTTATATCATCGTTATAACGTAATGGCCTTTTAGGAGGCGAACCATGTACAAACGACTCACCGCCATCGGCAACAGTTTAGGCCTCATCATCGACCGGCCGATTCTCGACCTGCTCGACATCGACCGCGACACGGACCTCGAAGTGAAAACCGACGGCGAGGCGCTCATCATCCGGCCGACCAAGCTGAGCAAGAAAGAGCGCGCCATGCAGTCAGCCCGGCGGATGATGAAAATCCATCATGAAACCCTAAAGAAATTGGCCGAATGATGGACGAAATTGAATTCCTGGATCTGGAGATCGTGCTTCAGATTCATGAAGAACAGCTCGCCGAATTCGGTGGGGCTGAGGGTCTGCGTGATAAAGGGCTTTTGGAGTCGGCGATTGCCCAGCCAGAGGCGACGTTCGGCGGAGAGTACGTGCATTCCGATCTGTTTCACATGGCAGCCGCGTACGCTTTTCATATCGCCCAAAATCAGCCTTTTGTAGACGGTAACAAGAGGACCGGTTTGCTGGCAGCAACCACTTTCCTCGATTTGAACGGAATTTCTCTTGAGACTCCCACGGAACGCCTCTACCAAGCCATGATCGACGTGGCGGAACGGCGGCTCGACAAGGAAGGCCTGGCGAAGCTGCTGCGCGAGCTGGCCGGCGCGTAGAAGAAGCCGCGCAAAAAACTTGTCACCCGCGCCGTCTTTGGGTATTTTAACGGCTCGCGAACGGCGGGGCGTGGCGCAGCCTGGTAGCGCACCTGCTTTGGGAGCAGGGAGTCGCTGGTTCAAATCCAGTCGCCCCGACCAACGACATCAAGGGCTCGGCCGATCCGGTCGGGCCCTTCTTTTTTTGATCGGGCAACGCTACGGGGTTATACTAAAAGAGCAGATGGCCTGCCTGAACCTGAAAGAACGGCAGTGAGGGTGTGCCATGCCTGGAGCCGTGCGACAGGCATGCGCCGTGAAAACATGCTTGTCGCAAGCTCCAAGCATGGCACACTTCAAGCAGGCCACCCGGCCGGTTCGACCGCAGCGAACCGGCTCGCTTGGTCGGCCGGGCTTCGGGAAGGGAAGGGGCGATGAACAGCGGCAAACCGAGGGTCATTCTGCGGCGCTGCGCGGATTACGAGCCGGGACGGCTGACGGCGATCCTGCGCGAAATGCTGCACGACCTGAAGGTGGACGTTCGCGGCCGCGTCTTCGTCAAGCCCAACATCGTCACCGCCAACCGCCGCTACATCCGCCATTCCTACACCGAGCCCGCCGTCGTCGAAAGCCTCGTGCGCATCCTGCAGGAGTCGAAGCCGGAGCGCATCACCATCGGCGAATCGAGCGGCTTCGGCATTCCCCCGCGCCTTTTCTTTCGCGAAGCGGGCTACACCGAACTGGCCGCGCGGCTGGGCGTCCCCCTGCTCGACCTCAACGAGGACCGCCTCGTCCGCGCGCCGCTGGCGAAGGGCGTGCATCATCGCGACATGCTGCTCGCCGCGCATATCCGCGACGCCGACCTGAAAATCTGGATGCCGAAGCTGAAGTACCACATCTTCGCCTCCATCACCAACGCCCTGAAGCTCAACATCGGCATCCTCACCCACCGCGAGCGCATGCTGTATCACGATCACCGCATCCACGAGAAGATCGTCGATCTCTTGGAGGTCGGCTGGCCGGATGTGGTGATCTCCGACGCCATCGACATCACCTACGGCTTCGAGTCCGCGCCCTATCCGCTGCGGCTCGGCGCGCTTCTGGCGGCCGATCACCCGCTGGCGGCGGACGTCGTCGCGGCGCACATCCTGGGTTATCGTCCCGAGGATGTCCGGCACCTGAAAATCGCCTCCGAGCGCGGCTACGGCTCGCTGGAATTGTCGGACATTGAGCTTGGCGGCGACGTGACGATCGAGGAATTGCAAGCCGTCCCGAAAGAGAAGCGGCGGCTGTTCCAGGTGCTGTCGGAGCTGGATACGCCGATTCGTTTCTATGCGGGCGTCGCCGGCGGCACGGACGTCCTCTGCGACGGCGGCTGCGAGGCGGCGCTGAAGGGCTGCCTGGGCACGATCGAAAAGCGCCGCCCGGGCTCGCTGGCGAAAGCGCGGCGCGGGGCCATCGTTACGGGAGTTTATCGCGGCGACGTGATCGAGCCGGACGGGCCGGTGCTCCTGGTCGGCAGTTGCACGCGGGTGGAGGGCCGGCTGGAGGCGAAGCGCGTCGCCCGCGTCCGGGGCTGCCCCATGCCCGCCAAGGCGCTGTTCATCAAGGCGCCGCTCTTGTTTGGCATGCCGAGCCCCATGCTCGACCTGCGCGACGCGCTCCTGTTCATCGCCTATTCGATCGGCGGCTGGTTCCGCCGCCTCTTCCGCCGGTTGGGGACGGCGCGGGCGGCTTAGAGGCGGTCGCTTACGGCTAAAAGCCGCTCTGAAATTGTTGTCCGGCGCGGCGAATGGTGCTAGCATCCGCTCCCGGTCAACTGGCGGTGATCAACAAGCGACAAAGGAGCAACAGTCATGATGCAGCGAACGAATTGGAATTGGTTATGGATGGTTTTGGCGCTGGCGGCTCTGCTGGCCTTTTCGGCCTGCGGGGAAACGGATGACTCCACCGACGGCGACGCGGACGGCGACGACGAATCCGCCGCCGACGGCGATGAAGCACCCGATGGCGACGACACGCCGGACGGTGACGAAACATCCGATGGCGACGCCGCCTCCGATGGTGACGAAACAACCGACGGCGACGCGGACGGCTGCGGCACGGCGGCGATGTTGGAAGGCACGTGGTTGGGGGACGAGATCACGCTGGAGATCGCCGCCGACCTGAGCTATCACGCGGTGGGCGTGAACGACGTCGGCTACGACGTCACCGGGAACGCCGAGGTGGAAGGCTGCGTGGTGAAGCTCACCGAGACCGCCGGCGCGCTGGCCTGCCCGGCCGAGCAGGTGGGCGAATACGAGTTCGTCGTGACGGAAACGACGCTGACCTTTACGCTCGTAAGCGACGCCTGCCAGGGCCGCGTCATGGGCATCGACGGCAAGACCTTCCAGAAGCAGTAGAATTAAGTGTGTAAGCGGCGATGCCAAGCCGGCCGTGGGCCGGCGCGGCCCGCCGAAAAAAAACGAGTGAGCTGTCCTGCGATGGAGCACAGTTGCACTGTGCTCCATTCGTTTTCTCCTTCCGTTGGAGCAGGCGTCCACGCCTGCCCCTGAACGTTTCGGTGCTGGTCTCACCGCTACGGGCTTGCTTATACCCCTTTGATGGGTAACAAGTTACCCATCCTACGCCTGGTCTCACCGCGTAGCGGCGCTGCCAAGCCGGGCGGGGTGTGGCATAGTCTCACGGCTAATACCATTCACTTAATGAGGTAAAGACCAATGGTCGGCGGCAACCGGCGGGAGCCGTGGCGGGGTGGGCAGGGAAATGGATTT
>QZKR01000048.1 GCA_003598065.1 Myxococcales bacterium | reverse complement strand
TGTTCGTCATTCCCGCGAAGGCGGGAATCCAGTCTGGTATCAATGAGTTCTGGACCCCCGCTTTCGCGGGGGTGACAACTTTTCGGTCTACTGGGATAGGTTCTAAATCGGAGCGGGACATCGAAATAGCGCTCATTTATAATTGCCGGGTTACTCGTTGACATTCCGCCTCAACCATTTTCCCGTGCAGACCCGTCGGCTTCAGCAATAACAGGTTCTGTTGATGATGATCTTCTTCAGCTCGTCGGACAGATGATTGAAGTAGGCGCAGTAGCCGGCGACGCGCACGAGAAGATAGGGATATTTTTCCGGATTGGCGTAGGCATCCAGCAGGATCTGTTTGTTGATGACGTTGGGCTGGAACTGCATGCCGCCTTTTTGGAAATACGTGCTGAAAATACCGGCCAGATTTCGAACCCCGTCCGGACCCATAAACAACGCTGAATCGATCGTGAACGTCACCGTGGCGCCGTTGGGGGCGTAGTTCACGAAATCGACGCCGGCCACGGAATTCAGCGACGACAGCAGGTCCGCGACCTGCATTCCATAATGGGGCGTGATGCTGTTGGCCAGCGGGACGCCCTTCAAGCGGCCGGACGGCAGGGATGGCGTTTTTTTGCCATACACGTCGTTGACGTTCAAGGCGTAATACCCGGCCGTGTAGATGCCGTTTCGCGGGCAGTTCGGAACCTGGGCCAGCGCCTTGATGTAAATCTCCAGGGTCCGGTTCACCCACTCGACGGCCGCTTTCGATTCGTCCTGGCCGAATTTCGGCGCACCAAGCAAAGCTTCGCGGATCTTTTGGTGGCGATCCCCGGCGAAGTCGCGATCGATGGCGGCGATGACGTCGCGGATCGAATACAGCTTCCGTTTGTAAACGACCTCATCGATGGCATGCAGCGAATCGGCGACGTCCGTGATTCCCACCGCCTGAATGCCGCTGCTGTTGAACGTCGCGCCGCCTTCGTTCAGATCCTTGCCGCTTTCGATGCAGCCCTTGGAGAGAGAAGACGCCAGCGGAATCGCGAAGTGCTCGCGAATCGCTTTTTCGATCTTCTGATGATCGGCCAGAATGGAGGTCGCCAGACGATTCAAGCGCCGCTGAAAGCGCTCCAAGAGTTCGTCCATGTTTCGCGGCGGATCGGGTTTGGAGGTCCGCATTCGTTTGTACAGGTCGCGCGCCTTGAAATATCCGGAATGGACGGCTCTGGAGACTTTGCCGTCCCCGTGGAAGGAGTAGTCAACGAATTTGCTCGCGATCTTTTCCAATTGATCCGGGACGTCGGCGTTCCACAAGTCGTCCTCTTCGCCTTTCAATGCTTGCAGAAACGGCAGGACGACGTTCATATTGGCGCAGTCGGTATTGCCGAAATGATCGTCGGAGGCGTTGGGTTCGACGCAGCCCACGATGGCGTAGTTCCGGGCGTCCTCCGCCGTCGCGCCGTAATGCTTCCGCAGGGTTTCGATGTAAAGCTCGTCGTTGTACAAGGCCGGCATGGGCGAGCCGTTGATGTACACTTCCGCGATGCGGTTCAGATAGGCCGCCGGGCTGTCCGGATGAATGCGCGCCGTCATGTTGGCGGAGTAGGGTTGCAGCTCGCAGATATCGAGCAGCGCGTAGGTGAGTTCGTTGGTGGCGTCCTTGCCGTCCTTGCCCAGGCCGCCCGCGGTGACGGTCTGGTCCGTGGACATGGTCTCGAAAAGCCGGCCGACTCGCAGGTAGGTATTGCCGTCGTTGATCAGAATGGCTTCGTCCAACTTGAGGATGAACAGGGCCAGCAGTTCTTTCGCCCTTTCGAAATCGATGACGCCGGCCTCTTTGTCCCGCTGGTAATACGGATACAAAATCTGGTCGAGGCGGCCGGGAGATACGGCGTTTTCAAACGACTCGATGCAGAGGGCAATATGTAAAAACAGCATGCTCTGCAGCGCTTCGTGATACGTGCGCGCCGGGTATTTGGGGACACGGCGGCAGATGGCGGCCATGGCTTCCAGTTCCTGGCGGCGGATCGGGTCCGATTCCGTCCAGCCCTGGCGGGACAGACTGTCGGCGTATCGTTCCGCAAAAACCTCCAATCCTTTGAGGGCGATGATCACGCCGTCATAAAAATCCCGGTTGTTTTCCGGCTTCTCTCTCCTGGCGGTTTCGACCTCGTCGATCAGCCCGGTCGTCCCCTTTTCCAGCAGGCGCTCGTAATTGACGATGAAATGCGCGATCGCCGCCAGATTGTTGTTGAAGCCGGTGCGCATTTCCGAATAGCGCGCAAAGGCCGGCACGAATTCCCTGAGCGAAGAATACATCTTGGTAAAGAGGCTGTGTTTCAGCCAGAACGGCATCGTATTCAAATAGAAATCGATCCGGTCCTTCCAGGAGCACTTGAACGGCACCGGCGTCTGGCGGTCGATCTGATGGAGAATCAACGCCATCAGAGCGCCGCAGTGCTCTTCCCACACCTGGCCGCCGCGCCGTTTCGAGGTGAAGTTGCCGACGAGCAGTTCGTCGGGATAGACGATGACCTGCTTGTTTCTCAGTACGTACGCGAGGCGTTCCGCGCGGTGAACGGGGCTTGGCTTGTCGAAACCGTTTTTCTTGTAGAACTTCGTTTTTAGAGCGGACACTTCAAAGCAAAGGCTGTGCTCGCTGTTGCGGATTGCGTTCTGGATGTCGTAGACGCGTTTGGTAAAGACGGCTTTCCGCCGGGAGGAGTCGAGCTCGCGGCAGACGGCCTTGACGTTGAATTCGTCGAAGCGCGCCATCGCGTTTTCGACGGAGGCGACCGCCTGCTCGTTGGTGATGTTGAGCGCCGCGTACGTCAGGCCCAGACGCTTGGCCTTGTCTTCGTACATGTTGTGGTATTTCAGCAGTTCGAGCGAGTCGTGGCCGACGGATTTCAAAAAGTCGGCGGCCGCTTTTATGTTGTCGTCGGCGTCGTTGCAGCCGGGGACCATCACCATGCGGAAGCGGATAGCGGCGTTCAGATCGAGCAGCGCCTTTATATTGCCGTGAATCAAGCGGCTGCTTTGCTTTGTGAGTTTCTTGTGCAGGATGTCGTCGCCGACAACCTTCAGATCGACGAAGAACAGGGAAATATAGGGAGCCAGCGTTTCGACATGCTCCCGCGGCGCATGAAGGCCCGTTTCGGCCACGACGGGGATATTTTCTTTTTTCAACACTTCCAACAGCGGCAGCAGCCCGGCCGGATCCTGCAACAGCGGATCGCCGCCGCTGAGCGTCACGCCGCCGCCAGTTTTGAAATAGTATGCTTTGTCCCGCAAGACGATTTCGACGACGTCGGAAAGCGAATAACTATCGCCGGACCCGTTGTCTGATTTGCAGGCAAGCGCCTCGGGATTCTGGCACCACAGGCAGCGCAGATTGCAGCCCTGAAAAAATATCGTCGTGCGGATGCCGGGGCCGTCGTGAACGCAGGTGCGCTGTATTTTCAAGATTCGCAGTTTTTCCGCGCCAACGCTCAGCTTCCGGCTTTCAAAACCGCCGGACCATTTTCGGTCGAACGCAGGCTGGCTTGACTTGGCTGACATCATCGACTCCATCTCAAGCAACGCTTTGCAAAGAACGGACCTCAGGCGCCAAAGCCGAAAAAGGCGAAGTCCACCAGTTCGGTTATCAGTTCGTCGATATCGAGGGCCTTGGGATCGTTTTGCAGCCACTTGGTGATGTGACGCAGCGCCATGCCCACGATGGCCTGGGCGACGATGCCGGTGTTGCAGGGTCTGGCGAAGCCCTGGCTCACCGCATAATCCAGGTAGAAGGCGGCCAGGCTGGCAAACTGGTCGAACAGCTCGTTGAGCCGCTGCTCGAACTCCCGATCGACGGTCGGCGCTTCCCGCAGCAGAACAAGGACCAGTTTGCGGTTTTTCTCCACCAGGGCGGCCATCGCCAGAAGCGCGTCCCGGCTCGCCTTCCGGTATTGTTCGGCGTTGCCGGGGAGATGGGTGGTCATGACGTCGAACTCGCCAAGCAGCATCCGGCCGAAGCGGTCCATGATCGCGTCGAAGAGTTCGCGCTTGTCGTTGAAATGACGGTAAAAGGTGCCTTGACCGACGCCGGCCCGAGCCACGATGTCGGAAATGAGGCTGCCGTGATAGCCCTTGTCGCCGAACGCCTCGATCGCGGCATCCAGCAAATCCTGGTAGGTCTTCTCTTTTCGATCCAGATCGCGTTGTTTTCGCAGCGGAGAAATCATGGCCATGCTCCCGGCTTTCAGGGCCTGTCTCACCAGCCTGAGTTCATTGTATTCCATCCGGACGGACTAGTCAATCTCGTTTTGTCGTGCTTCCGGCCCCTTTTAAAAGCATGTCAGGGGGCGAACTTATAGCTCCAAAGCAAGCCGCCCGCCCACGCCCTCGCATCAATCCCAAGCGGGGCGCCGCCCGAGGAACCATGGTTCCGATTTCCATCGATCGAAATTAATGGTATTCCATTCTGTGTAGTTAAAAGAAATCGCTCAAAGCGTTGCACGCATGAAACAGCAAAACGGACAACTTGGATTTTACGAGTTTTTCGCCGGAGTCGGCCTGGCCGGCCTGGGGCTTGGCAAGCGATGGACCCGCTTGTGGGCGAACGACATCGACCCCCGTAAAGGGGAAATCTTCGCAAGGAATTTCGGTGAAGGCTCGATTCGGATTGACGATGTTTCCAACGTGAAAGCCTCCGAGCTTCCAGGGCCGGCGGATCTGGCCTGGGCGTCTTTCCCCTGCCAGGATTTGTCGCTTGCGGGTTGGCGACGGGGTATGACCGCCGAACATAGCGGTGCGTTTTGGGAGTTCTGGCGCATCATCAGGGAGCTTCAAAACGACGGACGCGCTCCGAAGCTTCTGGCTATAGAAAACGTGGTCGGCCTTCTTTACGGGGAAAGCTTCACTGGCCTATGTGAAGCCCTGGCCTCGCTTGGCTACCGCTTCGGCGCCGTGGTGATAGACGCCAAACACTTTGTTCCCCAATCCCGACCTCGTGTCTTCATCGTGGCGATAGATCAAGACCTCGATGTTTCAGACTTCAGGCTTGGCGCACCACCCGTGAAAGCTTCCCTTTGGCATCCCCCGACGCTCGTGAAAACCGTGAAAAATTTCGATCTCGACCTAAAGGCGCGCTGGATATGGTGGAATTTGCCGAAACCGATGAAGAACGGCGTTTCGCTCGCTAAGATCATCACCGATCCCGATGCGCACGACCCGTCCTGGTTTTCGAACGAGGAAGTCGCCCGCCTGCTGGGCTTGATGAACGACCTGCATCGGAAGAGAGTGGAAAGCGCCAAGGCGAAAAACGGCACGCTTTCGGTTTTGACGGTCTACAAGCGCATGCGCCGGGGCGAGCAGCGAGCGGAAGTCCGAGACGACAATATAAGCGGATGCCTGCGCGTTCCCGGAGGCGGATCAAGCCGTCAAACGGTAATCATCGTTCGACATGGCAAGGTGAAGGCGCGTTTGATGAGCCGCCGCGAATTGGCGCGTTTAATGGGCGCTCCCGACAGCTTCTGGCTGCCGACTCACTACAACAACACATATCGGGCGATGGGAGATGCGGTGGCGGTTCCCGCCGTTCGATGGCTCGCCGATCGCCTCTTGACTCCCCTTGCTCAGCGGCTCGGCCGTGCGTCCGAAATCGTCAACCCAAGAGCCGAATCGAGCGACCGCTATTTAAACCGATCCCTTCAACGTATGGAAGCGTGGAGGCGAAACGGAATGTGGTCGCTCCTAATCGAAATTCCCGGTCAATCAGAGTCTTGATGGCGGATGTCTTTTCGAAAGCAAAGCGAAGCCGGATCATGGCGGCGGTCAAGGGAAGGGACACGTCCATCGAGTTGACCGTCCGCAAGATTTTTCATCGAATGGGCTACCGCTACCGGCTTGAAAACAAACACCTCCCCGGCAACCCCGACCTGACCTTCCGCAAGGCGAAAATCGCTGTTTTCGTCAACGGCTGTTTCTGGCACGGGCACTCATGCAAGCGGGGCAAGCGAATCCCGAAGACGAATCGAGACTACTGGAAGAAGAAAATCGGACGTAACGTGGAGCGCGACAAGCGCGTCCGCGCCGAATTGAAAGCTTCGGGCTGGCGCGTCTGCGTGGTTTGGGAGTGCGACCTTGAAGGGGGAATGGAAAAGCTGCTGCTTCAAATCGCCGGTTGAGCAGGCGCAGCTTCCCGCGCTCGCGGCAATAAGAACCGGACCGTGCGCGGGATCGCCTGCGCGCGTCTCTTTCCGGCCATCCCCGGCCGATCCGTCCTGATCTCAACCCGCCCCGAGGCGTTGCGCCGAGCCTGAAAGGCCGCCGGAAGCCATCCGCCGTCCCGCCTCAGTCCAGCACCACGGCCTGGCGCGTTTTCCTGCTCTTCTTGAGAGCGCTTTTGAGCAGGTCGCGGTAGGTCCGCAGCACGCACAGCCGGCCGCCGAGCTTGTCTTCGGCGGGCACGATGGTCCACGGCGCGATCGAGGTGCTGGTGCGGGCGAACATCTCGTCCAGGGCCGCGAGGTAGGCGTTCCATTTCCTGCGGTTGCGCCAGTCGTCCTCGGTCAGCTTGTAGCGTTTGTGCGGCGTGTCGCGGCGCTCCTCGAAACGGCGGACCTGCTCCTCCGGCGTGATGTGCAGCCAGAACTTGGCGAGGCGCGTGCCGTTGGCGGCGAGCTGGGCCTCGAAATCGTTGATCTCGGAATAGGCCCGCTTCCAGTCCTCCGGACGGCAGAAGCCCTCCACCCGCTCCACCAGAACCCGCCCGTACCAGGAGCGGTCGAAGACGGTCAGGCGTCCCGAGGGCGGCAGATGACGCCAGAAGCGCCACAGATAAGGCCTGGCGCGCTCCTCCTCGGCGGGCGCGCCGATGGGGACCACCCGGTAGTTGCGGGCGTCCAGGCCCTGGGTCAGACGCCGGATCGCGCCGCCCTTGCCCGCCGCGTCCCAGCCCTCGAAAACCAGGGCCGTGCTCACGCCGCGTTCGAGGGCTTCCCAGGCCAGCCGGCCGATGTCCGCCTGGAGTTCCTCCAATTCCTTCTCGTAGACCGCCCGGGCCACGGTCCGGGTCAGGTCGATGGCGTCGAGCGCGGTGCGCGGTTTCTTTTTGGGAACGGCCATGGGCTTGGGTCCGGCGGCGGGCCTGGCCTCCATGGCGGCGCTCATGGCGTCCAGCAGCGTCCGGGCCACGGTCGCCTCCCGCCAGCGGCGGTCGGCGGCCTCCACCACGGTCCAGGGGGCCTCGGCGGTGCTGGTGACGCGCAACGCTTCCTCCGAGGCGGCGTAGAACTCATCGTAGAGCTTGAAATACCGGTGCTCCTGGGGCGTGGCGAGCATCCAGGCCTTTCGGGGATCCTTGGCCAGCTTCTTGCGCCGCTTCTTCTGGGCGTCCTTGGAAAGGTGCAGCCAGAACTTGACCAGCAGCACGCGCTCCGCCGCCAGGTGCCGCTCGAAGGTGCGGATTTTTTCCAGTTCATGGGCGAACTGGGCTTTCTTCATGTCGCCGCTGGCGAAGCGCACGATGGGATCGGTGTACCAGGAGCCGTAGAAAATGCCCAGCTTCCCCTTGGGCGGCAGGTGCATCCAGAAGCGGTAGAAGGGCGGACGGCCCCGGCTTTCGTCGTCCGGGCCGAAGGCGTTGACCTCCACGCTCCGGGGATCGAGCCAGGACATGAGCAGGTTCGCCGTCTCGATCTTGCCCGCCCCCTCCACGCCGCCGATGAGCACCGCGACGGCCATGTCCTTGGCCTCGCGGAGTTTCTGCTCCAGGGCCAGCAGGGCGGGCCGCAGTTCGGCCGCCGCCTTTTCGTAGTCGTCCTTTTCCAGCCGGTTGCCCGCTTCCGCCAGTTCGAACATGAATGCCTCCCGCGCGCCCGCGCCCCGCCGTTCGTCCGCGCCAATGGAAAATCCTTCTCCCCGACCGGGGGAAGAGTCGGACCGGAAGAAACCGCACGGATCGTCGCAAGAGCCCAAGTGTAGCAAATGGGCCCCATGGCGGCAATTTTTCCGGTTTGGAGAACGAACCGGGAGACCGGCCGCTTTCACCGCTGCGGTTCGGCGCTATCCGGCGCGGAGTTCCCGGCGGGCCCAGCGGACAAGTTCGACGAGCCCGTCTTCAAGTTTTACGGCCGGTCGATATCCGAGACGTCGGCGGGCGAGCGAGATATCGGCGTGGCAGTGGCGGATGTCGCCCGAGCGGACGGCGCCGCTGACCGTGGGGCGGACGCGAGCGCCGCACAAGCCGGCGAGAAGCTCCGCGACGTCCAGCACGGAGCGGGGCCTGCCCGTGCCGACGTTGACGGCCCGGCCGTCGGCGCGATCCGTGTCGGCGGCGAGCAGAAAGGCCCGGGCCGCGTCGCGCACGGAGGTAAAGTCCCGGCGCTGGGCCCCGTCCTCATGGACGATCGGCGCTTCGCCGCGCAAGAGCGCGTTGGCGAAGATCGCCAGCACGCCGTTGTAGGGATTGGAAAGCGCCTGCCGCGGGCCGTAGGTGTTGAACAGCCGCAGGGCGACGACGGGGATGCCGTGGGCGCGGCCCAAGGCCAGCGCGGTCTCCTCCTGGCCGCGCTTGGTGACGGCGTAAAAGGAGAGCGGCCGAAGCGGGTGGCGCTCCGCGACGGGCTTCGAAACCAGCGCGGTCCTGCACGCCGCGCAACGCGGCTCGAACCCGCGGCGTCCGTCCCGCGCCTCGACGCCCGCGGGCTCCCGCGGGACGCCGCATCCGGGACAGAAATAGGCGCCCTCGCCGTAAACGGACATCGAACTCGCCACGACAAGCTTCTTCGGCCGGCGCGGCATTCGGATCAGGACCTCCAGCAGCGTGGCGGTCCCGAGGCTGTTGACGCGCGCGTACTTGACGGCCTCGCTTTGCGATTGCTCCACGCCGACGGCGGCGGCGAGATGGAAGACCAGATCGCAGCCGCGCAGCGCCTTTCGCAGAAGCTCCGCGTCGCAGATGTCGCCCCGGATGCGCCGGACGCGCCGGTCGAGGTAGCCGGGCCAGCGGCCCGAGGGATGAACCTGCGCGTCGAGGCTGTCGTAGGCCGTGACGCGATACCCGCGCCGGAGGCAGGCGTCGGCGACGTGAGAGCCGATGAATCCGGCCCCGCCGGTGATCAGGACGTGCTCAGGCTTCACGGGCGGTTCCATCCCTGCCGCTCGCCCGCTCCGCGACGCGGACGCGCAGGATCATCGCCAGAATCTTCAAGCCGTGGCGGACCCGCTTGAGGCCGCTGCGGCCGGCCTGCCGCCGATCCCGGACAACGGGGACTTCGACCACCCTCGCGCCGCGCATGAGCGCCTTGGCGAGCATTTCCGATTCGATGTCGTATTCGTCCGCGCGCAGATCGAGGCTTTTGAGAAGTTCGAGCCGCGCGGCCTTAAACCCCGATTGCGTGTCCGTGAGGCGCGCGCCGTAAAGGCCGTTGATGACGAGGCTCATGAACCGGTTGCCCAGCGCGTTCACGGTCGATATCGATCCGGGACGCCGGACGCCGATGAATTTGGAGCCGATGACGAAATCCGCTCCGTTGCAGAGAGGCTTGAGAAGGGCGGGGACGTCGTCCGCGAGATCCTGGCCGTCCACGTCCATGAGCACGGCGATCGCTCCCGAGGCGGCGGCGATCCCCGTGCGGATCGCCGCGCCCTTTCCCCGGTTGACGGCATGGCGGAGGACCGTCGCGCCCGCTTCGACCGCCCGCTCGGACGTGCCATCCTCCGAGCCGTCGTCCACGACCAGAATCTCGGCTTCGGCGCCCAGCCGGGAGCGGAGTTCGCCGACGAGGGGGCCGATCGTTCCCGCCTCGTTGTGGGCGGCGAGGATGGCGGAATATGTCGGTTGAGCGGCCATGGATTGCGGAGCTCCGGCGGAAAAAAACGCGCGACCTCCCGGCCACGCTCTCTGCTGCGCTTAAGCTATACCATGGCGGGCCTGAAATGCCAAGGCGATGGAAGGCGCTTGCATTGACATCGCCACCGGCGTCGGTTATGGAGGAGCCTGCGGCGGAGTGCGGGTCGCCGGAACGGCGAAGGCTGCGGCGGGACGACGTGGCGGTCCAGCGTCCGTTGGCGCGCGGTGCTCGACAAAGGCGGCGTGGGACAGATGAAATTTCCGAACCAAAATCATGAAACCCCGCCAACAACCGCCGGCGGGAGATTCCTCACGGGCCCGCTTGTCATCTCAAGTTCGTTTACGCTGGCCACGTTGCTCGGCATGTTTGTCATACGCCTGCACGACGATGAAGGCATGCTGGCCTATCAGTTTGCGCAAGTCCTTTTCAAAGAACCCCTGGCGGCGTGGTTTTTCCAAAAACTGAGGCCCATCGGGTCGCTTCTGATGGCGCCGTGGGCGATGACGGGTTTCACTGTCTTCTTGATAGGGCAGAAGATTTGGGCCGGCCTCGGTATTTATTTCCTCGGTCTCGCCGTCGATCGCCTGGGGGGAAAGGGTTGGCTTGCCAGCCTTATCGTGGCGTCGTCCCCGATGTATGTCGTTTCCTCCATGGCGGGCCATGCCAACATCCAGGGCGTCGCCATCGCCGCGCTGGCCATGGCGCTGCTGGCCTATAGGAAATTCCCCTGGGGAGCCGGCCTTCTCGTCGGTCTTCTGCCCTGGGTGCGATATGAATATGTGTTTTTCAGCGCCGTTCTGGCCGGCTATGCGCTATTTGAATGGAGGAGGCCCGGGTTTTTTATCGCCTGCGCCGCTTTCCCTTTATTCTATCTGCTCACCGGCATGATGTACCATGAAGACTTTTTTTGGATGGCGCATTATCCGCCGTCGTTGATCACGCCGGAACCCGACAGCGAGGCGTTTGTCAACATTTCATGGTCTTTCAATATTTTCGAAGACAATATTTTCCGGCTGTCGTTTTTATGCCCGTTTTGGCCGCTACTGGCCATCCGTCCGCTGCGCGGTCATGGATTGCTGGGGAAATCGATGTGGTTGTTATTGGCGTCGTGTCTGGCTATTTTGATTTTTTTCCCTTTGTTTAAAATATTTAAGTTCGATTACAGCCTCCGTTACTGGCTGCTTATTCTCATTCCCTGCGCCTTCTTATTGGCCGCTCCGTCGAAACACGCGCGGCCTCTTCCATGGCTGGGGGCGTTTCTTTTAGCGGCGAGCGGGGCGATTGTGGGAGCAATGTCCGGCGCCTCGGACCATTTTGCGTTCACCCTGCTGATAGTCTCCGCTCCCCTGGCCTATCTGCTCATCGTCAATTTCGCGGCGCAGCGGAAAAGGATTCTTCGCGCCGCGCTTCTCGGGCTGCTGGTCGTCGCCGGTCTTTGTTCCAATTTGGAAGTCCTGGCCAATATTCGAAAAACCACTCCGGCCGATTCCGACCACAAAAGCGCGCTGGCATGGCTCGAAGAAAAATCCGGAAACGACGGTTTGCGCGACATTTATACGAACAGCCACATGCTCCAAGCCCTGCTCGACGATGCAGATTCGCCGTTAGCGCCGCACGTCAAGTATCTCGCGCAATACGACGTCCATTACGAACTTTACCATCTGCTGAACAAGGCCAATGGCCAGTACAAAACTTTTCTCGGCGCCTTTGCGCCTATCCTCAATGGGCATGCCGTCTGGGCCTGCCGGCTGGCGAATTACAAAAGCTTCGCCAACGACGTTTTTATTATTTTTGACGACAACCGCTTCAACCGCATTTATCCGCCCGCTTTCATCAAGCAGATCGCCGACCCGGTTAAAAGGACAGGATCCTATCAAATATTCGTCGGGAAAGCGGCATTGCCCAAGCCGGCCGGAGAACTCGGCATGCGGCTTGAATCAGACTTGCTGGCGGGTCCCTGCAAACCCTGACGGCTGTTGAAAAACCCCCTTTCGCGCTCGCCGCCGGATTATCGACGGGCGGTTTCCGCCCCTGATTTAGGAAGAAGGTCATTTCGCCAGGAACCCGAGCGCGCGGCCATGCCAGAACAGGCGGTAAATCAGCTGGTTCGCCCGAAGGGGGATATGCCGTCCGAAGCGGAGGTAGAGAGGCGTCGCCGCCTCGCGGGCGAGCAGCAGCAGAGCGCGCAGCCTGGATTCCTGCTTCAGGCACTCGTAGCCGAAGAGCATCCTCATCCGCAGAAGCTGGCGCGCGTCGAAGTCCGGGTAGCGGAGATTGGCCCTGGTGTAATACGAACTGGCGTACTCCTTGCGCCGGAGCAGCCGCTCGCGCAGCACGTAATCGTACAACCGGGTCCCCGGGTAAGGGGTGAAGATCGAGACCTGGATCGCATCGGGGCGGATCCTCCGGTTCAGGTCGATGGTGCTGCGAATCTGCTCGCGGGTCTCCGTCGGCAGCCCGATGATATTGTAGGACATCGTCCGGATTCCGTGACGGCGCGCAAGGGCGAAGGCGGAGGCGATCTGCTCGTTGCTGATTTTTTTGCGCAGGAGGGACCCTCGCAGCGCCTCGTCCCCCGACTCCACGCCGATGTTCACCTTGTCGCAGCCGGCCGCCTTGAGATGCCGGAAAAGGTCGTCGTCGCAACCGTCGGCGCGGAGGTCGCATTCGAACGGCAGGCCTATTTCCGCGCCGTAAGCCTCGCAAAAGCGGCGGAGCTTCTCCCGGTTGATGTTGAACATTTCATCGACGAAGGTGATGCGCCGTATCTTCCAGCGGGCCGTCCGCTCCTTCAGTTCCGCAATGATCGAGGGTACGGAACGCTCCCGGACATAGCGGCCCTTGCCCTGGTAGATTTCCCGGAGACGGGGGGCGGCGCAGAAGGAGCAGCTGAAGGGGCAGCCGCGGCTGGCGATCACGTCGAGCTGGCCGTCCCGGGCGGTGAGGTACCGTTGAAAGTCGTAGAGGTCGAGGTCGGCGGGAGGCAGCGCGTCAAGGTCGTCAACGAGCGGCGCTGCCTCGTTGCGGACGATCTCCCCGTCGCGGAAAAACCAGAAGCCCCGGGTCGAACCGGGATCCTCGCCGCGCTCGAGCCTGCCGACCAGCTCGCGCATGGCGACATCTCCCTCGCCGATGCAGACGCCATCGAAACAGCCGCGGGCGATGGCGTCCTCGGGGGCCATGGTCGGGTGAATCCCGCCGCAGTAAATCGGCGTCCCAAAGCGGCGTTTTATCTTCCCGGCCAAGCCGACGACCCGCTCAAATTCATTGGTGCGCGCCGTCATCCCGATAAGATCCGGACGGAATTCGCGAAGCTGGCGGAGCGCCGCCGCATCGGACAGGCCAAACGTGAAATCGACCAGCCCGACCCGGTGGCCGGCCTGCTTCAGCATCGCCGAGAGGCTGGCGAGGCCCAAGTCAATGTAGGGGATGCCCAGCGAGTTCGTGTAAACAAGCAGGACGCGGGCCATGGCCTCACTCCCCGCGACGCATCATGGAAAGGCTGCTCCATGAGAATTTTATGAACTCGCCAAGCGTAAGACGCTCGAAAAGAGCCCCAAATATGCCGTAGCTCATCATTCCGACGGCGTTGAACAGCGCGTTCGGCTTCGCCTCTATCAAGCGTTTAACCGGCGCGTAAAGAAACGGGAAGCGCACCACCAGGGAGAAAAATTTCTGCAGATTGACCATGCGATCGATGTCCGGAATGTTGAGAACGCTCGAGGTCAGGTAGAACGGGTCGAAGCGATCGACGTCGAAGCCATCGACGAACAACCCGTCCTTCAGACACTGCACATAAAGGTCCGAAGGAGGATAAGGCTGCATGATCGAACAGCGGGCCCAGGTCGGCTTGACGGAGATGTTCAAACGCAATGTCTCAAATGCGTCCTCCAGCGTTTCTCCGGGAATGCCGACCGTATTGAACACCTTCGTCGAAATGCGATAACGGTTCAATAATTCCATGGCCAGGACGAAACTCTCCGTGCTGTACTTCTTTTTCAACACCTCGTTGCGCAGCCGTTCATTGGCGGTCTCGACCGATATCGACACTCCGACGCAGCCCGTATCCTTCAAAAGCCTGACCATGTTTTCGTTGATTTTATCCGGCCGGGTCATGATGTAATAGGGGAGGCCTATTTTCTCCCCGTACAGCGTAAACAGTTTTTCGGCCCATTGGGGAACGTTCAGTATGTCATCGTCGTTTTCAAGGCTCAGAATGCGCAGGGGAGGAAAGCTGTCGCGGACGTAAATCATTTCATCGATAAGACGTTCGGGCGACATCTTCCTCACCCAGTTGCCCGAATCGTCGTAGTACCGCATGGCCAGATGATTGTGACAAAAAGTGCAGGGATAGGCGCAGCCGCGTTTCCCGATGAATGTCTTATTCCCCCGGGTTCGCAGGGTTTTGTAGCGATAGGGCAATTCCCTGTCCGGAAAGGGCAGCTCATCGAGATTTTGGACATATTTCGCCCGTGGATTTTCGATTATTTCGCCGTTCGGCTTTTTAACCCAGGCGCCGGGAATATGATAATAGTCGTCCCGGGCCGAAACGGCGTCACAAAAATCGGCCATGATATAATCCGCCTCGCCCCGAATCACCGCATCAATCCCCGGGCGCTTAATTATATCCGGCATATACGTGGCGTGCGGGCCGCCGACGACCACAAGAGCGCCGGTGGCCTGCTTGAGCGCGCGGATCCTGTTCAATGCCCATATGTGCTGCCCGGTAAAGGTATGAAAGCCTATTATGTCGGGCGCATAATCCAAAACGGACTTTACGAGGTTTCTTTCCATTCCCTCAACAAACAAAATTGTTTCGTGGCCGCGCGCTTTGAGCACGGACGAAAGATGCATCACCCCCATCATTTCGCCGCATAATTGCTGGATAAATGCAATTTTCAGTTTTTTCGGCATGGTTCGTTCCGGTTGCGGTCCCGTTTCGGAAATTCATCCCCTGCGGGCATAATTACACAGCTCTTTTTGGATGTAAAGCGGCCGCCGCTTCGCCCCATTTCCCGCCTCAGCGGGGAATCGGGCCTCAAACCCCGGCTAATTTAGGTTGAGGGAGGTGAATGTGGAGGCGGGCGCGGGCGAGGAAGGCCCTGGCGGGCTCGGAAGCGAGCCTCAAGAGGGT
>QZKR01000039.1 GCA_003598065.1 Myxococcales bacterium | reverse complement strand
GTCGTTCGACTCTTGCTCTCCGATCACAGTGCCTCCAACCAGAGTGGCCGTCGGCGTGGAAGTCGGAATAGGAAGCGTCGGCGAAGGCGACGCGCTCGCAGCGCTCTTCATCCAGTCCACCGACAGCAGGAAGAGGTCTTTATAATCGGTCTTCCCGTCCCCATCCGCATCCCCCTCCTGTTGAGAGGTTTTCCCCATCCAGGCGGAAAACAGCTGGAAAGCATCGAGTGGATTGACGCCCCCATCTCCATTGAGATCGCCGGAGAGACTCCCTCCGGTCGCGGTGGCGGTCGCCGTCGGTGTAGATGTCACGGTCGGCGGAACACCCGTTATAGTTGACGTGGGCGTCAGGGTGATCGTCGGCGTCGCGGTGGGAGTAGCGGTCGGAGGTTGAACCGTCTGCGTCGCGGTGGGAGTCACGGTGGCAGTGGGCGTTGCCGTCGGCGCGGCCACGTCGTTATCCTGGATCGTGTAAGTATGCGCCGAAATTGCCCCCATCCAGGCATTCACCGGACGGGACAGGGTAATTGTAATCGTTTCGGGATTCTCCGCCTCGCTATCGTCCACCACGGTCATAACGATGTTCTGGGTCGTGGATTGGGGGGCGAAAGTCAACAGTCCGCTTGCGAGCGTATAGTCCACTCCGCTTCCGATGGCGTTTCCGCCGGTCACCGCATAGTCCACCGTAATGGTGCTGTTCGACGCCTCGGACAGCGTCACTGGAATATTGACGGAGGTTACGCTCTCCGCTCCGCTGGAGGCCGCGGCGGAGAAGCCGACCGAAGCCGTGGGCGGAGCGCCCTGCACGAACCACATCGGCAACTGGGTGAATCCGAAAACGACGCCTCCCGGGTCGGAAGGATTAGCGGAAATCTTATTGTCCGCCAGGGCCACGTAGCGAATGTCCTTATAGCTATAGGCATTGGATCGGGAATAGAGCATGAATGCGTCGTCCACTGAATAGCAGGGATAACCGAGTTCCATTCCGTTGTTGACAATCACCGACGCATCGCCGGTGCTCAGGTTGATTCCATAAATCTGGTTGACCACCCCTCGCTCGAAAACTTCCACGCCAAGAACGGTCTTGTTGGTCGAGGCGAAGATGGGATTGACGACGTTGACGCCCGGCCGTTGCGGAGGCAATACGGCGTAAATCTGCCCCGAAACGACGTCGATGACGTTCACGTCCCAGAAACTGAGCGTCCCGGTCCCCGGAGACTGCACCGAGTTGAAACAATCGTAGGCCAGGAGCTGATCATCCAGAAAAACGAGCGAATCCGCAAAATCCACCACGTCGGCATACTCGTTGGAATGATCGGTAGTCGGATGGAGCAAGGTCAGCTGCTTGAGATTCGAAGCCTGGAGATCGAACAACCAGATGATATTCTCCTCTTCGCTTCGGGTCATCGCCACCCGGGTTCCCGAAGGCGAAATCGCCACCGACCACCAGTCGCCCGTATCCAGCACCACCTGCTCCCCCGTTCCATCGGGAGCGACGCTGCGAACGTTATGAGCTGCATCGACGAACACGATTTCCTGACCATAGGGATCCACCGCGATCGGCCGGCCGGAACCCACGTTCACCTGCGTGTAATTCTGGTTCAGGTAATTATAGCTGGCCAATTCGCCGACGGTGTTGAATCCGTTGGAAATCAGGAGCGAATTGTCGGAAACGGACCAGTTCTGATCGTACTCGTTCACCATCAGAATATATTGCAGCCCCGAAACAACCGGAGTATCGGGCGTTGGTTCGGTGCCCGAGCCCTCCACGATCCCGACCTGGTCAAACGCCTGCTTGACCTTGTTCTGTTTCTCCGAGCCTTCCCCAAAGAGGTCGCCCGCGGATTTCACCGCCGCCAGGCGAAAATCGATAAAACTCGATTGATTAGTCAAATAATGGATCAGCGCCCGGAACAACACCTGTTCCCCGTCGCTTCGTCCCAGGGAGGTCATGATCTTATAGGCGGCCAGGTTCGTAATGCCATTATTGATGTGAACCCCGCCGTTGTCCTGGTCTTGCGTCAGGTTCTGATATTCGTTCATGTGCGCGGGCTGCCAGTAATAGTCATTGGGGCCGCTTCCCCCGTTATGGGGATTGCCCATGTCCCGCATCGCCCCCGAGGGAAAATACTGCGGAACGACAATGTCTTCACCCAGAAAAAAATCCTCGTTGTCCAGTGCCACGCCGCCGATATCGGCATAAGTCTCGTTCAGCGCGCCGGACTGGAACTTGTACTCCAGATTCGCGGTGTATTGCACGTGGGCGTGAGTGAATTCGTGGGCGACAAAATCCAGCGCTCCCGCCCAGGACTTGGTGATCTGTTTCCCGTCGCCCAGCGAGACGAAAGACCCGTTCCAATAGGCGTTGTCCATCGCCTGGCCGTTGCGCCCCACCCGAACCAGGGTCATCATCGCCTTGCCCTGATTGTCGAACGAGTTGCGGAGAATGTTCGGAAGATTCTTGTAGTAGTTATAAACCAGGCCGGTGTAATAATGGGCGGAAACCGCCGAGGCGTCCGTCCAGGTATTGTTCTCGGATAGCACGTAATAGAATTGCGCCTGATTGTCCAAGTCCGCATTGCGCAGGTCCAGCGTCCAGACCACTCCCTTGGGATCGTTTTTCAGCTGGTCACCCGTCTGCCCAGCCACGTACATCGGCCGGGAAGTGTCAATCAGATAATACCGGTCTCCAATTTGATAGGTTTGAATCGTAACCGTCTCGTTGTTCAGCGTCTCGGCCTGCGCGGTGGCGGGAGCGTCCGCGAAATTGGTCGCGTTGTAGGAGTCCAGTATCTCCCCGGTGGTCGCATCGATAAAGAATCGCATCCAATCCTGAACGTTGGGGCGCACTTCCACCATCCAGACCAATTTCACCTGGCTCATCGGCGACTTCTGCCAGTAATACAGATGCGGTTCGGGCGGATCGAACCCGAAGCCCGCCGCGTCTCCTTCGGTCAGCGTAACGGGATTGCCCTCCGCCTCGACGTAGAGGAACAAGGCGGCGGCAGGATCGAAAAAAGGCGGGCTTTCCGCATCGAGCTGGGCGAAAAGGCGTTCCAGCGCTTCGTTCAGTGTTTTCGCCGGCGCGGCGGGCTGGACGGACTCCGTCGCGCTCAGGGCGAGAAAAACGAGCATCCAGGCGAGACGGGTCATGGCGGCGGCGGCTCCTCGGGAGGGGTCGGAAGTTGCGGCGGCGATTCGATTTCCGAGTCCTCGGGCAAAGGCGGCTCCGGACCCGTGCCGGGAAGAAACACTTCGCCGATAGCGTTCGGGGCGTCGCCGGCGGCGGCGAATCCCGTTTCGGGATCGATCCAGGCATGGACGAGGCCGGTTTGGACGAAAGGTTCGATGGGCCGGCCGGCGAGCGCTTCCTTCATGAAAGCGATCCACGCCGGCAACGCCGCTCTGCCTCCGGTCTCGCCGCTTCCCAGATCTTGCGGCTCATCATAACCGACCCATGCGCCGGCCACAAGCGTGGGGGAAAAGCCTATAAACCAGGCGTCGCGATGGTCGTTGGTGGTGCCGGTCTTGCCGGCCAGCGGACGTCCGAGCGCCCGCGCCCGCCGGGCCGTCCCCTCCTGGACGACCGATTGCATCAGCGCCGCCATCAACGCCGCTTCTTCGGGCGCAATGGCCTGTCGCCGTTCCGGACGCGGCCGATACAGTTCCCTGCCCGACGCGGTCGCAACCCGCTCGACCAGGACGGGCTCGGCCCATTGGCCCTCGGCCGGCAGCGTCGCGTAGGCGTTGACCAGCTCCCACAACGTGACTTCCGACGTGCCGAGCGCCAGCGTGAGATTCGCTTCCAGGGGCGAACCGACGCCGAGCGTGCGCGCCGCATCGACCACCGCCGCCGGCCCGAGCTGATCGACAAGCTGGACGGCGACGGTATTGATCGAGTGGGTCAAGGCTTCGCGCAGACGCATCGGACCGCGAAACTTGCCGTCGAAATTCTTCGGGCTCCAGACGCGGCCGCCGCCGGCGGGATAGGAGACGGGTTTGTCTTCCACTTGCGTCGCCGGCGTGAACCGCCGCGAACGCATCGCTGCAAGATAGACAAACGGCTTGAAGGCCGAACCGGGCTGACGCAACGCCTGCGTGACGCGGTCGAAGGGGCTCAGGGCATGGGAAAAGCCGCCTTCCAGGGCGAGCACCCGCCGCGTGCGCGGGTCCAAGGCAAAGAGCGCCGACTGCGCCAGCGGGACCTGCGACAGCGCGAGCGGCACGGGTCCGTCGGCCGGGATGGCCGCCGGTTCTCCTTTTTCATTGCGCCTCAACGCCACGACCACCGCCTGGCCGGGGACGAATCTCGCGGCAAGCGCCGCCGCCTGTCCCTTGCCGCGCGACGCGGCCGGCAAGGCCCAAACGGCGTCCGCCGCCGCGATCGCGCCTTCTCGCACGCCGAGCGACACGGAAAGCGCGCCCGTCTTGGCATCGACAGCGAGGATCCAGGCAAAATACAACTCGTCCGCCGTCAACCGACGGACGAAGGTGCGCCAGAACGGCGTCGGCGCAGGAGCGCCCGTGCTCTTTGCCTCTGTTCCGACCACCGCTACGCCGTCGGGCCCGGAAGGCGGAAAATCGGCCGAATAAGCGAAAACCGTTTTGCCTTCCTCCGCACCGCGACGCTTGCCGACGCGCGCCACATTCTTCTTCCAGGTTTCCCGCTCCTCGGCCGGCGCGATCGGCAGGGCGCGGTAGCCGTGGCGACGATCGTAGGCCGTCAGGTTGTCGCGCAGGGCGCGGCGCGCCGCCGTCTGAAGCCGCGGATCGATCGAGGTATAAATGAGCAGCCCACCGGCGGCAAGGGCGTCCCTGCCGACGAACGGCTCCACGATCGCCCGCGCCGCATCGACGACGTAGGGGGCGCTCGCGCCGGCGTCGGCGGGCGGCGCATGGGCCAACGGCGCGTCGCGCGCGGCGTCGTGCGCCGGCCGATCGACGTAGCCCTGTTCCAGAAGCCGCCCGAGCACATATTGTTGCCGCGTTTGGGCGCGATCCGGATGACGGTTGAGCGCGTAGCCTTCCGGGTTTTTCGGCAGCCCCGCCAGATAGGCTATTTCGCCGAGCGTGAGATCCCCCAGCCGCTTGCCGAAGTAGAAGCGCGCCGCCTCGGCCACGCCGTAGGTCCCGTTGCCGAAGTAGATTTCATTGGCGTAGATGGCGAGGATTTCCCGCTTTGAAAAAGATTGCTCGATCTGGTAGGCGAGGATGATCTCGGAAATCTTGCGGCTCAGCGACCGCTCGTGCGAAAGCAGCAGATTTTTCACCACCTGCTGGGTGATGGTGCTGGCGCCCTGCTTGACGTCGAGCGAAACGAGATTGCGCGCCATCGCCCGCATCACGCCGAAGAAATCGACGCCGGCGTGCTGGAAAAAAGCGGCGTCCTCCGCCGCCACGAAGGCGTTGAGCAGCAGGGACGGCATTTCCTCCAGGGAAACGACCGTCCGTTTCTGCTGGCCGAATTCGCCGATCACGGTTCCGTCGGCGGCATAGACGCGGCTGATCTGGGGCGGGCGGTAGTCGCCGATCTGGCGGATGTCGGGCAGGTCGCGGCCGTAGTAGACGAACTGCCCCATCAGCACGGCCGAACCGAGCAGCCCGCCGGCCAGAGCGAAGAGCAAAAACAGCCGAACGACATTGAGCGACCTTTTCATGCGCGGCACGATAACAAAATTTCGCGGCCGTCTCAAGACCGTCCGCGACCGGCCGATCCTTTCAATGGAAAAGCTTGCGAATCGCCCTGATCCCTGGCATTCTTGGCGCATCGGAAGGAGGAGAAGACAACGATGTACGACGCTGCTTCACTGAAAGTTATCTGCATGACGCTTACGGACAAGAGCGCCGGCGTCCACCCCTGGCAATGGGACGACCGCTTCGACGCCGCGCTCGTCAGCTTTCCCGCCGCCCAGGCCTCGCGCGTCGAGACGTTGCTGAAGCCGCTTTTCTCCAATCAATGGGACGTGCGCACGATCCGCCAGGCTCCCGAAACGGCGCGGCGCGTGGCCACCGATCTCGGTTTACGGCCGGAACAACGGCTTTACTTCACCGATCCCGGCCAACCGGCGGCGCTGTTCGGCGCCTGGTGGCCCTGGGGCAACGGTCAGACCGTCTCCCTGCGCGTCGGCATCACGGCCGCCGACCATTTGAACGACGGCGAACTCGCCGCGCTCGCCGCCGATTTCAAATCCTGGTTCGGTGTCTGACGTCAATCAGCAATCCGACAGGCAAAAGCGCGTTGTAGAAAAGGCTGTAGGGGCGGATGAAGCAAAGCGGAATCCGCCCGCAATGCCGGCCAACGGGAGGATTCCGCGCCTGCGGCGCTTCATCCTCCCCTACATTCCTTTTTCTTCCGTGTTACTCGTTTGACCGCCAGTCCGCACCATTTGGATGGAATGGATTTTACGGGGTGACGTCCAGCGCCTGTTCCGCGCACGCGCACTCCTGGCGCACGCCCACGACGTACATGCCGCAGTTCGAACCGATGCGGTTCTCCTCCAGTTCGCCGATCGAGAGGATGGTTTTGTAACCTACCTCTTCGAAGCGCCGGCAGAGGGCGCGGGCGGCTTCGGGCTCGTTCGGGTCGATCAGGCTTTCCAGGCCGGAGGCATAAGAGGCGTTCGTGGGGTTGATGGGGGTGATCTTGATGAGGAAAATATCGGGCGAGAACACGCGCCGCAGTTCCGCCGGATCGAGCGGAAAGCCTTTGGGCGCCGCGAAGTTCAGGGTGATTTTCCGGTCGCCGCGCTCGAAAAACAGCCGGCTGTAGTCGGCCATCTGGGCGAAGCTCCAGGTGCGCGCCGGGATCAGCCGGCGGCGCGCCTGCTCGTCGCTGGTGTGCAGCGAGAACTGGAGCTGGAAACGGCCGTCCGAATAGTGCTGCCGCTTCACCGTCAGCAGTTCCTCGAAGAAACGCTCCCGCCCGGCCGGCGCGATCGTGGAGATGCTCGGCATCAGGCCGGGGGCGTTGTAGAGCGCCGGCAGGCGGCGCAGCACCTCCGGCACCGCGTCGTTGAAGGCCGGATCGCCCATGCGCGCAAACTGGATTTTAAGCTTGCGCACGGGAACGCGGCCGTCGGGGAAGCGGCGGCGGATCATCAGGTCGATCTGCTCCAGGATTTCGCCGGCGGTGAGCCGGCCGCGGAAATGCCCGCCGGCGTCGCACATGGCGCAGCCCACCGGGCAGCCCTTCAACGTCGAGACGATCAGCACCCATTTCTCCTCCAGCGGATGCGGCGGTTGCACGGACTCGACGAACTCGATCAGGCTCTTATCGCCAAGCTCGCCCACATACACGCGGGCCAGCTCATCGTTGCCTTGCGTATGACGGATGACGATCATGATGCGTCCCTTCTTTCCAGGAAATCTACAACCAACTGGGCGGCGCGCAATCCGTCGCCGACGGCGATGGCGGCCTGCCCAAGAAAATCGGCGCGCGCGTCGCCGACAACGAATAACCCCGTCCACTTCGTCGCCAGCGAATCGCCGGGGCTATAGGCAAGATCCGGCAATAACTCGGCGGCGGCGCTTAGCCTGCCGACGGCGACGACGACGGCGTCGGCGCGCAGCACTCCGGGCTGGCCGTTTTCCACAATCTCCGCTTCCATGCCGCTCGCGTCGCGCCTGAATCCGCGCAACTCGCAACGTCGGCGAAAGCGGATCTCCGCTCGATTCTGCGCCGCCTCCAGCAGCCGGCCGCGCGCGCGGAGCCTTTCCCCGCGCAAAAGCAAATCCACTGCCGCTCCGGCGTCGGCGAGCGAAAGGGCGTAATCGACCCCCGCTTCACCCCCGCCCACCACGATTGCGCGCTTGGGCTGCAACAGCAAGGCTTCACGCACTTCGTAGCACAACCGGCCGCCCAAGTCCACCATTCCGGGGACATTCAACCGCTTGGGCGATGTGCCCACGGCAAGGACGACCGCCTCGGCGATCAGCTCTCCCGCGCCGAGCGCCAGAACGAAATCCGCTCCGGCTCTGCGGACGGCGCGAACCTCGCCCGGCTCGACGGCAAGACCGAAATTGCGCAGGTGCCGCGCCAAAAGCGACGCGAACGCCGGGCCGGGGATGGGTTCGGCGAGGCCGGGATAGTTTTCCATCCGCCAGGCGTTGCGGACCAGCCCGCCGCAGACGCCCTCGCGGTCGATCAAGGCCGGGCGCACGCCCAGCCGCGCCGCCTGAACGGCCGCCGCCACGCCCGCCGGCCCCGCGCCGACGATGACTAGCCGTTCGCGTCGCATCGATCCAAAACCTCTCGCGTGGACATGGCCACGCCGAAACCGCTCGCCAGGGCGCGCAAGGCGCCGAGATGCAGGGCGGCGCGCGTCGTCGCCGTGGCGTCGGCGACAAGATAGGGTTCGACGCCGCGCACGAAGGCGGCCCGGGCGGTGGTTTCGCAGCAGAGATGCGTCAGCACGCCGGCGATGACGAGCTGCGTTTTCCTTGCGGCCTTCAATCGTTGCTCCAGGTCCGTGCCGACAAAGGCGTCGTACGTCGCTTTGCGCAGGACGGTCTCGCCCGGCGCGGGTTTCAGCGCCTCGATGATCTCGGCTTCCGGTTCGTCGGCGCGAAGGTAATCGGTGAAAAAACGCCCCATCAGACCGAGATCCTCCGGCCCCTCGTGCCCGTGTCGCGCATGGATCACCAGCCCGCCGAAGGCGCGCCAGGCGTCGATAAGCCGCGCGATGTTCGGCACGACGGCGGCGGAGGCGGAAACGTAAGCCCGCCCTTGCGGATGGCAGAAATGGCGCACCATGTCCACGACCAGCAGCGCGGCGCGAGGCGGTTGCAATTGCAATTGCGGGCGCGGGCGAGACTCGCGGCGCACGGAGGCAAGCCAGCGCGCCGTCTTCGCCGTGATGTTCAATGGAGTGAGATAAGCCTCGGCCCGCATACTGCCTTCCGTCGAGCTGTCGCTAATTAAGGGATTATACAGACGGGCCTGAGGTGTGGCAATGGGCCGAAGAGGGTTCAGAATTTTTTCGCAATATCGGCCGCCACGCGGCGCGCCTCGAGGGAGATCTCGTGCAGCATGCCGGTCGGCGGGTTGCGGTAGCCGACGAAGTAGAGTCCGGAAAGCTCGCTCTCCTCACCGAAGCGGTTCGGATAAGAGCGGTCGTTGATGACGCGCTCCGCGCCGGCGAGCCATTTGTCCAGCCCGCTCTTGTAACCCGTGGCGAGGATCACCGCGTCGTAGGCGTGCGTTTCGCCGTTTACGAATCGCACGCCGTTTTCGGTGAAGCGTTCGACGCCGGGCCGGACGGCGATCTTCCCTTCCTTGATATGCCCGATCGTGCCGACGTCGATGAGCGGCACGCGGCCGTTCTCGATCACCATCCGCATCGGCCCCTTCTCCGGCCGCCTGATGCCGTATGGCGCAAGATCGCCCACGGAGAGCTTCAGCACCTGGCCGATGAGCTTGTCGGCGAGATCCACCGGCAGCCGGCTCAGCAAAAGGGACGTCGCCTGCATCGGCAGGCCGCCCCATTCGAGCGGCACAACGTGCGCCGGACCGCGAACGACGATGTCGGCCTGCGCGCCGTGTTCGCTGAGGCAAAGAGCGATTTCCGCCCCCGAGTTGCCGCAACCGACGACGAGCACCCGCTTGCCTCGATATGGCGCGCCGTTTTTGTACGCGCCGCTGTGGAGCACTTCGCCGCCGTAGCGGTTCATGTCGGGAAAAGGCGGTGTGACGGGCTCGCGGTTGTAGCCGGCGGCGACAACGAGAAAGCGGCTGCGCCGCTCGTCTTTGTCGCTGCGGACCACCCAGCGCCCGTTGTCCTGGCGCGCCCTGGTCACCCGCTCGCCGAATCGCGGTTCGATCCGAAAATGCCGCGCGTAATCTTCGAGGTAATCCACCACCTGCTGACGGGAGGGATAGCGCGGATAGTCTCGCGGATAAGGGCGATAGGGAAGCGCCGACCAACGCTTGACCGTATGCAGGTGCAACCGGTCGTAGTGATGCCGCCAGGAATCGCCGACCGTGTTTTCTTTTTCCAGAACGACATGCGGCACGCCGGCTCGGGTCAGACTGGCGGCGGCGGCAAGCCCCGCCGGGCCCGCGCCGACGATTAAAACAGGATCGGCGCCACATTGGGTTTCGGTCATCGTTCGCACACTCCCCTCTCCGCCAAATCGACAATGATATGGAGCGGCGATACCCATTGATTATTTCGCTTTCTTCACCGAGCGGCGTTTGCTAGAGTGACCTCGTTTCAAGGTCTCGAATTAATGAGCCTATTTCAGACAGGCACCGCGATGCGGCGGAATTTTGTCATCGACAAAACAATCGGCGCTTTAAGGTTTTGGACGATCGCGACGCTTGCGACCCTGCTGGCGGGCTGCGCGGTCAAACCGCCGCCCCAGGTTGAGATTGCGCCGCCCCTGGACCCCGCTTTGCCCTGGCATGCCGACAATCGCGAGCGGCTGGAGAGTTTTCTGGACAGCGCATCCATGCTCCAAGCGCAAGGCCTGCGGCTTGTCGCCGTTTTCGACTGGGACAACACCGTCATCAAGAACGACGTCGGCGACGCCGTCTTTTTCTGGATGCTGGTCCACAACCAGATCCTCGCCCCCGAGGGCGGCGACTGGCGCAAAACGAGTCCCTATCTCACGCTCGCCGCCGCCGAGGCGCTAGGCACGGCCTGCGGCTCGACCGCCGCCGGCCAGCCGGTGCAGACGGCGCGGAACGTCGAATGCGCCGAGACTTTCCTCGCCATTTACCTGAACGCCACCACGCCTGACGGCTGGCCGGCTTTCGGCGGTTTCCAGCAACGCTGGATGGAGCCGGCTTACGCCTGGGCGGCGCAACTGATGGCCGGTCGCCCGCCGGACGAGATGCGGACCATCGCCGCGGCCGCGATCGAGGCGGGTCTCGCCGCGCCCGCGGGCGCGACGCAAATGATCGGCCGTCGTCCCAAACTGGCGGCTTACCTGCGAATCTACCCGCAGATGCAGGACCTTATCCGCGCCTTGAGCGCCGCCGGCGTCGAGGTCTGGATCGTTTCCGCCTCGGCGCAAGTCGTCGTCGAGCCCTTCGCCGCGCGGCTCGGCATACCTCCGGAGCGCGTCGTCGGCGTACGGACGATCCTGGATTCCAACAGCCGGCTCACGGCGCGCCTCGAAGGCTGCGGTCCCGTCGCCGACGGCGAAAACCGGCTCATGACCTACATGGACGGCAAACGCTGCTGGATCAACAAGGCTATCTTCGGGGATCGGGGACCGGAGGCTATTTTCCGCGTTGTCGATTTGCAGCGGCGCATCGTCTTCGGCGCGGGAGATTCGCAGACCGACGCAACGTTTCTGCGCGACGCGACGGAACTGCGGCTTGTCGTCGATCGGCGGAAAGCGGAGTTGATGTGCTATGCGCTCGCCAACGACGACGGGAAATGGCTTGTCCAGCCGATGTTCATTGAACCCAAAGCGCCGCGCGCCGACCCCTACCCTTGCGCCACGGCCGCCTGCGTGTCGCCGACGGGAGAACTTTTGCCGTGCCTGGATTCGGCGGGGAAGGTCATCCCCGATCAGGGCGGAAAGAAGCCTTAGCCCCCCTTCCTCTTCGAACAAGCGTTTCAGCTTCGCGCCGAAAGCATCGCCTTGAGCGCTGGTCCCACGTCGGGCCAACGGAAGGAATAGCCGGATTCCAAGAGCTTCCCGCATTTCACGTTCTGGCCCGCGAGCACCGTTTCCTCGGCCATCTCGCCGAAGGCGAGCCGCAGTGCGAAAGCCGGCGCGGGAAGCACGGCCGGACGATTCAGGGCCGCGCCCAGTTCACGGGCGAATTCGCGGTTCGGAACAGGGTGCGGCGAGACGACGTTGACCGGGCCGGCCAGGGCTTCCGTGGCGATGAGATGACGGACGACGGAGGGAATCTCGTCGAGCGCCACCCAGCTCATCATCTGCCGGCCATTGCCGATCGGTCCGCCAAGGCCCAATTTAAAGACCGGCAGCAGCTTCGCCAGAGCCCCGCCGTGCGGCGCCAGCACGACGCCGAAACGCATGAACATGGTGCGCAGGCCGGCGGCGACGGCGGGAGCGGCGGCCTGCTCCCAGACGCGGCAGACCTCGGCGAGAAAGCCCGTTCCAGGTCCGGCGGCTTCATCGACGATGTCCTCGGGTTCGCGCGAACCGTAAAAGCCGACGGCCGAGGCGCAGAGCCAGACATTCGGCGGCCGGGCGAGCGCGGGCAGAGTTTTCGCTAGAAGCGAGGTCCCTCCCACCCGGCTGTTGACGATTTCCGCTTTGCGCGCCGGCGTCCAGCGGCCGTCGCCAAGATTGGATGCCGCCAGATGGATCATGACATCTATGCCGTTCAGACTCTCGGAGTCGATGCGGCCTTTTGCCGGGTCCCAGAAAACGGCTTCGGAGGCGTCTTGTTCGCGCCGACGGACAAGCGGCAGAATGGAATGACCCTCGGCGCTCAGACTGCGCGCCAACTCCGCGCCGATGAGCCCGCTGGCTCCGCTGATGGCGATGCGCAGCATATCGGTATTTCCCTTCGCCCTGCTCCACGGCGATCATATCACGGTGCGCATCCCTGTCCAGCGCACGACGGCCAGCGTACGACATCCAGCGCACAGGAAGGGCGGCAGTTTTCCGGTCCCTGAAAGACCTGCGGTTTCAGGGAAATAACCCTGTCCGGGTGGGGTTTTAAATTTTCCGACCCGGCGTTTTTTCTTGACAATACCGGGGCATGGCCGGTATTAATCGTCCCCCTGGAAGCACGCTCTTTACACGCATGTGTCTGCCCGCAAGGGCTCCTGGTGCGCCCATAGCTCAACTGGATAGAGCTTCGGACTACGGATCCGAGGGTTAGAGGTTCGAATCCTCTTGGGCGTACCATTTTTTTATGGTTTTTCGGGTGCCGATGCCCACGCACGACGATTGGATGCGCCAGGCTCTCGCCGAGGCGGACCGCGCTTTCGAGGAAGGCGAGGTGCCGGTGGGAGCCGTCATCGTCCGCGACGGCGAGGTCATCGCCCGAGGCCATAATCGGCGCGAATCGCGCCAGAGCCCGCTGTCCCACGCCGAGATCGAAGCCATTGCCAGCGCCGCCGCGCGCCAAAAAAGCTGGCGGCTCGACGAGTGCGATCTCTACGTGACCTTGGAACCGTGTCTGATGTGCGCGGGAGCGGCCGTGCAGGCGCGGCTCCGGAGGCTCGTTTTCGGCTGCCGGGACCCCAAGGCCGGGGCGGTGCGGTCGCTTTATCGGTGCGCCGAGGATGCACGACTCAACCATCGCCTCGACGTGGTGGAGGGCGTGCTCGCCGACGAGGCGGCCGAACGGCTGAGGGCTTTCTTCAAGCGCCTGCGGGGCGGGCCGGACGCGGATAGCGGCGCTGATGTTCTTTGACGTGAAAATACAAGCGAGCGAATTGTGGAGAGATGGCCGAGCGGTCGAAGGCGCATGACTCGAAATCATGTGTACCCTATGGGTACCCTGGGTTCGAATCCCAGTCTCTCCGCCACTTTTTTTCGCTCGTTATGGTCCTGCCGGGCCGATCCGATCCGACCCGTCCGCAGGCGGCGTTTTTTCGGCCCGGAGAGATGACCGAGCGGCCGAAGGTGCACGATTGGAAATCGTGTGTGCCTCAAAAGGGCACCGAGGGTTCGAATCCCTCTCTCTCCGCCAGATTTTGTTTCTTCGGGTCCGCGAAAGCGGGCTCTTTATGGCAACCGGGTCCCGTGCGGCGGAGCCCTGCAAACCCCGTCAGGTCCGAAAGGAAGCAGCGGTAGCAGTTCGCTCCGGGTGCCACGGGTCAACCCGGTTGCCGCCCATAATCCCGTGTGCTATAGTCCTTCCCGCATCATTTCCGCCCGATTCCATTAGGAGTGCGCGCGCAATGTCCTATCTCGTCCTGGCCCGCAAGTATCGCCCCAACAGCTTCGAGGAGATCATCGGCCAGGAGCACGCCACGCGCACGCTGACCAACGCCATCAAGCAAGGCAAGATTCATCACGCCTTTCTGTTCACGGGCACGCGGGGCGTGGGCAAAACGACCACGGCGCGCGTGCTGGCCAAAGCGCTCTGCTGCCAGAGCTTCCCCGAACCCACGCCGACGCCCTGCGGGACCTGCGATTCCTGCACGGCCATCGGCCGCGGTTCCGATATCGACGTCAACGAAATCGACGGCGCGAGCAACAACAGCGTCAATGACGTGCGCGACCTGCGGGACAACGTGCAGTACCGGCCGCAACGGGCGCGCTTTAAAATCTACATCATCGACGAAGTGCACATGCTCACCGGCGCGGCGTTCAACGCGCTCTTGAAAACGCTGGAGGAGCCGCCGCCGCACGTAAAGTTCATTTTCGCCACCACCGAGGCGCACAAAATCCCGGCGACGATTCTTTCCCGCTGCCAGCGCTACGATTTCAAGGCGGTGAGCGCCAAAGAGATCGCCCAGCTCATCGGCAAACTGCTGGCGAAGGAAGGGGTGTCGATCTCGGAGGCGGCGCTACGGATGGTGGCGCGCAAGGCGCGCGGCTCCGTGCGCGACGGCTTGAGCCTCATCGACAGCGTGCTGGCCTACGCCGGCGAAACGATCGCCGAGGACGACGTGCGGATGGTGCTCGGCATGGCCGACGCCTCGGTGTTCGAACGGCTTGGCGGGGCGTTGGTGCGGCGCGATGCTCCGGCGGCCTTCGACGCCGTGGCCGATCTGGTGGATTACGGCCACGACCTGCGGCAGTTCGGCGCGGAGTTTCTCGAATATCTGCGCGACGCGGCGATGGTCTCCAGCCATCCCGGCGCCGCGGCCTCGCTCGACCGGCCGGAAGCGGAAACCCGCGAGCTGGCCGACTTGGCGAAGGGGGCGGAGACGGCGGAGTGGATCGCCTGGTTCGACCTGATGGTCGAGGGCCAGGAGCGCATCGCCCGTTCCGAGCAGGCGCGCTTCATGCTCGAACTGACGCTGGCCAAGATGCTGCAAGTCGGCCGGCTGCGGCCGATCGAGGATCTGCTGGCCGGCCTGAACCGCCTCGCCAAGGGCGGCGCGGCCGCCGGAGCGCCGGCGGCGTCGGCCGGTCTT
>QZKR01000071.1 GCA_003598065.1 Myxococcales bacterium | reverse complement strand
CAGCGGCGGCGCGGGCGGCGGCGGCGGCGGCTATGAGGGCGGCGCGGCGACCGGCGGAACCGGCGGCGCGGGCGGCGGCCTGGTGATTCTTGAAGCGGCCACAAGCTATACCCAGACGGGCCTGATCCTTGCCAACGGCGAGAAAGGCCAGGCGGGCGGCGCGGGCGGCGCGGGCAAAACCGTCCAGGACTGGACCTGCGAGAGCGAAGCCTGCACTACTATTTACCACGCCGGCGGTCTGGGCGGCGCGGGCGGCGGCGGCGCGGGCGGAACGGTGGTTGTCTCCTCGCTCGCCATTTCCGTCTCCGGGACCAACCGCATCCAGGCCAAGGGCGGCCAGGGCTACAACGACGGCTATGGCCAAGGCACCGGCGCGGGCGGCGCGGGACGCGTCGTTTTCTATCGCGACTCGGCCAGCTTCACCTGCGGTTCGGGGACCAATTGCGTGGAGTTCAACGGCTGCTCGGCCAGCGGTTCCGCGACGGTCGAATTGAACAATCTCCAGACTTTGACCGTCAAGGCCAAGAAGCAGGGCGGTCCCAACCTGGACTGGCCGGCGTTCGCGGTGGATCTCAAGGGCTATACCGCGAACACATCCGGCGGCGGGGCGCAGGTACGGACGGTTCTCGGAGGCCATTATTATCTCCATGTTGACCGTTGGCAGCTGAACAGCGGCGTTTACTATCGTCTTGACCACTGGGAGGACAACTCGGGCAACTGGATCGCCGACAACAACGACTTCGACATGGAAGCGACAAGCTCGACCACCGTTTGGATGGTGTTCACGACTCCGAATCATCATCGCTGGACGGGCGCCGCCAGCGACGATTGGAACAGCACGTCCAACTGGCAGGTTTACAACGGCAGTTCGCTTGTCCCGGCGACGGCGAAACCCGCTTCCACCAATTACGTGGTTGTGCCGGCTTCCACTCCGGATTTGCGCATCAAAACGAGCGCCGTGTGTCTGGAATTCTTTATCGCCTCCGGCGAGACGGCGTTCTTCGACACGGCCGGGGCGGTAGCCTTCACCGTCGGCCGCGATGACACCGTAGGTTTGGCGCAGATCAACGGCGCCCTGATCCCGACGACGACGCCGGCGATCGCCGGCTCAACCATGACAATCAAAGGCGATTTCGAACTCGGCGCGGGCGGCAAGGCGCACATCACGCACGTTGACGCCGTCATTCGCCGCGACTGGATCCTCGGACCCAACAGCGAGCTGACGGCCGATCTGTCCGACACGACCTCGCAAATCGACTTGGAGGGATCGTCCGAAGGATTGATCCACAACGCCTCGGCCAAGCTGACGATCCCGAAGTTGGAAATCGACAAAAGCGGCGCCTACGACTATGTGACTCTGCTCTCCGACATCGGACCGACGGCGACGGACTCGACCAACCAGATCATCAAGGCCCTGGCCGTGCAGGACGGCGCGCTCGACCTCGCCGGCTGGCAGGCGGCGGCCAACAACCAGGTCTGCGCCAAGGGCACCGGACAATTCTGGCTGGAGCGGCATCCCTCCAGCCTGATGCCGTCGCGCCTGCGCTCCCTCGGCGAGGCCGGCAGCTACGTCACCTGCCAGTCGGGGACTTTTATCCCCATGTATTTGCGGCGCGGCAGCAACGATCTGCCCGTCATCGACTCCGTTTCCGGCGAAATCAACGTCGGCCCCTATAGCGGTCCTGGGGTAGACGCGGCCTTCGACGACGACGGTTTGTATGTCTACAACCTGAACTGGATCAACATGACCGAAGGCGGCAAAATCGTCATCGATAACCTGAAATCGACGAGCGGCTGGGACTTCTACGGCTACAGCGGCTCCCGCTTCTACTTCGACCGGACCTACATCGACGTGGACAGCATTTTCTTTCTCAATTATCCCAGCCTCTACGACGTGGACCGGGCCCATTTCCGCGTCGGCGCCGGCATGGCCGACGCGGGCGGCGGTTATTATGGCTATCAGGGGTCCAAGGGCGACTTCACGCGCGATACGCAGGCCGAGGTTTACGGCAGCGTGTTCATCAAGGGCAGCTTCACCGGCGACGGCACGGGCGGCACGGTGATCATGAAAAGGGCCGGCGGCTGGGTCAAGGCCAATACCACCTTCCACAAATTGATCGTCGATGCCCAGGCGAGTATCAGCAAGACCTTGCCGGGCGGCACGCCGTTCTCGGACACCTCGATCACGACGCCCTTGTTCGCCGACGGCGTCGAGATCCGGGCCGGCGGCGAGTTGATCCTGCCGACGGAAGTGTCGGGCTCGTCCTCTTACGGTTCGGTGAAGCTCGGCAAGACCTCCACCTATGGCGGCGCGAAGGTGGACGTATACGGCACGCTCACCGCCGTGGGCGAAAGCGGCAGCGGCGGCTCGCGCGTCCGTCCGACGCGCGGCGAGAGCGGCGCATACTACGAGATCCGCGTCTTCGGCGGCCGGCTGCAAGCCGAATACGCTGTCTTCGAATATCTTGGCCCGGAGGGTATTTTCGTCGATACGACCGGCCAGATCGGCGACGGCGCCAACAACTACATTCTCGATTTTACGAGGTTCCGCTACGGCGTGCCCAACCCGTGGGGCGAATTGAAGATCCTGCGCGTCGATAACAGCCAGAACCTCGTCATCAACGGCGCGCGGTTCATTTCCAACAGTTCGTATTACGCCCGGCGCAACGTGGAAAAAACCGTGGACAGCGGTTCGATCCGCTTCTTCAGCGAGGCCTGCACCGGGGCGGATACGGACTGCACGGTGGATATTTCGGGAGAACCGCGCGACCTCGACGAGCACGGCCGCGTCGGCTGGGGCTTCGAGATCCCGAGCATCGCCGAGTGCAGCGACAGAGGCGCGGCGCTCAACGCCCAAACAGGAAAAATCCATCTGCGCATCGGCCAGATTATCGATCCGGAGGGCATGCTCTTCTGCTTCTGGGACGAGGCCAGCCAGCGGCCCGTGATCGAAACGCCGGACGGCCCGGCGCTTGCGCCCGTCGCCTGCACCTGGACCCTCGACTTCGCCTCCGAATGCTGCGAATGGCGCGAGTTCGACTTTTTCGGCGGCACCGGCGGCATCGACGTGCCGGCCGACGACAGTTCGAGCTTCGATTTCCACGTCGCGGCCACCTACGATTTGGAGAACCACCCGCCGCTCACCTGGACGCCGGGCACCAACACCTGCAAGGTGGGGCCCACCGACGACCGCACGCCGCCTTCCGTGCCGGCGGCCGCCGTCGTCATGCCCGTCGCCGGGCCGACGGATCACCTCGACCTGGCTTGGGGTCCTTCCGAGGACGATCACCCGATAATGGGGATTCCCTGCCTGACCATCGCCGACTGCCCGCCCGATCTCAACGCATTTTGCAATACCTACCCGGCTGGAAAGTTCTGCGCCGACGTAGGGGGGCGGCTGTGCGGGATGGATGACCATTGCCGGCCGACTTACGACTATTGCAAACTCGACGAGCCTTTCCCATTCTGCGCGCGTCGCGTCGATTACATCGCCTTTCGCGGACGGGGCGCGGCGAACCGGACCATTCTGTCTCTACCGCCGGATGGAACCGCGCCGGCGAACTTCGAACCGGTCAACGGCGAATGGGACGGCTTCGAGGCGGACTACGGCGACGGCGTATGGGATCGTTCGCTGCGCTCGCCGTCGGGCGCCTGGTCGCGCACGGGCGGCGTACTGGCCGGCGCAGGCAGCGGCGCGACCTGCCGCATTTCCTTCAACTTCAACGATCCGGCCTACGACTTCGCCAACGGCTACCTGATGGCCGCCGACTTCCGCAAAACCGGCGGGACCAACGGCGTGGAGATCATTTTCAAATTTAAGAGCCAGTACGCCCGCTGGGTGCTCGGCCAATCCGAAGGCGGCTCCTACTGGTCGCGCATCTATTACAGCCAGTCGCCGAGCGATCCGACTTACCCCGTGGCCTGGAATCCCGGCGTCGGCGAGTGGCATCGGGCGACGATTTACGTGAAAGGCGACATCGCGCGCGGCTTCGCCGATGGCGTCAAGCTTTGGGAATTGAACAAAACGTCGATCAGCGGCGATCCGACGGCCTTCACCGGCGGCACGGAAGGCTTCCGTCTCGACAACGCCAACGCCGAGTTCGACAATTTCTTCATCGCCCCCTTCCTCTACGATGGTCCCATGCCCGCTCTCGTCTGGCAGGACCAGGCGGCCATCGACCGCGACGGGCCCGCCAGCCCCGACTTCAACAATACCCAGGCCGCGATCAACGGTCCGGCCCGTATCGATTTGACGATTTCCGCTCCTCTGGTCGGCCCCAATATCGCCGGGCTCCTCGATCGCGGCACGGCTTACTACTACACAGTTATGGCCGTAGACGCGGCCGGCAACACGAGCAACCTGCTAGGCAATGGCGGACTGGAGAACCGACTGGACATCCCCCTCTGGCAGCAAGCCTTCCCCAGTGATCCTCTGGCGATAAACGCGACGCGCGCCTTCGAAGGCGATAACAGCGGCAGAATCGTCTTCCCGCCGGCGCATGCCCAGGCCGGTCTGCAGCGGCTGGCGATCGACGCCCCGATCGGCTCGATTCTGCGTTTTTCGCGTTACTACCTCGGCGAGAACGCCACGGCCGGCGGCGTTTATCCCGCCGCCATCGATGTTGTTTCTCCTCCCATGGGCTCGAACCCGGGAACGAGCGTTTCGGTTTTCGACACGCTCTGGCACAGAACGGCAAACACTTTCCCCGCCCTCGGGACGCTGTCGCAACCCGTCGGCGCCGTGGACGTATACGCCGCGGCGTCCGGTTCGCCGACGCTCAATCTCTACGTAGACGACAACCGCTTCGACATCGTCACCGGCCATACCACGACCGAAGGTTACTCGGTGACGCAGGTCCAGCACCTCACGTTCGAAGGCGGCGACGTCTGCAACGACGCGGAATGGAGTCTGCTGGGGGCGTATCCCCACGAGGGTCAGGCGTCGATCGTCGTGTCCGACACCTCCGGCCTGGCGGCGAACCGGCTGCGCAGCTACCGCATGCGCTCCTGCGACGCCGGCGGCCATTGCGGCCCGTGGCGCGGCGGCATCAACTGTTCGGCCACGTTCTACGATTGCGGCGGCGTATCCTGCACGCCCGACGTCTATTGCACCATGCGCAGCGAAGGCGGCGGCGGCTACACCGGCTGCGGAACTTTCGACGGCGAACGCTACTGCGTGCGGGCCGACGGCTGCCTGCCGGGCGTGGCGCTCTTCACGCCGGCCGCCGCGCCGCCGCAGCCCGTCGCGACGGAGCTTTCCGAAAGCGAGGCGCAGACGCTCGGCCTCAATTGGTCGCAGTCGCTGCGCGTCCAATGGGACGCCAGCTTCGCGGTCAACCGCAGCGGCACGCAATTCCTTCTCGTCGCCTTTTCCGGCGACACCGCGGACGCCTGCGGCGTCGGCGCGCCGGCCGGTTATCTCAATGCCATGGGGACGCTTACGGAGACGTATTCGGATTCGTTCTGGTCAACGCAACGCAATCGCGTCGTGACCGGTCTGGCGACGAACCGCTTCCACTGCTTCCGCGTCATGGCGCGCAACGGCGACGGCCTGGCCACCGGCGACACGGGCGGCGCGGGCGACTGGGCCGGCTGGTCGCCGCTCGCCGAGCCCGTCCTGCCGCCGGCCAAGCCGGCGATCGCGTCCGATTCGTTTGCGCTCAAATACGGCGTGCAGGACGGATCGGGTTTCATGCGCGCGATGATCGTGGACGACCTGACGGAGCAGGAACTCGCGTTCCTCGTCTCCGACGCCAACAACTCCGGCGGCGTCAACAGCGACATTCGCCACATCAAGGTCCGCGTCTCGCCGCACGCCGACTTCATCAACGCCGGTCCCTACCAGCGCGGTTACTTCGTCGCCGATTACGACGAAGGGCTTGACGCCTGGACCTTCCGCGAGGAAACGGCCGATTACGGCAACGACCGCGTCGCGCTCTTGGTCGGCGATGGCGGTTCGTCCGTCGGCTGGAACGGCGACCAACTGGCCGTGACGTTCAAGTGGACGCTGAACTTCGAAGGGTTGTCCACCAGCTACGTCTCCGACCAGGACCAGGGCGTGCAGATTTACGTCGCCGACGAGCGCGGCTTCAGCTCCGATTTCGCCGATAACCGCTTCGGGGCCTGCAATCAGGTGTTCCATACCTCCTATCCGCCTCCCGAGGCGGAAGACCTCTTCGCCCCGCCCGACGGAGCCTGGACGAACGTCGGCAAAAGCGGCGTGGGCGACGAACTCGACTTCTGGGCGCAGGGCAACATCGACCGCGACCAGCAGTATCAGACGAACCTGTACGCCGTATGCGATGCGGCGGGCGTCTGCGCCGACTGGGATCTGGACGACAAGGCCGGCTGGTTCAACTGCATCGATGCCCCCGCCTCGCTCGGCGACACGGTCGAATACCGCCTCTCCATCCATACCGCCGTCGATCTGGAGGGGTATTGCACGCCGGAATCGAAAGTGTATCCGGACGGAGAGGTCTGGGACGCCGTGGCGACGCTTCTGGATTCGGGATCGGGGCTGAAGTTTTACCGGCTGGCCAAGGCGATCAACCTCGCCTCGCTTGAGGAAGGCCGATATTACTGGTGCGTGGCGGCGCGCGACCAGCATCGCTATGCGCCGACGGGCTCCGCCGATACGTCGCCGACGGTCGTTCCGGGCGACAGCGCCAACAGCTTCGGCATCGACCGCGTCGATCCGGCGCTCAGCGGCTTCGGCGTGTACTCTTACGATCCTGACGTCGGCGAGGAAAGCATCACCGATAAGGATGGCGAGTGGGTGTTTTCCACGAAGATCAAGTTCCTGTGGAACGCCGCAACCGCGCTCGCCAACGAAGCGCCGATCCAGCGCTACCGCTACATTCTGATGCGCGGCAAGACGCCCGCGGACCGCGTCGCGCCCTTCGAATGGTCCGGCGCGGACCCGCAGGTGATCGTCGGCGATATTTTCGACAACGGCAGCCCCAGTTACGAGGTGAGCTATTACGCCGGTTCGACGCTCTATCCCGGAGAGCATCAGTTCGGCGTTCAGGTGCGCGACCGGGCGGGCAACGTCTCGCCGCCGCAGTGGTTCGATCTCAAGATCGAGAACAAAACGATCAACGCGCCCTGCGTGACGTCCGACACCCATCCGAGCCAATATGAAGTCTACTGCAACTTCCCCGCCGAAAGCGAAGGGGAGATCGTCTGGAACCCGGAGACGGAAAGCGCGCCTACGCCGATATTCGACATCATCCCGCCGGTTTTCGGCAACGAAGCCGAATTCGAGGCCAGCGGCGCCTGCTGCGAGCAGCGCGACCCGGAGACCCAGGAATGCCTCTACACCCTGTCCGGCAGCGGCGTCTCCGGCTACTCGTTCACGCTTTCCACGACGCAGAGCGCCATTCCCGACGACAGTCCGGAAGACGACCGCAGCGGCAACTGCGAGGCGGGCGATGATGTCTGCGAGCGCGTCTGCCCCGACGAGAACTGCAACGACTCCGACCAGTGCGGCTGCGAAGTGAACGCCGAATGCGGCGCCGGGAAGGAATGTCGGGAAGCCTGCTACTGTTGCAGCACGACGGCGGGATGCCAGGACCCGATCCTGCACTTCATTTTCGTCCCCGGTTCCGAGGACGCCAATAACCTCTACCGGCAGATCAAATACTTCGTGAAGCGCGGCGCGACGCAGCTTTCGGGCACGTTCTACATGAAGGTCAAGGCGTTCACCGTCGCCGGCGTGGAGACGGGAACGCGCACCTACCGCATCAACATCTGCGGCTGCAACCCCGACGACGACGAGCCCTGCAAGGACGCCACCGGCTCGCGACGCCCGCGCGCCGATGGCATGGCCTACTTCGGCGGCGGTCGCGTCGCTTACGGCAGTGCGGGAGAGGAGACGACAACCGTTATACCGTTCTTCCTCGATCGCACGGAAGTGTCCTTGGGCGACTGGGAGCGTTGCGCCGAAGCCGGAGCCTGCGCGCCGCTGGCGACGGGCGCCGAGCCGCGCAAAACGATTCAGTCGCTGGAGAAGGAAAGCGACGGGCGACCCGCCGCCGGCGTCAGTTGGGACATGGCCGAAGCGTACTGCGCTTTCGTCGGCAAACGCCTGCCCACGGAGCCCGAATGGCTGCTCGCCGCCGAAAGCGTGATGGGCGGCGACGTGCGCCGAACGGAAACGCGAGAAACGAACGACCTGTACGACGAGCGATCGCCGGCGCCCGTGGGAGAGAATCACGATCCGCAGGCCGAGGCGGACGCGGAAGTTTTCAACCTCTTCAACAACGTCAGCGAATGGGTGAGCGACTGGTGGCGGCCGAGCGCTGCAGGCTTGCCGGCGGCGGCCGCATCGGATCAATGCGCGGCATTGTGCCTGGCCGCCCCGGCGTTGTTCGATGAAAGCGCCGAGGACGTCTTGGCGAGCCGAACGCCGAAAGCAGGAATCGGCAAAGCGCCGGAATCGCCAACACGAACTTGCAAAGCGCTGTGCGAACGTAAAATCGTGCGCGGTCCGGCCTACACGCACCGCCTGATCGCGCCGGATTATCGCGCGGCGATGCCGCCGGTTGAGATGGCGCGCGATGTCGGTTTCCGTTGCGCCAAAGATGCGCTGGTGGACGAAGCGAAAGTTGAACGGCCCAAAATCGACGCCGCCGCATTCGATCTGGCGACGCCGGAGCGTTAGGCAAGGGAGAAAGCGAATCATTTCGCGCTGCAGGCGCGGCGCGGGAGGACGCGGATGAAACGGTTCCAGGCTGGGATGGGAAAGTATTTTGCGGTCGCCTTCTGGTTCGTGGCGATGGCGACGTTTTTCGGCTGCGGCGGCGGCGGGTCCGAGGAGCCGCCGCCCGACGGCGACAGCTGCCCGCCGGGGCAGATGTGGGTCAACGGCCGCTGCGTGGACATCGATGTGGATGGCGACCGGGACGGCTCCGATCGGCAGGACGACGCCGAGCCGGACATCGCGGACGGCGATGAGCCCGACGGCGACACCGATGGAGATGGGATCGACGGCGATGCGGACGGAGATCCGAGCGACGGCGACACGGACGACGACGCCGAGGAGAGCGTCGAGTTCGAGATCGATTTCCAGGAGGATTTCATCGAGCGCGAGGAAAATTACTGTCAGTGCCAGACCGACGAGGATTGCGGCATTCTCGGGTACGCCTGCTTCAACTGCCAGTGCTTCCCGCCGACCGACGGCGACGGGGACCCGGAATGCGTTTCCTGCTCCACTCACGCCGACTGCGATCCCGGTTCGTTCTGCAACCCGCAATCGGATTGCTGCGACGTCGCTTACCGTCCGTCCTGCACGGCGCACGCGCAATGTCCCGATTGGGCCTACTGCTCGCCTTTTCACGAATGCGATTTCGAATGCCTCGCCGACGCCGACTGCGAGCAGCTCTACCCGCCGGGCTGGTGCTGCTACGACCGCGGCCGCTGCGCTTCCGTTTCCATCTGCCAGGGCGCGGACGGCGACGGCGGCGAGGAAGAGCGCTGCACGAGCTGCGACGACTGCGCCGAGCAGTTCGGATCGGGCTACTACTGCAACGTGGATACGAACGTCTGCCAGTTGGGCGACTGCTGCGAGGACAGCGACTGCACGACCGAGCCGGACGGGATCTGCAACCTGCACACGGGCCTCTGCATCTACGGCGATCCTCCCGACGAGCCGGGCACGATCCTCGGCCGCATCCAGGTCAACGCCGCCGCCGCCGATTTCGTCTTTTGGGTGGAGGCGCGCTATCTGAACGACGATCCGGCGGGAATGGCGGGCCCCCTGCGCCCCGAGCAGCATGGATCGGAGTGGTACGTCGATTACGTCGTCTTCGATCTGCCTTACTCCAGCTACAATGTTTTTCTGATCGTCGAGGAACTCGAAGGCGAAAGCGCCTATCCGTTCAACCCCATCCTGCTGACGGCCGACGAGCCTGCGGCGGAGGACGTCGATTTTTATGTCGGCGTCAACGATCCGCGCCTGGCGAGAATTTCCGGCGACGCGGCCCTCTCCGCTCCTTATGCGACCAGCGCCGTGACCGTGCGGTTGATGAAGGTGGAAGGCGGCGTCCTTGTCGAAGCCGACGCCATCCCGGCCGGAACGCTGGCGGACGGCAAGCGGCCCTTCGCCTTCGAGGGCGTCGCCGCCGGCGAGTATTACGTCCAGGGCGTGCTCGTTCACCTTGGCCAGCCGGTGGAGGATTTCTGGTCGCAGAAGATCGCCGTCGAGCTTGGCGGTCCGCCGCCCGACATCGACGACATTCGCCTCTTCTTTGGCGGCTCCAGCGGCGACGCGAACCTCGGCGGCATCGCCGGCGCGATCCACCACAGCGAATTCTACGACGCCGAGATGTTCGCCGTGTACCTCTTCGACGCGGCGAACTATCCTTATCCGGTGGCGACGGCGGCGCTCGGCGCGCCAGAGGCGACGAGCGTGCCTTATACGTTCTCCAATGTCGAGGCAGGCAGCTACTGGGTGCAGGGCTGGGCGACGATCGGCGGCTTCACCATACCTTCGACGCCGCCCGAACCGCTGCGCCTCGACATCGAGTACGGCGTCGCCAACGATCTGACCGGCAAGGATCTCTATTTCGACGCCGTCCGTCCCGACAAGGGCTCGATCTCGGGCTCGCTCGTCATCCCCGAGTCGCTTTACGATCGGGTGTTCCACGTCGAGGTGTACGTCGGCGACTGGACGACGCTTTTGCGCGAGGACCCGGTGCTCGACCTCCAATACGGCGAGACGGAAGCCGAAGCGCCGTTCTTCATCGAAGCGCTGGAGAGCGGCGCGTATTACCTGAAAGCCGTGGGCGTGCTGGACGAGGAGCAGACGACCGTGACGCATCCGACGGGAATTTCGATAATCGTCCCCTCGGCCGAGCAGGACGTGACGGGCATTACAATCACGTTCAGCGAATAACAGACGGGCAGCGCGTCGGCCACGGAACATTGGGCGGGTGGGGAGAAGAGGAAACAAACCATGAGGCAGGCGTCGATTGCCATAGGGTTGACGATCATCGCGCTTTTGCTCTGGGCGCCCGGTTGTTCGCGTTGCGCCGGGCAGGAAGCGACGTCGTTTACCTGCCCGCCGGGCCAGACGCGCGCCTCGGACGGCGCGTGCGTTCCCATCCTCTCCAAATCCGCGCCGGCAAACGCCCCCCTTGCCGCCCAGCCCTTGACCCCCGCCGCCAAGCAGGCCGCCGCCAGAGCCGCCGGTTTGGCCGACGACAACGAACCGTCGCCGGGACGCCTTTGCGAGGGGCAGTATTGCGCCGCCGACGAGGATTGCTGCGAGGGCGCGCATTGCCATCTCGCGACGCATACCTGCGGTTTCGTGTGCTCGACGGATCGTCATTGCGGCGCGCGCTGCTGCGACAAGAAGCGCGGCCGGTGCGAACCCTGTCCGCCGCCACTGGACGGCGACGCCGATGCCGAGAAGGGGCCGCCGGAGGATTGTCCCGAACGAAAGGACGAGGAATGCGCGGCGGGCTATTACTGCAACCCCTTCGCCAAATGCGAGCAGGGCGAATGCAGCGCGGCGCAGCCGTGTCCGACCGGCTTCGCCTGCAACGAGCACGGCCGCTGCCGCCCCTTGCCGTCCGATAGCGTCGCGCCGAGCGCGCCCAAAGCCTGTCGCCGGCAAGCGGATTGCCCCGCCGGCCAGGTCTGCGACTGGCGGCGTTTCGAATGCCTGCCCGGTTGCCAGGGCGATGTCGAATGCCCGCCCGAGACGCCCCGTTGCATCGAGGGCGTCTGCCGCTGAGGTGACGTTGGCGTTCATTTCTTGATTTAAGTCTTGCCTTGACCCGCCCTTTCTCGCGTAGAATGGACACATAAACCGCATCTAGGATGTTCTTCATTCTTCGCCGCCGGGCCCGCCTCTCGCTTGCAAGAAATGGTTTGGCCGACAAACCCGAGTGGATGGATGTTTCAAATGCTCGCTATCGATACCTTTAACGCCGACATTATCTGCCTGCTGCTTTTTCCCCTCGTCCCGCTGGCGGCTTATGGATTGGTGCGGTTGCTGCGCTCAAAGTTCGGATCCGGGGCTGCTGGGCCGATCGAGAAGCCGCCGGAAAATGCGGGCGGGATGGAAAGCGTCAACGCCGCCGACCATCGGCTGGGCCTGTTGTCGTTGATCTGGCGCGCCCTCACCGGGCCCGCTCCGTGGCTGCGCGTCGTCCTTATCGCCGCCGCCGTGTTTTATGCGGTGGTCGTCTACTATCGGCCGGCGCTGGAAGATGGTTTGAATGGCGGACACCAGTGGGATTTCGGCACGTATTATCAGGCGGCGCGCCTGGCGGCGGAAGGGGGGGACCCTTATCTGGCGCATGAAAGATACAACTTCAAGCACCCGTACACCTATCCGCCCTACACCGTGAAGCTGTTCGCGCCCTTCGTGTCAATGGATCTCCACGAGGCCAGGCAGACGTTTTTTATTCTGAAACTGGCCGTGCTGGGCGCGCTGGCGCTGCTATGGGCGTTGCTGCTGATCCGCAACGTCGAGGGGGCTTTTCTGCTGCTGCTGGTCGCCGCCTACGGTTTTCACAAATCGCTGCTTGTCGAACTGGAGTCGGGAAACGTCAACCTGTTTGAGATCGCGCTCATCTGGGGGGGCGTCGGGGCCTTCGCCAGGCGCAAGCCGGTTTTGTTCGCCCTCTGCATCCTGGCCGCCGCGCTCTGCAAATTCTGGCCGTTTCTGCTCATCGGGATGCTGCTCTTTTTCGAAGACAGGCGCTCGCGGATCGTCTTCATCGCGGCGTGTCTGGCGTTCTTCGCCCTCAACTTCGGTTCGTATCTTTTCGATCCGGAGCAATTCGCCCGCTTCGCCGAAACTTCCGCCTCTCGCTTTGAAGAACTCGAACTGACCGGTTGGAACCCGTCGGCGCTCAGTTTCTTTCGCTTCTACCGCGGAGAACTCGCCGCCTGGTCGGGGTGGAACCTGCCGCCGTTCTTGGATTACGCCGGCTGGGGGCTGTTTGCTTTTGCCGTATTCGCCGTCTACTGGGAAACCATCGTCCGGCGGCGAAGCATTCGCGAGCCCATGGAGTTTGCACTCTTTACGCTGTTCGCTTACGCCCTGATTCTGCCGCGCTTCAAGGATTTCTCGTTTGTGCTGCTGCTCGCCCCGGCGGTGTACGTCCTGCAGCGCAAGGTTCCCGACTGGACGGCCCGGGCCTTGCTGCTTCTGCTGGTCTGCGTGAACTTCCATGAGTACGTGGCGATGTTCGCCGCGTCGGCCTTGTATCTCGCCTTCGCCTGGTCCCAGAACCGGCCCGTTCCCGGAACGCCCGCCTCCTGAAACGGACCTAGGCGGCCTCGGCCGCTGCGTTGGGCTTGTGTCGGAAAAGATTGCGGAAGATGAGCAGCCCGACGGGCGTCAAGAGCGCCATGCCGCCGATCCACACCCAGACCATGTAATGCTCGGGGTAGCTGGCCATCGCCTTGCCGGCTTCATCCACGGGCGTGTAAGCCGACACGAGCAACCCCGACATCGGTCCCACCACGAACTTGGCCGCGAACCACGGCAGAATGGAGAGAGCGATGTAGGTTCCTTCCTTGCCTTCCGGGGCGATTTCGGCGGTGAACTGCATCAGCCGGGGCGACCAGATCGATTCGCCGATGGTGAAGATCGTGATGAACAGGATCAGCGGCCAATACTCGGGCACGGGCGGGTTGACGACGAGCGCCTGCATCGAATCCGCCAGGCCGAGCCACTTGATGAAGATCAACTCGCCCAACACCGTATGGGTGAGCGGAGCCAGGGCGGAAGCGGGGATCACCGCCAAAAAGCAGGAAAGCGAAGAAACGATCGAACCCACGATCATCAGCCTGTAGGAGCTGACTTTCTTGGTGAGGCTCGCCACGAGGGGGACGAGGAAGACGATCAGCACGGGGTTCAGCACGCCGTAGATGGAGCCGATCTTCGCGCCCTCGCCCAGCACGCGGATGCCGTATTTCGGGAACGTGTAATGGAAGTGGAAGAAGATGAAACGCACGAAAACCGTGGTGGCGAGCATGCCGATGAAGATCCAGAAATATTTCTCGCGCGTGACCGAGGCGATCATCCGCCCCGTCTCCTTGCTGGCGTTCTTGATGGCGGCGAGCCCGCTGCCATGGGATTTGGGGGGTTCCACGACGACGCCCTGGTCGGTCATCTTTACGCCTTCGCGGATCAGCATGGCGATCAACAGACTGACGCAGGTGAAGCCGAAGCCGAAGACGAAAATGAGCTGGTAGGTGGACAGATGGGCGCCTAAAAACACGGCGCCGAAATTCTCGTTGATGATCTTCCCGGCGGCGTCTTTCTGGGCGTAAAAATCGCGGATCCAATCGAAGAACCAGCCGCCGATGGCGTAGGCGATGTTCATGATCACGTAGAAGAGGGCGAACCCCAAGGCGGCGCCTTCCTTGGTGGTGAAGCGTTTGATCGCCACCGAGATCAGCGGACCGACGATGGCGAAGCCGATCGCCAGCGGCACGAAGCCCAGGATGAAGATGAGGATGGGGTTGGTGACGAAGGCCATGAAGAAACGCGAGATCAATAGGAAAAGGATGCTGAGCAGCTGCGTGCGGCGTATGCCGATCGTGTCCACCAGCGCCCCGGCGACCATGGCCATGATCGAGAGCATTATCGACCAGGCGGCGATGTAGCTGCCCGCCGCCACGTCTCCCAGCTTGCAGTCGGCGGAAAGCCACAGCACCAGCGCCATGTTCATCGCGGCGTACGCCGTGTATTCGATGACGTTGTAGCCGAACAAGAGCCACATGTCGCGCGGCGAACCGTGCAGGCCGCGCAGATAATTGCGGATGATCACGATGAGCGCGACGACGCCGCCGACAACCAAAGAATAGGCGATCACATCAGCAAGCGGCACGGGAACTCCTTTGGCGCAGAGGGAAAGGAAAGACGGAAGATAGGCGGAAGTCTATCGAGAGGCGGCGCGCGGCGCAAGAAAAACCGTGCGGGGAGCACCCCCAAGGCTGACTTGTCCCCAGTTTTGATTTTTCCTTCGAGGATGGCGGGCGCCATAGTTTTACGCCCTCGGAGAGGGCGGAAAGCTGCGCCCAACGGCCTTTGGGACACAGCCTCCCGGCCCTACGGGCCGTGAGACT
>QZKR01000053.1 GCA_003598065.1 Myxococcales bacterium | reverse complement strand
CTGGAACTGCTGGCGGACGCCGGGCGCGGGCCGCAAGTGGCGGCCCTGTGGCCGATCGACGTGGGCCAGACTCCGGCCGCTCCCGAAGCGCCGTCCTTCGTCCAGCCAACCGGCGGCGGTGAGAACGCGCTTGCGGACGCCGTCGTTTCCTGGGTCAACGCCCTGCGCGGCCGATACGGCCGCGCTCCTTATTCTCGCGACGCCCGCCTCGATCAGGCGGCGGCGGCGCGGGTGAAAACGCTGGCGACGGAAAACGGCCTGACGCACATCGACGCCGCCGGGCGCGACATCGGCGATCAGTTGAAGACTTTGGGCGTGGCCGCGCTGTCCTGGGGCGAGAATCTGGCGCGCGGCCGCGAAATGGGCGCGCTCGTCATAGGCCTCGCCGAAAGCCCCGCGCATCGCCAAAACCTGCTCTCCGCCGACTTCACCCACATGGGCGCGGCGTTCGCCGCGACATCGGACGGCGGGCGGACGCTCGTGCAGGTCTTCGCGCGCCTGGCGCCCACGGGAAAGGTCAGGGCGCGTCCGGTGCGCCGGATACCCGGCGAACTTTGGGCTTCGATTCACGGCCGCCGGCTCGAAGCGGGCCTGAAGGCCGCCTCCGTCAACCGCTCCCTTGGGACGCGGGCCGAACGCGCCATGCGCAACCATTTGCAGGGGGGCACGCTCGATCTCGTCCGGCTCAGGGAGGACGTGGAGCGGGAGGCGGCGCGCGACCCGAACGGCCGCGTGCGGCTGGCGGCCGTGCTGCAGGCGGAAGACCTGGCGGAAATCGCCGCCTTCTCGGGATTCGTCCGTCCGGCCTGGACGCTGATCGGTCTCGCTCTGGCGAAAAAAACCGACGGCGGCTACGTGGCGCTGGTGCTCTTGGGCGAGGGCGAGGATCGCGATTTCACGAAAACCGAATGACGGCCGCTATTGCCGGTCCTGTCGCAGGTCGGCGACGTGGCGCAGCAGGCGCTCGATGACGAACTCGATCTGTGGTTTCGTCAATGTCAGAGCGGAGGGGAGATTGAGACCCGTTTTGGCCAGACGGTAGGCGACGGGGTTTTTCTTGCGATAGTCGGCCACGCCGGACAGGCGGCGATACGCCGGCAGCGAACTGAGGGGATAGAAAACGGGCCGCACGCCGATGTCGTCCGCCGTCAACCGCGCCAGAAGCGCATTGCGGTCCACGCCCCACTCGGACGGCAAAAGCGCCGTCGCCAGCCAGTAGGAATTGAGCAACCCCGGCCGTTCCTCGTTCAGCCGGATCTCCGGCGCGACGGCCAGCGTCTCGCGATACCAGCCGAAAATCTCGCGTTTCTTCGCCACCAGGTCGTCCAGACGTTCCAACTGCGCCAAGCCCAGCGCGGCGACGACCGGGGCCATTTTGTATTTGTAGGCCACCTCGACGTTGAGGTAGCTCGTGTCGCCGGGATTGCGGCCGTGATCGCGCAGAAAAAGGCAGCGGCGGAAAAAAACCTCGTCGTCGGTGGCCAGCGCGCCGCCCTCGCCCGTGGAAAGCGTCTTGGAGCCGTGGAAGCTGAAGACGGAGCACAAACCGAACGCCCCGGCGCGCTTGCCGTTCAGCGACGACCCCAGCGCCTCGGCGGCGTCCTCGATGAGCGCCACGCCGTGATTGGCGGCGAGAAGCGCGAGCGCCTCCATGTCCGGCAGGCTGCCGTAGAGATCGACGGCGACGATCGCCTTGGTCCACGCGCCGACCGCCTTGGCGGCGCTCGCCGCGTCGAGGCAGAGCGAATGAGGATCGACGTCGGCGAAAACGGGCGTCGCGCCGCAATAGGAGATCGGCGCGGCCGAGGCGATCCACGTCGTTTCCGGGACGATCACCTGATCCTCGGGGCCGATGCCGAGCCCGGCGAGGGCCAGATGAATCGCCGTGGTGCAGGATGGCGTGACCAGCGCGAAGCGCCGTCCCACCGCCGCCGCCAGCGCCTCCTCGAAGCGGGCCTGGTAATGGTTCGCCTTCGCGTACCAGCCCTCGCGCGCCGCCTCGGCGGCATAGGCGGCTTCCTTCTCCGTGATCCACGGGCCGGCCAGCGGGATGTGCGCCATCAGCGCGCCTCCTTCACGCACCGAAGCCAGCCGCCGGGAGCGGAGGTGACGGACAGCTTGGCCTCCAGTTCGCGATCGACGACGAAGCGGTCGGCGCCTTGCAGGAAGGCGTTAACGGCGGTCTGCGGGTTGTTCCCCCGGCCCCAGGGACGTTCGGGGAAGGCGTCGGCCGGCATGCGCTCGACGACGGTGTCGAAGACGACGAGATAAGAGCCGGGCGAGACCAGAGGCGCGTACAGGTTCAGTTCGGCGAGCACGTGTTCGTGGGTGTGGTTCGAGTCGAGGACGACCATCGTCCGTTCATGACGCGCGGCGATGTCGCGCACGCGCGCCGCGACGGCGGGATCGACCGAGGAGCCATCGACGACGGCGATGCGCTTCGCCAGCGGATGGGCGAAGATCGCCGCGCGGTTCTCGGGCCGCAGATCGAGTTCCACGCCCACGACGTCGCCCTTTCCCAAAAGCTCCAGGAGCGAGGCGAAGAAGACGAGCGAGCCGCCGCGCGCCACGCCGGTTTCGACGATCAGGTCCGGCCGCGTCCGCCAGACGATTTCCTGGAGGGCGACGATGTCCGTGGGGAACTGGATCATCGGCAGGCCGAGCCAGCGGAAATGGTAGGAGTATTCGTGCTCGAAGGCGCGGTCGAACCAGGCGCGGGCGAGCGCGGCCAGTTCCGCGTCGGCCGCCATGGCGGCGATCTTCTCCCCATTGCGCGCCTCGAAAGCCGCGTCGTCGCTCATCGTCTTTCCCTCATTTTTCGAACAGGGGGTGGGCGCGGTCCCGCGCCGAGATGCAGGCCGGCGGGATCGGCCAGGGGATGCCGAAAGCCGGATCGTCCCAGCGGAGGCCGCGCGCCGCCTCGGGATGATAGTACTGGCTGACGAGGTACATCACCTCGGTGTGGTCTTCCAGGGTGACGTAGCCGTGCGCGAAGCCTTCGGGAACGTAGAGCAGGCGGCGATTGGCCGCCGAAAGCTCGACGGGCGTCCATTGCTTGAACGTCGGCGAATCGGGGCGCAGATCGACGATCACGTCCCAGAGCGCGCCGCGCAGGCAGCGCACCAGCTTCACTTCGGCATAGGGGGCGACCTGGAAATGCAGGCCGCGCAGCGTGCCGCGCTTGGCGTTGTAGGAAAGGTTGCCTTGAATCAGGCCGGCGTTGAGATGGCGCGCCTCCAGTTCGGCGCGCGTCCAGTCGGTGACGAAATAGCCGCGCTCGTCCTCGATCGGCTCGGGATCGATAAGATAAGCGCCAGGCAGCCTGGTTTCGGTAAATTGCATCGCGCCGCCTAAACGATGACCGGCTTGGGAATGGGGATGATGAACCGCCCGCCCTGCTCGCGATAGGCCGCCTGCTGGCGCATGATCTCCTCGGCGAAGTTCCACGTCAGAAGCAGGCAGTAGTCGGGCCTGTCCTTAGCCAGCGTCTCCGGGGCGCAGATCGGCTGGTGCGTGCCGGGCATGCAGAGGCCCTGCTTGAGCGTATTGCGGTCGGCGACGTACTCCACCAGCTCGCTCCCGATGCCGAAGTAATTGAGCAGCGTGCTGCCCTTAGCCCCCGCGCCGTAGGCGGCGACGCGCTTGCCCGCCGCCTTCAGTTCGCGCAAGAGGGCCACAAGGTCGGTTTTAAGCGTCTCGACGCGCCGGACGAAAGCGCGGTAGGCGTCGGGCCGGGAGACGCCCCACGACTCCTCCTCGGCGACCAGTTCGGCCAGTCGCGTCCCGGCGGGCCGCGCGCCTTTGTGGCCGACGAAGACGCGCAGCGAGCCGCCGTGAATGGCGATGCGCTCCACGTCGTAGACGGCCAGCCCGTGGCGGGCGAAGAGATTGGCGAGCGAGGCGGCGGAGTAGTAGCAGAGATGCTCGTGGTAGATCGTATCCACCTCGCCGTTGTCGATCAGGTCCTTCACGTAAGGCATCTCGATGATCGCCGCGCCGTCGGGCTTGAGGATCGTCTGAATCCCCTCCACCACGCCGTTGAGGTCAGGCATGTGGGCGAAGACGTTGTTGGCGTGCAGCACGTCAGCTCGCTTGCCCTGCGCCGCCATCCGCTTAGCGAATTCCGCGCCGAAGAACTCCATCACCGTCGGCACGCCGCGTTCGATCGCGAGTTTGGCGATGTTTTCCGCCGGATCGACGCCGAGCACGCCGACGTTGTTTTTCACGTAATACTGTAGCAGGTAGCCGTCGTTCGAGCCGATTTCCATCACCAGACTGTCCGGGCCGAGCTGGCGCTCGCGCGTCAGCCGGTCGGCGAGCGATTGGGAATGGGCCAGCATCGTGTCGGAGAAGGAACTGTAATAGTAGTACCATTTGAACAGCTTCTCCGGCGGGACGGTCTCGGTGATCTGCACCAGGGCGCAATGCTCGCAGAGCACCCAGTCGAGCGGGAAGCGCTCCTCGGGGCCGTCCGCGTCCTCCGGCTTCACGTAGCTGTTGGCCAGGGGCATCGTTCCCATCGACAACAGCGGCGTGGTCGGGGCGCGCCCGCAGGATCGGCAGCGAAACTCGGAACGGCTCATGACGGCTCCTTGAAATGCTCGCGATACCATTCGATCGTTCGTAAAAGCCCTTCGTCCAATGAGAAGCGCGGCCGCCAGCCAAGGGCCTGCCGCGCCTTGTCCGCCGCGAGATATTGCCGCCGGATCTCGTTGGAAGCCTCGTTGAGAATCACCGGCTCCAGCGGCGAGGCCATCAGGCGAAGGATCGTTCGGACCAGTTCCGTCACGGTAATCGGCGTTTCGTTGGAAAAGTTGAAGGCGTCTCCGCGCAGCCGCCCATCCGCCGCCATCGCCTCGGCCAGAAGCAGGTAGGCGTCCACGGCGTCCTCGACGTAGAAATAATCGCGGACGTATTCGCCGTCGGAGCGGACGACGGGCCGCTCGCCGCGCAGGACGCTGCGGATCGTTCCCGGCACGATGCGGTTCCAGTTCAGGTCGCCGCCGCCGTAGAGGTTGCCGCAGCGGGTGATGGTCACGGGCAGGCCGTAAGTCGCTGCGTAGGCCTGGGCCACGAGGTCGGCGCAGGACTTGCTCGCGTCGTAGGGGTGCCGGCCGGCCAAAGGCGCGGTCTCGCGGTAGGGGAGATCGTCGGAATCCCCATAGGCCTTGTCGGAGGAGGCGACGACGATCCGTTTCACCGTCGGAGCGCGGCGGGCGGCGTCGAGAACGGCCCAGGTCCCGCCGACGTTGGTTTCGAAAGTCCCCGCCGGGTGGCGGTTGGCGATCGGCACGAGCGTCTGCGCGGCGAGATGGAAGACGGCCTCGATCTCGTATTCGCCCAAGACGCGCTCGACGAGCGCCCCGTCGCGCACGTCGCCGCGCACGACGCGGAGCCGGTCGAGCAGCCCCGAATGCACCAGTTCCGACTGCGGCACCCAGTCGCGCATCAGCGCCACGACCTCCGCCTCGGACTCGACGAGCCGGCGCACGAGATAGGAGCCCAACAGACCGGTCGCGCCGGTGACGAACACCGGCCGGTCCCGCCAGAAAGCGGCCTTGGCGGCGTTGCGGCTCATGCCGATTCCTCCTCGTCCCATAGTTTCCAGGGCGGCCGGGGCTGGGCCCACAGCGATTCGAGATAGCGCTTGTCGCGCAGGGTGTCCATGCACTGCCAGAAACCTTCATGGCGAAAGGCCGAAAGCTGCCCCTCGCGGGCCAATTGCTCCAGGGAGACGCGTTCCAGGTTGGAATCTTCGCCGGGAATGCGGTCGAAGATCTCCGGCTCCAGGACCATGTAACCGCCGTTGATCCAGCCTTCGCCGATCTGCGGCTTCTCCGTGAATTCGACGGCGCGCGGGCCGTCGAGCAGGAGCCCGCCGAAGCGCGCCGGCGGCCGGACGGCGGTGACGGTGGCGACGCACCCCTCGCGATTGTGGAAATCCAGAAGCGCCCGCAGATCGACGGTGGCGACGCCGTCGCCGTAGGTGAGCATGAACGGCTCGTCGCCGAGGTGCGGCCGCAGTTTGAGCACGCGGCCGCCGGTGTTGGCCGTCAACCCCGTCTCGATCAGGTGAATCACCCAGTCCTCGTCGTGACGCTCATGCTGGATGACACGGCCGGTGGGGCAGTCGAGCGTCAGATTGCCGGAGAGCGAGAGGAACTCGACGAAGTATTGCTTGATCGCCTCGCCCTTGTAGCCGAGCGCGATATAAAACTCCTTGAAGCCGAAATGGGCGTAATGCTTCATGATGTGCCAGAGGAGGGGCCGGCCCCCGACCTCCACCATCGGTTTCGGGCGGATCTCCGTTTCTTCGGTGAGCCGCGTGCCGAAACCGCCCGCCAGAATAACCACCTTCATGCGCCAGCCTCCCGCCGGATAAGCGTCGCCTCGGTTTGTTGTGATATACCACGGAGTCCGCCGGCCGGTCAAAGCGGAGGTTCAGGGCGACGCGCCACTTGATTTCGCCGCGCCGCTGGCCTAGGCTGGGCGCAATCGGATTTCGCGGGCCGGTCCGACGCGCGGCCGGCCGTCGCCAGAAGAGGAAGGAGCAGCAGAACGATGGTCTTCCGCGCCTTGGCGCTGTTCGGTTTCTCGGCCGCCGTGCTCATCTCCGAGATCGCCCTCACGCGCCTGTTCAGCGTCATTTTCTGGTACCACTTCGCCTTCCTGATTCTCTCCACGGCGCTGTTGGGCTTCGCCGCCGCCGGGCTGATCCTGCGCCTGCTGCGGGCGCGGCTGGACGCGGTCGATCCGGACCGGGCCGCCGCCGCCGCGATGACGATCAGCGGCGTGGCGCTCGCCGCCGCGCTGCACCTGCTGACCGTGAACCACTTTTCGCCGCTCTACATTCAGATCAACCTCGCCGAGCTGTGGAAGATGCTGGTCGCCGTCGGCGTTCTCGCCGTGCCGTTCGCGGCGATGGGCGCGGCCGTGCTCATCCTCATTCAGCGCTTCCCCGAGCGCGTCGGCCTGCTTTACGCGGCGAACCTCGCCGGTTCCGGCGCAGGCTGCCTGGCGGCCGTTGGACTCCTGGACGCCGTGGGCGGGCTGACGGCCTTCGTCGTGGCCGCCGCGCTCATGCCGTCGTTCGGCGCGCTGATCGCCCTGCCGCGCATCTGGGGCCGGGGCCGCTGGCGCGCGGCCGCTTTCGCCGCCCTGGCCGCCGCGGCCCTGCTGGCCTCGCTCGCCGCCTCCGACCGGCTCTACCCCTTGAAAAGCCCGGACCGCAAATTCGTCTCCTGGGTGAAGCCGGAGGATCGCCTGTGGACGGACTGGACGAGCCTGTCGCGCGTTGACATTTACAAGGCCGACTGGGCCCATGCCCACGGTTTCGGGCTGTGGGGGATCTCGCCGACCAATGCCTTCGCCCTGCCCGAACGGCTGGGCGTCGTCATCGACTACTGGGCCTACACGACGATCGTCAAGCACTCCTTAGAGCCCGGCTATTACACCTTCTACAATTCGCTGCCGGCCTACCTGGCCTACCGTCTCAAGCTCGACGCCAAGGCGCTCGTCATCGGCTCCGGCGGCGGCATGGACATCCAGGGCGCGCGCTTTTTCGGCGCGCGCGAGATCGACGCCGTGGAGATCAACCCTTCGATCGTCAAGGCGCTGGAAACGAAATTCGCCCAATACTCGGGCGACGTCTACCGACTGAGCGGCGTCAAAGGGCACGTCGCGGAGGGGCGACATTTCGTGGAGTCGTCGCGCGAGCGCTACGACATCATCCAGCTTTCCGGCGTCGATACCTACAGCGCCACGCAGGCCGGGGCCTTCGCGCTCTCCGAGAATTTTCTCTACACGATGGAGGCGATGAAGAGCTACTACGACCATCTGACCGACGACGGCGTCCTGACGCTGACGCGCTGGTGGGGCCTGAGCAAGGAAGGCCTGCCGCGCTTCTCTTTACGTCTGTTCGTCCTGGCCTTCGAGTCGCTCGCCGCCTACGGCATAAGCGATCCGGCGCAGCACATCCTTTTCGTCCGCTCCGGAGAGTTCACCGTCATTCTCGTGAAAAAACAGCCGTTCCGCCCCGATGAGATCCATACGATCGATCTGGAAGCGCAGGCGCGAGGCTACAAATGGATTTTCCGGCCCGACCATCCCCAGTCGGACCCGCCGGCTTTCGCCGAATACGCCCGGGCGGCCGACCGCCAGGCCTGGCTCGACGCCTATCCCTTTCTCGTCTCGCCGCCCACCGACGACAGCCCGTTCTACTTCGAGCATCGCAAGATGTCGCATATCCTGAGCTTCGAATCGTTCATCATCGGCTTCGACCACGGTTTCGACGGCCAGACGGTGCTGGCGATCCTGCTCGCCGAGCTCCTGGCCGCCGCCGCCCTCCTGCTCTGGCTGTCGCGCCGGCTTCACGGCGGCTTCGGCCGCGCCCGCGCCTGGCTCTACTTCGCGGCGATCGGGCTGGGCTTCATGCTGGTCGAATCGTCGCTGGTGCAGCGGCTGGTGCTCGTCCTCGGCCACCCCGTCTACGCGCTGAGCGTGGTGATGTTCGCGCTGCTCGTCTTCTCCGGCGCGGGCGCGCTCTTTTCTCCGCGCCTTGCCCGGCGCTTCCCCATCGCCGCGCTTTTGGGCCTCGTCGCCGGCTACTGGGCGCTGTGGGCGGCCGTCTCCGGCCCGGTGCTGCGCTCCCTCGTCTCCTGGCCCGACGCGCCGCGCTTCATGGCCGCCGTGGCGCTCCTGGCCCTGCCGGCGTTTCTGATGGGTCTGGCTTTCCCCGAGGCGGTGCGCCGCCTCTCCGCCGCCGGCGAGCGCGACCTCGGCGTCTACTGGGCCTGGAACGGGCTGGCGTCGGTGACCGCCTCGGTGCTGGCGGTGATTCTGGCGATTTCCTACGGCTTCACGCTGGTGATGGCGCTCGCCGCCCTCTGCTACGCCCTGGCGGCGTGGCTTCTGCCCCGCCTCGCGCCGCGCTGATTCGCCGTCGCCCGGGCGCGGGGAGGCTTACGGCGCGGGAGCCGCGTCCTCCGCCACGCCGCCGGCCGCGCCGGTGGAGAGGAGGGAGTTGCGCCAGCTTTCTTCCCAGGCCGTGAGGTACTCGCCAAACTCGTCGCGCCAGGCTTCGCGGAACGTCCCGCCCCGACCGATGCGGCGCAGCAGACGCCGCAGCGACGCCTGACCGTGAACGGCGACCAGATCGGTCACCATCCAGTGGCCGGCGGAATAGACGGGTTTCGGGTGGGCGGCGACGATCGCCTGCCCTTCGGCGATGGGATCGCCGGCGTAAGCGGGGCCGGTGAAGTAGGCCGTGAGAGCGGCGCGCGAGAGCCGCTGCTCGGCCTGACCGGCGGCGACGGAGGCCAGGCCCTCGCGGAACCAGAGGGGGATGGGCTTGGTATGCCAGTCGCCGGGGCCGCCGATCGTCTGATACATCGCCGTATGCGTCAGTTCGTGCGCCAAGAGTTCGCGCAAATGACTTTCGGTGTGCACGACGCTCCAGGTGCTCGGGGCCTGCAAATGAATCGTGTCGTAGGTGGCCCAGGCGCGCAGCCAGTCGTAGCCGTCGCGGCCCGTGGCGTTTTCCAGGGCCTCGTGCGTCGGATAAATCGCGATGGTCAAGGGGTGGTGGAAATCGGCCCATTGGGCCGCCGTCCCCACCGCCTTCGGCAAGGCGTGGGCGACGAGCCGCGCGTCCCACTCGTTCCGCCCCTCGTACTCGATGCGCACGATGAGGTTCGGGTCCGGCAGATTGACGAGGCGGTGCTTGTCGAGGACGACGTGGGCGCAGCCGACGGCTCCGAAAGCAATGCCGGCAAGCAGCGCGAAAAGCGACAGGCGCGGCGCAAGGGAACGAAGACGCGTCATGGCGCGGAGGAGGCGGCGGAAGGTTGGGCGGCCGGCGGCGGAGCGGAAGCGCCCTTCAAATGCGCCTCCACGTCCTTTTTCCATTCCGCATAGGCGGGGTCCCACTGGTAGAAGCGAAGGGCCGTTTCGACGCCCTTGAGCGCCAGCGGCCAGTCGCCTAAAGCGGCGTAAGCCCGCGACATGCGATAGGCGACGCGCGCGACGTATTCGCCGTAGTGTCCATCGACGTTCTGCGGCGTCTGCTTGAGCGCCTTCGTATAGGCGTCGATGGCCGCTTTCCATTCCTGGCGCGAGAAGAAATATTCGCCGTCCCAGAAGGCGTCGCGCGCCGAGAGCCAGACGGCGCATTTCGCGCAGGGGCCGGGATGGGCGACGAGCAGGGCGTAGCCCTCCTCGTAGCTCTGATTCTTGGCGTTGTTCATCAGGCATTCGGGGCCGTGGTTGTAGTGGTCGGGCAGCTTGAAGATGGCGTGGCCCAGTTCGTGGGCGATGACGTAGGCCCCGGTCACGTCGTTGCGGCGGTCGCGCGGCGTGGCCCCGGCGGTCTCCTTGAAGAAGGGGATGTCGGTGTCCATACCGAAGGTGCTGCCCATGATCACCCGGCCGTCCAGGGCCGGCCGCTTCGGAGACTTGGCCGAGACGCCGCCCACCTTGCAGGTGGAGAAGATGCTGTGCGGCGAGGGCTGGCTCATGTCATCATATAAAATGAAGCCGTTGGTCAGCACGACGTCGTACCGGTCCTGCAGTTCCAGGGCGGCGAGCCAGTTGAGAAAGCTGCGGTACTCGGCCTTCTCCGGCCGCAAGAGCGGCTTGCCGCCAACCTGCAACGTGGCGATTTCGGCGACTTTTTCCGTCATCTGCTCGACGATGCCGGCGTGGACGTCCTCGTAGCTCGCGTAACGGGCGCGCTCCTCGGCGGGGAAGAAGCCCTGCAATTCGTCGAGGCTCCATTTCTTCAAAAACGCCATGATGGTCTGCTTGTGGCGCGAGAAGTCGTTGGCCTCGCCGACGTGGAAACGTCGCGCGTCGCGCCGCCGGTAGGCTTCCGATTTCTTGTCGAGGAAGCGCTCGAAGAAGGATTCGATGGAGAGCCGGCCGGCGTCGATGAAGCGAACGTGATCGACGCCGAATTTGTCGGCGTACATCCGGCGGGCGGTGGCGAGCATCGCCGCGAGGTCGGCGTCGGAAATGTAAGCGAAATCGCCGTCGAGGACACGAACGACGCTCAGCGTCACCTGGGGGGCATGGGCGAACGGCGGCGTCTCCGGCTCGGCCGCGCCCAGCGGCCGAAAGTTCCCCACTATCAGCCCGAGCATCAGTAAAACGATTGCGGTCGTCTTTTTAGGGTCCCCAACAAAATGACACCGTGTCCATAAGCTGTCATTCCCGCGAAAGAGGCTGTCGATTTTCGAACAGATTATCACGAATGTCATCCCGCACTTGATGCGGGATCCAGTAATTACAATAGCTTCTGGATTCCGGGTCAAGCCCGGAATGACGGGAAAGGACATTCTCCGACATCCTCGAAAGCGGGAATCCAAATTTTTCCAATCTGGACCCCCGCTTTCGCGGGGGTGACAAACAGGTATCTGTTCATTTCGATTGGTATTCTCAAAAGGCTGTCGCATCGTCCCTGTTGCATCCTCCGACTGCCGCTTTCCGGCGTATCCAGTAGTAGAGAGTTTGCGCCGTCATTTTATTTTCCCGCCCACCTTAACACGCCCGATGGTCCCCATCAAGCTCGGGAAAACAGTCATTTTCCCTCCCGTCCAAAACAAGAGGGTGGTATGCTTGGTAAGTTGAATTTCAAAATGGATTCGAAGCGATAAAGGCCAAGAATCAGGCATGGGGCTCCCAACCGCTAGCGGTCATGAGGGACGAACGGCGATTCGGCGGCGGGTTGTGCTGTTCATGGGGGTCGCCCTGTGCGGCCTGCTCGGCGCCGCCTGCGAATCGCACGACGCCCTGGTGGACCCTTGGCCGGCGGAGGACGGCGACCGGGAAGCTGCCGGGGATTTCGACAACGGCGACGGGCCGCCGGCGGACCGCTGGGATGGCGGATCGCCCTATGCCGGCGGCGACAGCGACAATCCCGCCCTGCCCGCCGATTTCGACCTCCCGCCTTTCGGCGAGGGCTGTAGCGACCCGATTTCCCTGCCGGTCGGCTCGGGCTCGGTTTTCGGCACCACCCGCATCGGCGGCAACACCGCCGAGGGTTCCTGCGGCGGTTTCCGGCGGGACGGGCCGGATCGGACGTATGTGTTCACGCTCGCCGAGCCGAGGTGGGTATCGCTCAAGATGCTCGGTTACGACACGATTCTGCACGTCCGCACCGAGTGCGACGACCCGACGACGGAGGTCGTCTGCAACGACGCCGGCGAGGGACCGGCGGCGCTGATCGATCAAGTCTTCGAGCCGGGAACGTATTACCTCTTCGCCGACAGCTGGCACGAGGGCGGCGACTACGAGCTTGTTTACGACTTCCGCCCCGACCCCTGCGGCGGCGACCCCTGCCCCGGCGAGCCGGAGTGCGTGGCCGACGACCGCTGGACCGGCGGGGCCTGCCGCTGCCCGGAAGGGACGCTGTCGCACGGCGAACGCTGCCTGGACGATCCCTGCCAGCCCAATCCCTGCGCCGTCCCCCATCAAAACACCTGCACGGCCGAGCCCCCAGACGGGTACGCGTGCGATTGCGACCTCGGCTACGTGGACGACGGCCGGGGCGGCTGCATGCTCGATCCGGCCGGCAACGCCTGGGGCGTGATGGTCTACCTCAACGCCGACAACGACCTGGAGTCGGACGGCTACATCGATCTGCTGGAGATGACGGCGGTGGGTTCGACGCCCAACGTCCACGTCGTGGTGCTGTTCGATTCGGCCGAACGGGACGAAGGCCGCTCGCGCAAGCTCTACGTCCAAGCGGGCGGCGTGGAGATCCTGGAGGAGATGGGCGAGCTGGACATGGCCGACTGGCGTACGCTCGCCGATTTCGGCGTCTGGGTGGTGAACGCCTTCCCCGCCGAGCGCTGGATGCTCGTCCTCTGGGACCACGGCACGGGCTGGAAGCGGCGCAGCGCCGACGCGGAAGGCGTCAAGGGCTTCTCCGAGGACGACCACGGCGAGGCGCAGACGATCTCCGTCGCCAAGGGCGAATACGCCCAGGCGCTCGCCGCGATCACGGCGGAATTGGGGCGGAAGCTCGACGTCGTCGGTTTTGACGCCTGCGTCATGGGTTTCTGGGAGGTGGCGGCGGCCACCGCGCCTTACGCGGACCTGCTGGTGGCCTCGCAGGACAACGAGCCCGACGAGGGCTGGCGCTACGATCTGTGGCTGGACCCGCTGGCCCGCGAGCCGATGATGGAGCCTAGCGACGTGGCGCGGACGATCATCGACACCTACGCCGGCGAGGGGCCGCGCTATCCGACGCTGGCCTCGATCGACCTCGCGCAGCTTGACGCGGTGAGCGCCGCCATTGACGCCCTCGCCGAGCGGCTCATCGCCCATCCGGAGGTTTTCGTCGCCGTAGAGACGTTGCGCAAGGCCAGCCAGCTTTTCGCCAATCGCGACTTCCAGCGCGATCTGGCCGACTTCGCCGGCCGTCTGGCGGACGATGAAACAATGCCGAAGGATCTGCGCGACGCGGCGGCGACGGCGCGCGACGCCGTGCTGGCGGCGGTCCTGTACAACCAAGCCGTCGCGGCGTGGCCCGGGGCCTACGGCCTCTCCGTTTACTTCCCCGGCCGCTCGGCCTGGACGGACTCGGCCTATCTGGATGAAAACGCCGCCTGGATCGCGGCGCGCTGGGACGATTTTCTGCTGGATTTCACCAAGGGGCCGATGCGCTGACTCTTTGTTTATTTTAGGAAACCCGGGGATGGAGCACAGTTGTACTGTGCTCCACACGTTTTAGCCAGGTAGGTCGGGTAAATGTTTTACCCGACAAAAATTAGGAATTGTCGGGTAACAAGTTACCCGACCTACTATTTTTGTAACCCGAAACAGGTTTGGCGAAGGCGACGACATGCCCGTCCGGGTCCGCGCCGTAAGCGGCGACGTCGCCCCAGTCGCGCGGCGCGGGCGGCGAAACGGGCTTGCCGCCGGCGGCGAGCAGGGCCTCGTAACTGGCTTCCGGATCGTCCACCAACAGATATAGCTCGCAGCGGGGGATGCCGTTGCCCGTGCTCGGGGCGGGCAGGGCGTCGCCCAACAGCCGCGCCGCGCCCGGTTCCGGCATCAGGCCGAGCGTCGCGCCGGCGGCAAGCGGAAATTCGGTCATGCCGGGGACGTCCAAGGCCGGTTCCGCGCCGAGAATAGCCCGGTAGAACGCCTTGCTGCGCGCCTGATCGGCGACGTAGAGAATGATCATCATTTTGTTCATCGGCGTCGGTCTTACCTCAGAACTTTCCAATAATCCTTCAGCGCCCGGCGCGTCGGGGCGAATAATTCATCGCCCTCGCCGTCGTCGTCGCCGGGCCGGGCGTCCAGGTCCGCCAGATCGCCCAATAGCGCCCGCACGCCGTAGGCGACCGACTCGGCCAGCGCCTGCAGGTGATAGCCGCCCTCCAGGAAAAAGACGATCCGCCCGCCGCAGACCTCTTGAGCCGTTTCCACGAGCGTCTTGGACAATCGGCCGTAAAGCTCGGAGGTCAGCTGCATGCCGCCGATCGGGTCGGCGCGGTGGGCGTCGTAGCCGGCCGAGACGAGGATGAACTCCGGCGCGTATTCCTTCAGCACCGGGATCACGCCGCGCGTCCAGAGTCCGAGAAACGGCTCGTCCTCCACGCCGTAAGGCAGGGGCATGTTGAGCGTGAAGCCCTGGCCCGCCCCCTCGCCGATCTCCTGGGCCCGTCCCGAACCGGGATAGAACGGCCACTGGTGCGAGGAGCAGAACAGCACGTCCGGCCGCTCGTAAAACGCGTCCTGGGTGCCGTTGCCGTGGTGGACGTCGAAATCGACGACGGCGACGCGCTTCTGTCCGCGCCGGCGGACGAGATGCTCGGCGGCGATGGCGATGTTGTTGAACAGGCAGAAGCCCATCGAGCGGTGCGGCAGGGCGTGATGGCCCGGCGGGCGCGGCAGGGCGAAGCCGTTGTCCACCCGGCCGTCGAGCACGGCGTCGATGAGCGCGATCCCCCCGCCGACGGCGGCGCAGGCCGCCTCGAAGCTGTGGGCCGTGGCCGAGGTGTCGGGGTCGAGCCGGACGGGGTAGGATGTCCCGGCCGTTCCGGCGAGGGAAGCGTAATGCGCGGGC
>QZKR01000172.1 GCA_003598065.1 Myxococcales bacterium | reverse complement strand
GTCGGCCTCCACAGCCCCGGAAAGACAGCTTGTGCGCGCGGGGAAAGGAAGCCGCGCGCCATGAAGGAAACTGGCGAGCAGGGCGGCGGGGACCTCGCGCGTCGCGCCGGCCTGTCGGGCCAGGTCGAAGGCGCGGCGTTCGATGCCGCGCCGGAAGTCGAGCGGCGCGAAAAGGTCGCCGCCCCAATCGCGGGCGTCCACCGTCGCCACGACGGCCGAATTGGCCCAGCGCGAACCGCGCCGCCGGTGGCTCATGCCGTTGACGACGATCCCGTCCGGATCGGTGGCCGCCGGCGCGACGTAGCCGCCGGGGCACATGCAGAAGCTGTAGACGCCGCGCTCCAGGCGTTCGACGCTGGCGGTGAGCCTGTAGCTGGCCGTTTCCAACGCCGGGTGGCCGGCGAAATGGCCGTACTGGCGTCGATCGACGAACGCCTGCGGATGCTGGACGCGCAGGCCGACGGCGAAGGGCTTGGGCGTCATCGCCACGCCGAGCCGGCGAAGCAGGGCGTAGACGTCGCCGGCCCCGTGGCCCGCTCCGAGCAGAACGGCGTCGGCCGCGAAACGCGTCGCTTTTTCGTCGCTCGTCGAAACGGCTTCGACGCCCACGACGCGTCCGTCGGCGATGGTCAGGCCGGTCATGCGCGTGTTCAGGCGCAATCGCACGCCCCAGCGAGCCAGGTGCCCGGCCATGGCGTCGATGACGCGGCGGATGACGTCGGAACCGACGTGCGGCGCATGGGCATAGAGAATATCCTCGGGCGCGCCGAAAGCGACGAGCGCCGTCAGAACGTCCTTCACCTCGGGATGCTTGATGCGCGTGGTCAGCTTGCCGTCGGAATACATCCCCGCGCCGCCCAGGCCGAAACAGACGTTGTCGTCGCCGTCGAGTTCGCCGCGGCTGAAATAGCGGCCGATTTTGCGCCGCCGGACCGCTATCGCCGAACCGCGCTCGACGAGATCGACCTCCCAGCCCTGCCGGCGCAGCGTCAAGGCGGCGAAAAGGCCGGCCGGACCCGCTCCGACGACGACGGCCCGGCCGCGCGGCCGCTCCCAGGCGGCGATTTCGCGGGCGATCGTCTCCACGTTCGGCGGCGGTTCGGGCGCCTCGCCGGCGGCGTAGATTTCCAGGTGATAGACAAGCTGAATTTTGCGGCTGTGGCGGGCGTCAACGCTGCGGCGCAGGAAACGGATCAGGCCGATGCGCTCCAGCGGCCATTTCAAGCGCCGGGCGACGAGCGACTTGAGCTTGTCGTCTTTCTCCAGGGGAACGATGAAATCCTTGAGTTCTTCCATTCCACGTTTACAGTTCAAAACGGTGCGCAGCGAAACGGCGAGCGAAAAAAAACTCCCGGCGTCGCCGGGAGCGGATGATTGGTCTTTGAGGTCGATTTTCCGTGCAGAAACGCCTTCCGGCCGGCGCGATCAGAGCGCCCGCGCGCGCTGAAGGGGAGCCTTGACGACCTTGCCGCTGCGGATGCAGCGCGTGCAGATGGTCATGCGCGTCACCTGGCCGGTCTTCAAAAGCACCCGCACCTTCTGCAGATTCGGCAGATAGCGGCGCTTCGTGCGGTTGTTGGCATGGCTGACGTTATGGCCGACGATCGGTTTCTTGCCGCAGACATCGCACTCACGCATGACGCACCTCGCTTTCCTACGGAACCCTTTCCGTCAGGGCGTTCTCGATTACCATAGGTAACCCGTCAAGGCAAGTAAAATCTTGCCTCACTTCTCCTTCGATCCCTCTCCCGCCGAGGAGACCGGGGCCGATATTGTGAAATTCCGGAATAAAGAATCGCTGCTTTTGGTTGTATGCGGCAGATTTGTGTGCTAAGAGGATGGACCCCGAAACCAAGGGTTCCGCCAGCGTGGGCGCGAGATCGCTAGGAGGTCTGGATGTATAATGAAATCGAGATCTTAAACCAGAAAATCAAACGCGAGTCCGCCTTCATCGAACCGCTCGTAACCGAGATCCGCAAGTGGATCGTCGGGCAGACCGAGATGGTGGAGAAAATCCTCGTCGGCCTTTTGGCGGACGGCCACATCCTGCTGGAAGGCGTCCCCGGTCTGGCCAAGACGAAGGCGATCAACGCCGTGGCGCGCGCCATCGACGCCGGGTTCCAGCGCCTGCAGTTCACGCCCGATCTTCTGCCCGCCGACCTGGTGGGCACGATGATCTACAACCAGGCCACGGGCCAGTTCACGCCGAAAAAAGGCCCTATTTTCACCAACATCGTCCTCGCCGACGAAATCAACCGCTCGCCGGCCAAGGTGCAGTCGGCGCTTCTGGAGGCGATGCAGGAGAAGCAGGTGACGATCGGCGACCAGACCTATCCCCTGCCCACGCCCTTCTTCGTGCTCGCCACGCAGAACCCGATCGAGCAGGAAGGCACCTATCCGCTTCCCGAGGCGCAGGTGGACCGCTTCCTCTTCAAGGTGAAGGTCGGCTACCCGAGCCGCGAGGAAGAGCGGCAGATCATGGAGCGCAACACGGCGCAAAAAGACGAGGCGATCAAGGCCGCGATCACGCCGGAGCAGCTGCTCAGGGCGCGCGAGGTGGTGCGCGAGATCTACGTCGATGATTCCATCAAGACTTACATCCTCAACATCGTCTTCGCCACGCGCAAACCGGAGGCGAACGGCCCCGGCGGAGAAACGGAACGCCGCAAGCGTTTCAGCGGCCCGCCCGAGTTGTACGACCTTCTGGAATACGGCGCGTCGCCGCGCGCCACGATCTATCTGAATCTCGCCGCGCGCGCCCGCGCCTTTTTGAAGGGACGCGGCTACGTCACGGGCGACGACGTGAAAAGCGTCGCCTACGACGTCCTGCGCCATCGCCTCATCCCCACCTACGAGGCGGAAGCGCGGGAGCTTCTGGCCGACGACCTCGTGCGCATGGTGCTCGATTTCATCCAGGCTCCCTAGGGAGGCGCTGACCTTGGCCGAACCGTGGCGCGACGATGAGGAACGCCGCCGCCGGGCGGCGCGCCTGAAGGCCATCGAGATCACCACGCGCCGCGTGGTGAGCGAGACTCTGGCCGGGCAGTACCACTCCGTCTTCAAGGGCCGGGGCCTCGAATTCGACCAGGTGCGTCCGTACATGGCCGGCGACGACGTGCGCGCCATCGACTGGAACGTCACCGCCCGCGCCCAGACGCCTTACGTCCGTCAGTATCACGAGGAACGCGAACTGACGGTGATGCTGATGGTCGATTGCTCCGCCTCGGGCCAGTTCGGCACCCGCGCCCAGAGCAAGGTGGAGCTCGCCGCCGAACTCTCGGCGCTGTTGGCTTTCTCCGCCATCCGCAACAACGACAAGGTCGGCCTCTTGCTGTTCACGGACCGCGTGGAAAAGGTGATCCTGCCGAAGAAGGGCCGGCGGCACGTCCTGCGCGTCGTCAACGACATCCTCTCCTTCAACCCGGAGGGGCGCGGCACGAACCTGCAGGCGGCGCTGACGTATCTTTCGCGGCTGAAAATCCACCGCGCCGTGGTCTTTCTCATCTCCGATTTCCTCGATGCGGGCTTCGACGACGGGCTGCGCGTCATCGGCCGCAAACACGACCTCGCCGGTTTCCGCGTCGTCGATCCGGCCGAAACCCGCCTGCCGGACCTGGGCCTCGTGCCGATGGAGAATCCCGAGACCGGGGCCGTCGAATGGGTGGACACCTCCGACGCCGCCGTGCGACGACACTTCGAAGAGACCTGGAGCAGGCACGAGCAGACGCTGACGCGCCTTTTCCGCAAGCACAATCTGGAGCTGGCGCCCGTCGCCTGCGGCGAGGACTACGTTCCCCGGCTGGTGGCTTTCTTCCGCCGCCGGGCCAAGCGGCACTGAGGGCAGGCGCGATGGGACCCGGACGACGAACCACGAAATTCCCGATCGCCGGCGTGCTTGTCGCCGCCGCGCTGCTGGCGTTTGTCGGACTGAACGGCGGGCGGACGGCCTCGGCGCAGGACGGCGCCGCCGCCGTGGACGACGCCAAGCCGGAAGAACCCCTGCCGATCGAGATGGAAACGCGCCTGGAGCCGCACGAGGTCTATCCCGGCGACGAAATCCGCCTGATCGTGACCTTCCGTTCGGAAAAGCCCTTCTCCGCCGACGTCGTGGGCGGCCTGCCGCTGGGCGACTTCGATCTCAAGGAACGCGACATGCAGCGCAGCGAAGAAGACGGCAAGCAGGTCGTGCGGCACGTCTTCACGCTGGTGCAATTTAAAGCGGGGACTTTCGAACTGCCCAAAGTGCCGTTTTCGCTCAAACAGGGCAGCCGCCAGGAGGAACGTTCCAGCGATCTGGTGCGCGTGGCGGTGAAATCGCTCTTGGAAGAGGAAGGACAGAAAATCGCCTTGCAGCAGGCGCGCGACCAGGCGGCCAAACAGGGCGCGGCCCAGCCCGGGGCCGGCGGGCCGGGCAAGGTCGTCCAGCCCGGTCAGAACCAGCCGGTTGGGCCAACCTTCAATTTGCCGCAGGGCCAGGCGCCCGCGCCCGGTTCGCCTATGGTCCAGCCGGGACAGCCGCCCGCCGCGCCCGGCGGGCCGCAGCCGATGCAGGTGGAGCTCAAGCCGCGCGACATCAAGGGCCCGGCGCCGTTGATCCGCGAGGATTACACGCTCTTGTACGTCGCGGGCGGGGCGGCGGCGGCGGCGTTTTTGGGAGCGGGGATCTGGTTTTATCTGCGGCGGCGCAAGCCCCGGCCGATCATTGTGGAGCGCATCGTCGATACGCGTCCGCCGGACGTGATCGCTCTGGCGCGGCTGGCGCAACTGGAAGCCGAACAGCTTGTCGCCAAGCGCAAGCTCAAGGACTATCACACGCGGCTGGCCGAAATCCTCCACGATTACTTCGGCCGGCGCTACAATCTTGTCGATGCGCTGGCGATGACCAGCGAAGAGCTGATCCTCGCGCTTGGCCGCCTGTATCTGCGCGATCTGGACGAGCGGGTCGTCGGCGAGGTGCTTTTCGCCTGCGACCTGGTGAAATTCGCCAAGCTGGAGCCCGACGACGCCAGTTCGCTCGAACGGCTGGGCAAGGCGAAGCTGATCGTCGAACGGACCAAGGAGGAGCGCGGTGGAGTTCAGTAACCCGTGGGCGTTCATCGCCGCCGCGCCGGTGCTGGCCTACGTGGCGATCGAGTTCGTGCGCGAAAAGCGCCGCGCCGCGCCGCTGCCGTTTCCGACCCTGCCGGGGCGGGCCGCCCCGCCGTCCCTGCGCTCGCGCTTCCGGCGCGCGCCGACGCTGCTCCGTTTCGTCGCCCTGGCGCTCGTCGTCGTCGCGCTGGCCGGGCCGCGCATTCCCTCCGACGCGACGCCGATCCACCGCGAGGGCATCGACATCGTCGTCGCCTTCGACATCTCGACTTCGATGAAAGCGCTCGATTTCGAGCCCACCGACCGCTTCTCCGTCGCCAAGCAGACGATCGGCGAATTCGTCAAGGGCCGCAAAAACGACCGCGTCGGCCTGGTCGTCTTCGCCGGCGAGGCCTACACGCAGTGTCCGCTGACCCTGGATGCCGCCGTGCTCCTGAACATCCTCGACGCCGTGAAGATGGACGTGATCGAGGACGGCACGGCGATCGGCGACGCCCTGGCGATGGCCGTCAACCGCCTGCGGGACTCGGAGGCGAAAAGCAAGGTGGTGGTGCTCCTGACCGATGGCGACAACAACCGCGGCTCGATCGCGCCGGAGGCGGCGGCCAGGCTGGCGAAGGAGTTCAACGTCCGCGTACACACGATCCAGGTGGGCAAGGGCGGGCGGGTGCCCTATCCCGTGCGCGCCTTCGACTTTTTCAGTTCCTCATGGGTCGTGCAGAAGCAGCTCGCCGAGGCGCCGGTGAACCCCGAGTTGTTGCGCCGGATCGCCGACGAGACGGGCGGGCGCTTTTTCGTCGCCGCCGACAGCGGCACGCTGAAAAAGATTTTCGACGTCATCGACGCCATGGAGAAAACGGAACTGCCGGGCGAGGAGTTCACGCTTTACAAGGAAGCGTACTCGGCCTTCGCCCTGCCGGCGCTTTTGCTTCTGGTGCTTGAAATTCTGCTGCGGGCCTTCGTGATCCGCAAATTTCCGTGAGACGACGCCATGCGCTTCGCTGTCGGTGAATACGCCTTCCTCTTTCTGCTCGTGCCGTTTCTGGCGCTCGTCTACTGGAGCGCGCGGCGGCGGACGGTGGCGCGCCTGCGGAAGCTCGCCGATCCGCGCCTGGGCGACTGGCTGGCGCGGCATGTTTCCGACCGCAAGGCGATCCTCAAGGCCGCCTTCGTGTTCGCGGCGGTGGTATTCATCGTGGCGGCGCTGATGCAGCCGCAGGTGGGCGGGCGCTCGACGCTGGTGAAGCGCGAGGGCATCGACCTGATGTTCGCCCTCGACGTCTCCAAGAGCATGGAGGCGAAAGACATCCGCCCCAGCCGCCTGAAGCGCGCCCAACTGGAGTTGCAGGCGTTGATCGAGGAATTGCACGGCGACCGGGTCGGCGTCATCAGTTTCGCCGGCGTGTCGTTCCTCCAATGTCCGATGACCACGGATTACGCGGCGGCGAAGATGTTCCTGAAGGCGGTGTCCTCGGACGAAATGCCCGTGCAGGGCACGGCGATCGGCCCGGCGCTGACCCTGGCCCACAAACTGCTTACGGAAGGCGAAACGCCCTCCGGCTCGCGGATGGTCGTGCTTCTGACCGACGGCGAGGACCACGGCGAGGAGTTGGACAAAGCCGTCGCCGCGCTTTCCGAGGCGCGCATTCCCGTGTTCGTCGTCGGCATCGGTTCGATGAGCGGCGAGCCGATCCCCGAGTACGACAAGGGCGGCGCGATGCTCGGCTACCACAAGGCCAAGGACGGCCAGACGGTGATGTCGCGGCTCGACGAATCGCGGCTTAAGCGCATATCCGAGAAGACCGGCGGCCGCTACGTCAACCTGCAGGCCGGCGGCTCGCTCACCGAACTGCACGACTTCGTCAAGAAGCTGCAGAAGCAGGAATTCGAAAGCTCGCTCTATACACAGTACGACGAGAAATTCGCCTGGCTTTTGTGGCCGGCGTTCGTTTTCCTGCTTTTCGCTTCCTTCGTCGATGAACGGCGCGGCAGCCGCTGGCTGGGGGTGCGGTCATGACGGCGCGAATCCCGGCTGCGTTGGCGTTCGTCCTGCTGGCCTTCGTGGGTCTGACCGGCTTCTCGCTCTTCGAGCGGGAGGATAGCGACGTCGCCAAAGGCAACGAGGCGTATGGCAAGCAGGAGTATCCCGAGGCCGTGTCCAGCTACGACAAGGCGGCCGAGCGGCTGGGCGCGCAGCCCGAAATCGCCTACGACCGCGCGAACGCATTCTACAAGCAGGGCCAATATCCTCAAGCGATGGAGGAGTATCTCAAGGCGCTCACCGGCTCGGACGACGCCTTGAAGGCGAAGACTTACTACAACATGGGCAACGCCCTGTTGCAGCAAGGCAAGCTCGCCGAGGCCATCGACAGCTACAAACGCTCGCTCAAGCTCGTTCCCGGCGACCGCGACGCGATTTTCAATCTGGAACTCGCCCAGCGCATCATGGAAGAGCAGAAGAAAAAGCAGGAAGAGCAGCAGAAGCAGGAAGGCGACGAGAATCAGCAGGACGACCAGAACCAAGCGCAGGACGAGAACGCCCAGAACGAGCCGCAACAGGACCAGCAGAACGCCGATCAGCAGAAATCCGAGGAAGAGAAACAGAACCAGGATCAACAGCAGGGCGACGAGCGGAAGCAGGACCAGCAAGCCCAGAAGCAACAGGGCGAGCCGCAACAACAGCAGCAACAGCAACAGCAGCAGCAGGCGCAAGGCCGGCAGGAGGAGCAACAGCAGGGCCAGGAGCAGCAGGCTCAGCCGGCCCAGGCGCAGTCCGTCGAAAAATCCGAGGCGGAACGAACGCTCGATCAACTGCGCGACAACGAAAAGAGTTTCCAGATGCAACTCTTCATGCTACAGGAGGGCCAGCCCCGCAAGATGGAGCAGGACTGGTGAGATGATTGGCCGCCCCATAACGCTCGCGCTTGTCGTTGCGCTTGTTTCGATCGTTTTTCTCCCCGCCGCTTATGCGGCCAACCGTATCGACCTGCGTTGCGACAAAACCCGCCTCTCCGTCGCCGATCTGCTGCGCTGCGAGCAGGTGCTGACGATCGAGGACGAGGACGCGATCGGCTCCATGGTTCAGCCGTCCTTCCAGGGCTTCAAGCTGGTCGATACCCAGACCAGCACGCAGCAGATGACGCAGATCATCAATTTCAAGGTTTCGCACCAGCGCACGCAGACGACCGTATATCTGCTGCAGCCCGCGGGCCCCGGCGTGTTCACGGTCGGTCCGGCTTCGTTCGAGGAGCGCGGCCGGCTGGTGCAATCGAAGGCGTTCGAGGTGACGGTCGTGGACGTCGAGGCCGCCCAGAACGCCGCGGCCTTCGGGGACGACGCCCTCTCCGCGCCGCTCTCCGAATTGGAGTCCGATGCGCCGGAGTTGTTCGTCCGCCTGATTCCGGAACGGCAGGAAACCTACATCGGCGAGCAGATCGCGGCGACGCTCTACATTTACTCGCAGGCCAACGTCGGCGTGAACCGCTGGGCGCCGGTCGCCCAACCCGTTTTCCCCGGCTTCGCCGCCGATCGGCTGGATTTGCCGGAAAACGCCAAGGCGCAAACCGGCGTCATCGGCCGTCGCTCCTATCAGATCGAAGCGCTGGACCGCTATCTGCTTACGGCGCAGGAGATCGGCGAACATCAGATCCCGCCCTATCGCGCCAAGTTTCTGGCCGGCGCGGGCGGTTTCTTCGGCGGGCGGTGGGTGAGCCGCAATTCCGCGCCGCTCAAGCTCGTCGTCAAGCCTCTCCCCGAGGAAGGCCGGCCGCCGGGCTTCGACAGCTCGCGCGTCGGCGAGTTCCAGCTTCAGGCGCGCGTCGATCGGCGGCAGACGGAGGTCGGCCAGCCCGTGGAGCTGACGATCGAGTTGAAGGCCACGAAGGATCCGTCCCGCGTCACCCTGCCGAGGTTTGCCGACATCCCCGGGGTGCGCGTTTTTCCGCCTTCCGAGAAGACGGAAACCTATCAGCAGGGGACGCGCCTGATGGGGCGGCGCACGGCCGAATATCTGATCGTTCCCTCGCAAACCGGACGTTTCACGATCCCGCCTTTGACCTTCGATTACTTCGATACGCGTCAGGGTCGCTATCAAACGGCGCGGACGGAGCCGTTCGCCGTCGTCGTCACGGCCGCCGGCGCGGCGCACGGCGGAATCGCGGAGTCGGCCGCCGCGGAAAAGCAGACCCTGGAAGCCGTCGAGGGCGCGCTCAAACCGATCCGGCCGACCGCGAGCCTGGAAAACCGTCGTCAGCGCTTTTTCGGTTCGACCGTTTTTCTGGCGCTGTTCTGGGGGCCGCTGGCCGTCCTGCTGTTGACGCGGCTGGTGGATCTCGGACGTTTCGCCCTGCCGCGCGTTTTCGGCGGCCGACGGCAGGCCCTGCAAAGACGCTTGCGCCGTCTCGCCGGCGACCTCGACCGCCGCGCCGCGGCGCCCGATGCGACGTTCTTAAGCGACCTTAAAATCTATCTCTACACGGCGCTGGAAGCCGCTTATGAGGAAAGCTTCGTAGGCCTCACGTATGACGAGTTGGACCGCCGGCTCGCCGACCGCGGCGTCGAGGATGCGCGCCGCCGGGAATTGATCGCGCTTCTGGAGCAGTGCGATTTCGCCCGCTATGCGCCCGACGGGATGGCCGAGGCGGCGAAAGACATCCGGGTCCGCGCCCGCCGCTGGGCGGGGGAGGGCCGGCCATGACGCGGGCCCTGATGGCGGCGTTGGCGCTGGCGGTTTCGCTCGCCGCCGTCGCGGGAATGGCATGGCCCCAGGACGCCGCCGACCCGGCGAAAACGTTCCAGGAAGCGAACGCGCTGGCGATGAAAGGCGACGCCGAACGCGCCCTGCCGCTCTATGAATCGATTCTGGCGCATCTGCCTCGCGATCCGGACGTCCTTTACAACGCCGGCACGACGGCGCTGGCGGCGGGCAAGCTCGGCAGGGCCGTGCTCTACCTGGAGCGGGCCGTCGCCCTGGACCCGGACTGCGGCGACTGCAAAGTCAATCTCGACGCCGCGCGCGAGCGCCAGAAAGACCGCGTGATCGTCAAACCCACCGAGGAGCAGTCGGAGGGCCGCGTTTTCGACGCCATGATGCGCGCCGCCGATCTGGACGCCCTGGCCGTCCTCCTCGTCATCCTGCACTTGGGGTTTTTCGTCGCCTGGCTGACGCGCCGTCTGGCGAAAACGGAGCGGCTGCGCTTCGCCCTGACGCTTACCCTGCTGGTGCTGCTCGCCGGCGACGCGATCGCCGGCGGTCTGGTCGCCGTCAAGGCGTTCGGTTACGAGACGCGGCGCTACGCCGTCGTTCTGGAGACGGAAGCCGTTGTCCGCAAAGGGCCCAATCTCAACTTTCCGCAGGAGTTCGTCGTCCACGAAGGGCTCAAGGTGCGGCTCGGCGAAGCGGTGGAGGACTGGCGGCAGGTGTGGCTGGAGAACGGCCTGAACGGCTACATCCCGGCCGTCGCGCTCGGCGAAATCTGATCGGCTTTGCACGCTTTCCTTTTCTCCCAACTTGTCAATATCCGGCCTTTTCAGTAAGGTGGGCATGACCGCAACGCCATAACGGCGGCGGGATCGTTGTTTTCTCTTGGCTGGCACGTTCCGCATGAACGCCTCGACGCCCACAACGCCTCCGGCTCGCCGCCGGACCACCTCACTGAAACGCGTTTTCCGGCAGTCCGTGTCGCTGCTGATCGTCCTGCCGCTCGTGCCGCTGGTGCTCTCCACTTGGCACGATTACACCGGCGAGGTGCGCCGTCTGGAAGAGCAGCTTCAGGAATCCAACCATCAGGTCGCCGTCCTTGCCGGCCGCCTGCTGGAATCGATGCTGGAGGAAGCGGCCCACCTGCTGCGCTCGCAGCCGTTCGTTCCGTCGCAGCCGCTCCCGCCGCTTTTCGCCGCCTGGGAGCAGGTCGGAGCGGACGGCCTCATCCGCTCCTCCTCGCTCGCCGCCGACCGCGTCGGCCGTCCCTTCGAGACGGACGGCGACTGGCTTCGCGTCCTCGGCCATGGCGGGCTGGGCTTCGACTTGTCGTCGGTTCGCCGCCTTGCCGGTCTCGCCCACCCGACCGTTCTGGTCCGCGTCGCCGTCGATCACGGCGCGCCGGAAGACGCCTTCCGCATCGGCTTTGTCGATCCGCTGTTTCTGCGCGATCGGCTGCTCGCCTACGTCGAGTCGCCGGCGCATCGGCACGTTTACGCCCTCGACTGGGCGGGCGCGCCGGTGTTCCACAAGTCGATAGAGATGATCGACGAGCCGTCGCTGTTGGAGAAGAACCCGCCGGTCCTGATCTTCCGCGCCGGCGAAGAAGGCTCGCTGCGTTATGTCAGCGCGCTGTCGAAGAAGGAGCGCATCGGCACGGTGCTGCGTCTGCCCCGCACCCACTGGGGCCTCGTCGTCAGCGCCGACATCGCCTCGCGGCTGGTGGACGTGCGCAGCCGGTTTCTGTGGGTCGCCGCTTCGCTGATCCTGGCGGGCGGGCTGGCGGCCTTGGTGCTGATCTATTTCTCCCGCCGCATTCTCGAACCGCTCGTCGGCATCGCGCGCGAAATCCGCCGTCTCAGCCGCGACAAGGGGGCCGAGTTCTCCGTGCCCTCGTCCGTCCGCCGCATCCGCGAGTACGATCAACTGGTGGGCGTTCTGGAAGACCACATCGCCACGACCCGCAAGGCGGAGGCGAAGAGCGTCCAGGCGGAGAAGCTGGCCACCCTGGGCGAGCTCACCGCCGGCCTGGCGCACGAAATCGGCACGCCGCTCAACGTCATGCGCGGCAGCGCCCAGCTTCTGCTGCGCAAATTCGATCCGGCGGACCCGAACCGTTCCGCCTTGGAAAAGATCGTTCAGCAGACGTCGCGCATCGCCGACCTGATCCGCAGCCTGCTGGATCTGGCGCGCTCCGACCAGTCGAAGCCCGAGCCGTTCGGCGTCGCCGGCGTGCTTTCCCGCGCGTTGGATGGCATCGCCGCGATGTACCCGGGTCTGGAGCTGCGGCGCGAGATCCCCCGCGATCTGCCGCCGATCGTCGGTTTTCCGCGCCCGCTGGAGCATGTTTTTCTCAACCTGTTCGTCAACGCCGGACAGGCGATGGAAGGGAAGGGGGCGTTGATTGTCCGCGCCGCGCTGGAACAGGCGGGCGACGAGAGGCGGCTGCGCGTGACGGTGCAGGACACGGGGCCGGGCATCCAGCCGGAGCACTTGCCGAAGATCTTCCAGCCGTTCTTTTCGACGAAAGGCTCGGGCAAGGGCACGGGACTCGGGCTGGCTTACGTCGATCGCGTAGTGAAGGAGCACAACGGCTCGATCGACGTGGCGAGCCGGCCGGGCGAGGGGGCGCGCTTCGACGTGCTCCTGCCGGCCGCCGAACCGCCGCGCGAACCGGAAGAAAAGGAGAACCCATGAGTTTGTCGGCGACGCTGAAAGACATCCCGGTGGCGATCCTGGTGGCCGAGGACGATCCGGACATGCGCGATCTTCTCGCCCAGGCGCTGGGGGAGGAAGGCTACGCGGTGGCCACGGCCAAGGACGGCGACGAGGCGATCGCCCGCCTAGGTCAGGACGAATTCGATCTCGTGCTCACCGACCTCAAGATGCCCGGCGCGTCGGGAATGGACGTGCTCAAAGCGGCGCGGGCGCAGTTTTTTCCATGCCCCGTGATTCTCATGACCGCCTTCGGCGCCGTGGACAGCGCCGTGATGGCGATGAAGGAAGGAGCCTATTCCTATATCACCAAGCCCTTCGACCTGGAGGATCTGCTTATCCTGGTGACCGAGGTGGCCGAGCAGATTCGCCTGCGCAAGCAGTCGGAGCGCCTGCTTTCCTCGGCCGGCGGCGACACGCCGTTTCCGATCGTTTTCCGCAGCCGCGCCTTCACCGACGTGATGAAACTCGTGCACGAACTGGCGGCGAGCCCCGCCACGGTGCTGATCACCGGCGAGAGCGGTACGGGCAAGGAGCTTATCGCGCGCGAGATCCATCGCCAGAGCGACCGACGCAGCCAGGTGTTCAAGGCGCTGGACGTCAACGCCATCCCGGAAACGCTCATAGAGGGCGAATTGTTCGGCCACGCCAAGGGCTCGTTCACCGGCGCGGACCGCGACAAGGCGGGACTTCTGGAATCGGCCAACGGCGGTACGCTCTTTCTGGACGAAATCGGCGAACTCTCCCTCGCCGTTCAGGCGAAGCTGTTGCGCTTTTTGCAGGAACGCGTCGTGCGGCGCGTGGGCGAATCGGCGGAACGCGCCGTCGATGCGCGGCTGATCACCGCCACCAACCGCGACCTGCAGGCGATGATGGCCGCCGGCCAGTTCCGCGAGGACTTGTTTTATCGGCTGTCGGTGTTCCATATCCGGGTGCCGCCGCTGCGCGAGCGCCGCGAGGACATCGCTCCCCTGGTCTATCATTTCCTGCGCAAATACAACAAAAGCTACCGCGTCGAAGGCTTCCGCGCCGACGTCCTGGACGCCCTCGCCGATTTCCACTGGCCGGGCAATGTCCGACAGTTGGAGAACGCCGTCGAGCACGCCGTCATTCTGCGCAAGGCGGGACTGATTCAGAAGAAGGACTTGCCCGAATGGGTGCAGGCCGCGACGCGGGACGGCGGGCCGCGGACGCTGGACGAAATCGAGAAGAACCATATCCTCAAGCTGCTCCAGGAGTGCGGCGGCAACCAGAGCCGCGCCGCGCGCATCCTCGGCATCAATCGCCGCACGCTGTCCCGCAAACTGAAAAGCTATGGTTTGCCCGTCGATGACGACGAATTTTAGAGGCGTGACGCTAGGCTAAGCCTCGATCCGGGCGACGCCGTTCTTCAATACCGCTTTCCCGTTCCCGTCGAGAACATCGAAGGCTCTGAGCGGACCCTGGCGTCCGACCAATCGAACGGAGATCGTCGTGCCGGGAAAGACCATACCCGAGAAGCGGCAGGCGAGCGCCTTCAGACGAGCAGGATCGCCGTCACCCTCGCGGTTGACCAATTCCCTCGCCGCCATGGCCAGAACGGCCGTGCCTTGCACGATCACGCCCGGCAGCCCGACGGCCTGCGCGGTGGCCTGGGAGGTGTGGATGGGGAAGACGATATTGGCGCAGCCGTCGTAAAGGTAGGGCGCGGCTGGCGCGACCGGGACGGGCGTCTCCCATAGCGGCGTGTCTTTTGCATTCGGAAAGGTCAGACGCGGTATGGTTTCCGCTTCGGCGCCCTCTCCCTTGCACTCCACCTGACGCAGCATGGCGTCGGCGTATTCGGTGAAAACCGGTTTTCCGTCGGAGTCTTTCGCCTCCACCCGCAGGGTGAGCAAAGTTCCCGAGCCGGCCGGCGCGACCGCCGCCACCCGCCCCCGCAAGATCAGCCGCTCGCCGGGCCGGATGAGCCGGTGGAAGGTCAGTTGTTCGCCGGCATGCACCATCATCGCGAAGATCGACGGATCGACGCGCCCGCTCAGAATTTCCGGCAGGCCGATCATCACCGGCCAGGTGGCGGATACCGCGTAGAGGGGCGGCGCAACGACGCCCGAGGCCGCGGCGTCGTCGAAGTAACGCGGGTTCATGTCGCCGACGGCGGCGGCGTAATTCATCGTGTCGCGCGCGTTTACTTCGCGGACCTCTTCGGGCGACTGCGCGCCGACAATCCCCGGATCGATCGCCAGGCCGGTCATTTCCTGTCCCAGCCGCCCTTCTCCCGCAGAGCGGCGATTTCTTTTTCGGCCCGCGCCTTCAATTCGACGTAGTCCGTTTTGGCGACGCGGTTGAAAGGAAAAGCGCCAGGCTCCAGAACGAGGTAATGCAGCGGTCTCATGTAGGCCGCCATGCCCTGCGCGTGGGCTTCAAGCTCTTTTTCCGTCAGTTCCACGCCCGGCTTCTTCTCGATGAACGCGACGATGCCTTCCGAAAAGATTTCGTGCTCCACGCCCACCACGCCGCAGACGGCCACCTTGCCGCTCAATTCGCAGAAGTGATCCTCCACCTGCGCCGGGAAAACCTGGTAGCCTTTCGGTTTGATGACGTGCTTGGCCCGGCCCGCGAAGTGCAGCCCCCGGTCATCGACGTAGCCGAGATCGCCCGTATACAGCCAGCCGTCCCTGGAAATCGTCTTGGCCGTTGCGGCGGGGTCGTTGACGTAGCCCAGGAAGGTTTGAGACCCCTTGAAGCAGATGTTTCCCACCTCTCCCGGAGGCATTTCTTTTCCAGCCGTTCCCTCCCTATCCATGTCCTGGCGAACGGCGAGCGGGTAGACCGGCATGTCGTAGCCCACGCCGGCGAGAATGTCGTCCACGGTTCCATCCAAGGGAGAGTATGTGCAGAAGCCGGCCGTTTCGGTCAGGCCCAGCCCCGTGCCGAATCCTTTGGCCATGGTGGACAACTGCTCAAGAAACTTGCGCGAGACCTGCTGGCCGCCGTAGAGGGCGAATTTCAGGCTGGAGAGATCGAACTGGTCGTAGTTCGGCAGCCGCCATTGCAGGTTGAAGAGGGCCGGGATCTGGCCGAAGCAAGTCACCTTGTAATCCTGGATCGCCTGCAGCGATTTGGCGGGATCGAAAATGTGCAGAATCAC
>QZKR01000077.1 GCA_003598065.1 Myxococcales bacterium | reverse complement strand
CGTCAAGGTCGTCTTGCCGTGGTCGATGTGACCGATCGTCCCGATGTTCACATGCGGCTTCGTCCGCTCAAATTTCGCCTTCGCCATGATCTCCTCCTTAAAGCTCTCTCGTATCGCTCAATGCGTGTGTTGCAACCTGCAACTCGTTTTCGTCGTCCGCCCGTCAGTAACCGTACCTGCGCGAAGTCAATTGTTCCTGCAGTTTCGCCGGCACGGGGGCGTATTTCTTGAACTCCATCGTGTAGGTGGCCCGGCCCTGCGTCAGCGAGCGGAGGTCCGTGGCGTAGCCGAACATTCCGCGCAACGGGCAAAGGGCTTTCACGACCTGGGCGCCGGCGCGAATTTCGGAATTGAGAATCTCTCCGTTGCGGGAGTTGATATCGCCCAGAACTTCACCCACGAACTCGCTGGGCGTCACAACCTCGACCGCCATCACAGGCTCCATCAACGCCGGTTGGGCTTTTTCCATCGCCTGACGCACGGCCGCGCTGGAGGCCGACTGCACGGCGATCTCGGTCGAGGCGTCTTCCCGCAGTCCCAGGCGCTTCAGGGTGATTTTGGCGTCAACCATCGGAAAACCCAAAAGCGGCCCGGAGGTCATCGACGCCTCGACGCCCGAGCGGGCGGCCTGGATGAGCGCTTTCGGCACGTCCCGGCTGTCGCGAACGAGGCTGACGAACACAAAGCCCTGGCCGCTCTCCGCCGGTTCGATCGTCAACTCCACTTCGGCGTAAGCGTCCTTGCCGGCGAGATGGCGCTCGAAAACGGCCGTTGCGCTGGCCTGGGCCATCACCGCTTCCCGGTAGGCCACCTGGGGGCGGCCGACGTTGGCGGCGACGTTGAATTCGCGGCGCAGGCGGTCAACGATGATTTCCAGGTGCAACTCGCCCATGCCGTTGATGATCGTCTGCCCCGTCTCCGGGTCCTGCTTCACCAGGAAGCTCGGATCCTCAATCGCCAATCGGCTCATGGCTTCGATCAACTTCGCCTCGTCCTCGGTGCTCTTCGGCTCGATGGCGATCGAGATCACCGGCTTAGGGAACGCGATCGATCCGAGCACGATCGGCTTGTCGATGGTGCACAGCGTGTCGCCCGTCGCCGTCTCCTTCAATCCCACCACGCCGGCGATATCGCCCGCCGCGATCTCCTGGATGTCCTCCCGCTTGTTGGCGTGCATCTTGAGGAGGCGGCCCAGCCGTTCCTTCTTCTTCGTCCTCGGGTTGTACACCGTCTGACCGACGGCGGCCTTGCCCGAATAGACGCGAATGAAGGTCAGGTAGCCGGCGAAGGCGTCGTTCCAGAGCTTGAAGGCCAGGGCGCAGAAAGGTTCGCTTGGATCCGCGGCGCGTTCGAGGATCTTCTCCTCGTCGCGGGGATCGAAGCCCTTCACCGGCGGGATGTCGATGGGGGAGGGGAGATAATCGACGATGCCGTCCAACAGCGCCTGCACGCCTTTGTTGCGAAACGCCGAGCCGCAAAACACCGGCACGGCGCGGTTGGCGATGGTCGCCTGACGGATCGAGCGGACGATCTCCTCTTCCGTGAGTTCTTCACCCTCCAGGTAACGCTCGATAAGCGTTTCGTCCTGTTCGGCCGCCGCCTCGATAAGCAGGCGACGGTACTGCTCCGCTTGCTCGATGCAGGCCTCGGGAATGGCTTCTACATCGTAGCTCATTCCGAGATCCGCCGCTCGCCAGACGAGCGACCTCATGCGAACGAGGTCGATTACGCCGACGAACGAACTTTCGGAGCCGAGAGGGATCTGCATCACCACCGGGTTTGCGCCCAGACGCGTTTTCATCATCTCGACGACCCGGAAAAAGTCCGACCCTACACGATCTAATTTGTTAATGAACGTGATGCGCGGGACGCGGTATCTATCCGCCTGCCGCCATACTGTCTCCGATTGCGGTTCCACCCCCCCGACGCCGCAGAACACGACCACGGCGCCGTCCAGGACCCGCAAGGAGCGCTCCACTTCCACCGTGAAATCGACGTGGCCCGGCGTATCGATGATGTTGATCCGATGGTTTTTCCAGGTGCTGGTGATCGCGGCGCTGGTGATCGTGATGCCGCGCTCCTGCTCCTGTTCCATCCAGTCGGTGACGGTGTTGCCGTCGTCCACGTCGCCCATCTTGTACGAGACGCCCGTATAGAAAAGGATGCGTTCGGTCGTGGTCGTCTTGCCGGCGTCGATGTGCGCCGCAATACCGATATTGCGGATGCGCGAGAGATCGACTTTGGCGGCCACGACTTGCTGCTCCTGCGTCTCGTCCGGAAGCGGACGAAAATTGCCAGAATGTCAACCGGCTCCCCAAGGGAACCGAACGAACTACCAGCGGTAGTGAGCGAAGGCCTTGTTGGCCTCGGCCATTTTGTGCACGTCTTCGCGCTTTTTATACGCGTTGCCGCGCCGGTTGTAAGCGTCGATCAGTTCCGCCGCCAGCCGCTCCTCCATCTTGTTCTCGGTGCGCGACTTGGCGTAGCCGATAAGCCAGCGGATCGCCAGGGCCAGCTTGCGCTCGGTGGGAACCTCCACCGGCACCTGGTAGGTCGCGCCGCCGACGCGGCGGGACTTGACCTCGACCACCGGCTTGATGTTGTCCACCGCCTTGCGGAACACCTGCAGCGGATCTTCCTTCAGCTTCTGCTCGATCGTGTTCAGAGAATCATAGAAGATCTGCTCCGCCACGCTCTTTTTGCCCCGACGCATCAGGTTGTTGATGAACTGCGTCACGAGCTTGTCGTGAAACTTCGGATCGGGCAGCAGCTTCCGCTTCGATATGGGACCTTTTCTCGGCATCTTTCCCTCGCCTCACATCCGGTCGTTCAACCGACGGTGTTACTTGGGCCGTTTGGCGCCGTACTTGGACCGACCCTGCCGCCGCGCCGTAACGCCGACGGAATCCAACGTGCCGCGAATGACGTGGTAGCGCACGCCCGGCAGGTCTTTCACGCGGCCGCCGCGGATGAGCACCACCGAGTGTTCCTGCAGATTGTGCCCTTCGCCGGGGATGTACGACGTGACTTCGTAACCGGACGTCAGACGCACGCGCGCCACCTTGCGCAACGCGGAATTCGGCTTCTTCGGAGTAACGGTATAGACGCGCACGCACACGCCGCGCCGCTGCGGGCAGCTCTTCAGAGCAGGGGAGGCCGTTTTCGTGCTCAGCTTTTCACGGCCTTTGCGCACAAGCTGATTAATGGTCGGCATTCGCTTCGTCTCCTCGCGGACGGCTTTCGCCCCGCACGTATTACACCGGAAGTCCAACGAAAGGCGGGGTTTTCACCCCGCAAGGGCACCGCATTATAGGGACCCCGGCGGCAAAGTCAAGGAATTTTTCAGGATTTCGTAGGTGAGATGAGAGGGTTAAGCGAAGGCGCATTGCGCACAGACGCGGAATCTCATTTCACCCACTTGCCCCAACGGCCATCGCCGTAACGCAGTTTGGGTATTATCCCGACTCCCCAGTGGGAGTCAGTGCGCGCCGCACCTGAATTCAAGTGCGATCGTCGTCTTCTCCAGCTTCGCGTTTCGACAACTGCGGCGTGTCTTCGTATCGAACCTCGAAGAGATCGCCATCCAATGTCACCGCGGCAGCCGCATGAGCCGGTCGAACCTCGTCTTCCTCGGGCGCCACCCACCCTTCCGGGCGGAGCAGACTGATATCAATCTGCCGGTACTTGTTGATCCCCGTGCCCGCCGGAATCAGTCGTCCCATGATGACGTTTTCCTTCAGGCCGCGAAGGGTGTCCACCTTGCCAGCAATTGCGGCTTCTGTCAAGACTTTTGTTGTTTCCTGGAAAGAAGCCGCCGAAATGAAGCTGTCGGTCACCAGGGCCGCCTTGGTGATCCCCAGGAGCAGCGGTTCGCCGATGGCCGGCTTGCCGCCCTTGGCCTGGATGCGGCGATTCTCCCGCAAAAATTGGTATTTATCCACTTGTTCATCCACCAGAAAGTCGGTGTCGCCGACGTTTTTGATGCGCACTTTGCGCAGCATCTGACGGACGATGACCTCGATGTGCTTGTCGTTGATTTTGACGCCCTGCAACCGGTAAACCTGCTGAACTTCGTCCACGAGATATTTCGCCAGTTCCTTCTCGCCCAGGACGCGCAGAATGTCGTGCGGGTTGGAGGAGCCGTCCATCAGCGGCTCGCCGGCGCGCACGAAATCGCTCTCGTGCACGGAAATAAACTTGCCGCGCGGGATGAGATAATCGCGCGCCTCGCCGATTTCCGGCGTGATGACGACCTTGCGCTTGCCTTTCGTATCCTTGCCGAAGGAAACGGTGCCGTCGATTTCGGAAATAACAGCGTGATCCTTCGGTTTGCGCGCTTCGAAGAGTTCGGCGACGCGCGGCAGACCGCCCGTGATGTCCTTCGTCTTCGTCGTCTCGCGCGGGATCTTGGCCACGACGTCGCCGGGCTTGACGATGTCGCCTTCCGCCACGACGAGGTTGGCGCCGACCGGCATGAGGTAGCGCGCCGGCTGTCCGGAATGGGGCAGCTTCAGCGTGCGGCCTTCGGGATCCTTGATCGACACGCGCGGCCGCAGTTCGGTGTCGCGCGATTCGACGATCACCTTGCGCGACATACCGGTGACTTCGTCGAGCTGCTCTTTCATCGTCACGTTTTCGGTGATGTCGCCGAATTTCACGATGCCCTGCGTTTCGGTGATGATCGGCATCGAGTAGGGGTCCCACTCAGCGATGGTCTGGCCGCCCTTGACCCGGTCGCCCTCTTTCACGAACAGGTGGGCGCCGTAAATCAGCGTGTAGCGCTCGCGCTCGCGGCCGGATTCGTCCACGTTGACCAGTTCGCCGTTGCGGTTCATGACCACGGCCACGCCGTTGTCCATCGACACATACTGGAGGTTGTAAAATTTCGCGATGCCGTCGTAACGAAGCTGAACCGAGCTTTGTTCGACGCGCCGCGAAGCGGTGCCGCCGATGTGGAAGGTGCGCATCGTCAGCTGCGTACCCGGCTCGCCGATCGACTGCGCGGCGATGATGCCGATCGCCTCGCCGATGTTGACCTTCTGGCCGCGGGAGAGGTCGCGCCCGTAGCAGAGGGCGCACATGCCGCGTTCCGTCTGGCAGGTGAGGCCGGAACGGATCATCACCCGCTCGATGCCGGCGTTTTCGATCTTCTCGACGAGTTCTTCGTTGATCTGCTCGTTCAGGTTGACGAGAATTTCGTCGGTGTAGGGGTCGCGGATGTCGTGCAGCGAGGTGCGGCCGAGGAGACGTTCGCCCAGGGTCTGGATGATCTCGCCGCCCTCGGTGAGCGCCGTGATCTCGATGCCGTCGATCGTACCGCAGTCGTCCTCGGTGATGACCGAATCCTGGGCCACATCGACCAGACGGCGCGTGAGGTAACCGGAGTTGGCCGTCTTCAAGGCCGTATCGGCGAGGCCCTTGCGCGCGCCGTGGGTGGAGATGAAGTACTGCAGGACGTTGAGACCCTCGCGGAAGTTGGCGGTGATCGGCGTCTCGATGATTTCGCCGGAAGGCTTGGCCATCAGACCGCGCATGCCGGCGAGCTGACGAATCTGCGCCGCCGAACCACGCGCGCCGGAATCGGCCATGATGTAGATCGAGTTGCGGCTCGGGATGCGATGAATCTGGCCTTTTTCGTCCTCGTATTTTTCCTCGGCCAGATCCTTCATCATCGCGCCGGCGATGTCGTCCGTCGCCTGCGTCCAGATGTCGATGACCTTGTTGTAGCGCTCGCCGTCGGAGATGTAGCCGTCGTCGTACTGCTGCTGGATTTCCTGCACCCGCGTTTCGGCGTCTTGCAGGATTTTGGGTTTTCTTTCGGGGATTTTCATGTCTTCGAGGCCGATGGAGATGCCGGCCTCGGTGGCCAGCCGGTAACCCATCGTGCGCAGCCGGTCGGCCAGAAGAACGGTCGTCTTGCCGCCGGTGAGGCGGAAGCAGAGGTCGATCAGGTCGCCGATGGCCTTCTTGTCCATCACGCGGTTGATCTGCTTGAACGGAATCTCCACCGGCACGATGCGGGAAAGCACGACGCGGCCGGGCGTCGTCTCCACAGGCTGAGAATCGGCTTCAAGACGGACTTTGACGCGCGCCTGCAAGGATACGACGCCGCTGTCAAGCGCCGAGACGGCCTCGCTGATGGAGCCGAACACCATGCCTTCGCCGCGTTCGAGCGGCATTTCCCGAGTCAGGTAGTAGATGCCCAGGACGATGTCCTGCGTCGGCAGAATGATCGGCTTGCCGTGCGCAAGGCTGAGGATGTTGTTGGTGGACATCATCAGCACGCGCGCTTCGAGCTGGGACTCGATGGACAGCGGGATGTGCACGGCCATCTGGTCGCCGTCGAAGTCGGCGTTGTAGGCGGTGCAGACGAGCGGATGAAGCTGGATCGCCTTGCCTTCGATGAGGATCGGCTCGAACGCCTGGATGCCGAGGCGGTGCAGGGTAGGCGCGCGGTTGAGCATCACCGGATGCTCGCGGATCACGTCCTCCAGGATGTCCCAGACCTCGTTCTTTTCCTTCTCCACCACCTTCTTCGCCGACTTGATCGTGGCGACGACGCCTTTTTCGATCAGCCGGTTGTAGACGAAGGGTTTGAAGAGTTCGAGCGCGATCTTCTTGGGCAGGCCGCACTGGTGCAGCTTGAGTTCGGGACCGATGACGATGACGGAGCGGCCCGAATAATCGACGCGCTTGCCGAGCAGATTCTGGCGGAAACGGCCCTGTTTGCCTTTGAGCATGTCGGAGAGCGATTTGAGGGGGCGTTTGTTCGGGCCGGTGATGATCTTGCCGCGCCGGCCGTTGTCGAACAGGGCATCGACGGCTTCCTGGAGCATGCGCTTTTCGTTGCGGATGATGATCTCCGGCGCGTTCAGTTCCTTCAGCCGCTTCAGACGGTTGTTGCGGTTGATGACGCGGCGGTAGAGGTCGTTCAGATCGCTGGTGGCGAAGCGTCCGCCGTCCAGGGGCACCAGCGGGCGAAGGTCGGGCGGCAGCACGGGAATGCGCGTCAGCATCATCCATTCCGGCTTGTTTCCCGAGTCGCGCAGCGCCGTGACGATTTTCAGCCGCTTGGCGATCTTCTTGCGCTTGGCCTCGCTGTTGGAGGATTTCATTTCCTCGCGCAGCTGGTCGGCAAGGGTGATGACGTCGATTTCTTCCAACAGCTTTTTAACCGCCTCCGCGCCCATGCCGGCGTCGAAAGCATCCTCGCCGAACGTATCCTTGGCCTTGTAGAATTCCTCCTCGCTCAAGATCTGGTTCTTGGAAAGCCCCGTTTCCTTGGGATTGATGACGATGTAGGCCTCGCAATAGAGGACTTTCTCAAGGTCCTTCATCGTCAGATCGAGCAGGTTGCCGATGCGGGAGGGCAGGGACTTCAAAAACCAGATGTGGGCGACGGGCGTGGCCAGATCGATATGGCCCAGCCTTTCGCGGCGCACCTTGGACTGGATGACCTCGACGCCGCACTTGTCGCACACGACGCCGCGGTGCTTCATGCGCTTGTACTTGCCGCAGATGCACTCGTAGTCTTTCACCGGTCCGAAGATCTTGGCGCAGAAGAGACCGTCGCGCTCCGGCTTGAACGTGCGGTAGTTGATCGTTTCCGGCTTCTTCACTTCGCCGTGCGACCATTCGTGAATTTTGTCCGGCGAAGCCATGGAGATCCGGATCGAAGTGAACCTCACCGGTTCGGTCGGCCTATCGAAGAAGGAGAGGATTTCACGCACGACTCAACTCCTTTGGTTGAGTTAAGGGACCATTTTCGGCTTCGCCGTCGTCAGCCCGTTCAGGCGACAGGCGGCTTGTCTTCAAGAAGCTCCACGTTCAGGCCGAGGCTCTGCAATTCCTTGATGAGCACGTTGAACGATTCCGGCACGCCGGGATCGATGTCGTGCTCGCCCTTGACGATCGCCTCGTACATCCGGGTGCGTCCGATGACGTCGTCGGACTTCACGGTGAGGAATTCCTGCAAGGCGTGGGCCGCTCCGTAAGCTTCCATGGCCCACACTTCCATCTCGCCCAGGCGCTGCCCGCCGAACTGCGCCTTGCCGCCCAACGGTTGTTGAGTGACCAGCGAGTAGGGGCCGATGGAACGGGCATGGATCTTGTCATCGACGAGGTGATGGAGCTTGAGCATGTAAAGCACGCCGACCGTGACGTCCTGGTAGAACCGTTCGCCCCGCCGGCCGTCGTAAAGCAGCGTCTGGCCGGAATCCTCATAGCCGACTTCCTTCATGATGGAGTGGATGTCGGTCTCCGGCGCGCCGTCGAAGACGGGGCTCGCCATATGGACGCCGTTGCGGATTGAGCGAACGAATTCCGCCACCGTTTCGTCCGAGGCGTCTTCGAGCAGCTTGGTCAGTTCCGCCGAGCGGTAGAGATCCTTGAGACGGGCGCGGACCTTGTCCATCGGATGATTGACGTCGATCCAACGGTTGAGCATTTCGCCGATGCCGCGCGCGGCCAGGCCGAGATGCGTCTCCAGAATCTGACCGACGTTCATGCGCGAGGGGACGCCAAGCGGGTTCAAGACGATGTCCACCGGGCGGCCGTCGGGCAGGAACGGCATGTCCTCGACGGGCAGGACGCGCGAAACGACGCCCTTGTTGCCGTGACGGCCGGCCATCTTGTCGCCGACGGAAAGTTTGCGTTTCACGGCGACGTAGACTTTGACCATCTTGATGATGCCCGGGGCCAGTTCGTCGCCCTTCTTCAGGCGATTGATCTTGTCGGTGAAGTGCTCCTTGATGCGCGCGACTTCCGTCTGCATGTTGGCGATCATTTTTTCGATGCGCGCTTCGAGTTCCGGCTCGTTCTGCAGCTCCGCCTGCGCCAGATACTTGCGGGCCACGCCTTCGACCGCCTCGGCGGTGATTTTCTGGCCCTTGGTCAGCAGCACTTTGCCGTTGTCGGCGACGAGGTTGCTGCGCACTTTTTTGCCGACGAGCATCTGACGGATGAGCGCGTAGGTGGATTCCTGAACGATCTTGATCTGGTCGTTCTGGTCTTTGAGCAGGCGGTTGGTCTCCTGCTCTTCGATCTCGGACGAGCGGGCGTCCTTTTCCACGCCTTTGCGGGAGAAGACGCGCGCGTCGATGACGATGCCGGTGACGCCCGGCGGAACGCGCAGCGACGTGTCGCGGACGTCGCCGGCCTTTTCGCCGAAGATGGCGCGAAGCAATTTCTCCTCGGGGGAAAGCTGCGTCTCGCCCTTCGGCGTGATCTTGCCCACGAGGATGTCGCCCGGCTTTGTTTCCGCGCCGATGCGGACGATGCCGCTCTCGTCGAGATCCTTGAGCGCCTCGTCGCCGACGTTCGGAATGTCGCGGGTGATCTCTTCCTTGCCCAGTTTGGTGTCGCGGGCGACGGTCTCGAACTCTTCGATGTGGATGGACGTGAAGGTGTCCTCGATCAGCATCCGCTCGGAAACGAGAATCGAATCCTCGAAGTTGTAACCGCCCCAGGGCATGAAGGCGACCAGCACGTTCTGGCCCAGCGCCAGTTCGCCGGCTTCGGTGGCCGGGCCGTCGGCGAGGACGTCGCCGGCGCGGACGATGTCGCCTTTCTTGACGATCGGCACCTGGTTGATGCAGGTGTTCTGGTTCGAACGCTGGTATTTGACAAGCGTGTAAATATCGACCTGGGTGGTCTCCACTTCCGCGGAATGACTGGGATCGACGCGCACGACGATGCGCGTCGCGTCCACGGAGTCCACTACGCCCGGCCGGCGGGCGACGCAGGTGACGCCCGAGTCGCGCGCCACCACCGGCTCGATGCCCGTGCCGACCAGCGGGGCTTTCGGCGTCAGAAGGGGCACCGCCTGGCGCTGCATGTTCGAACCCATCAGGGCGCGGTTGGCGTCGTCGTTCTCCAGGAAGGGAATCAGCGAGGCCGCGACCGACACGAGTTGGTTGGGCGACACGTCCATCAGCGCCACTTCTTCGCCGCGCTTCAGGACGAACTCGCCGGCCTGACGGCAGGAGATGTATTCCTGGGTGAAATGCCCCCGACCGGAAACCGGCGTGTTGGCCTGGGCGATCGGCAGGTCGCCTTCCTCCAGGGCCGAGTAGTAGCCGACGTCGGCCGTGACGCGGCCGTCTTTGGCTTTGCGGTAGGGCGTTTCGATGAAGCCGAACTCGTTGACCCGGGCATAGGTGGAAAGCGAAGCGATCAGACCGATGTTCGGACCTTCCGGCGTCTCGATCGGGCAGATGCGGCCGTAATGCGTGGCGTGGACGTCGCGCACTTCGAAGCCGGCGCGCTCGCGCGTCAGACCGCCGGGGCCGAGGGCCGAAAGACGCCGTTTGTGCGTCACTTCGGAGAGCGGGTTGGTCTGATCCATGAACTGCGAAAGCTGCGACGAGCCGAAGAACTCCTTCACCACCGCCGAGACCGGCTTCGAATTGACCAGGTCGTGCGGCATCAGCGTGTCGATTTCCTGCAGCGTCATGCGCTCCTTGATCGCCCGCTCCATGCGCACCAGACCGATGCGGTACTGGTTTTCCAAGAGTTCGCCCACGGCCCGGACGCGGCGGTTGCCCAGGTGATCGATGTCGTCGATCATGCCCCGGCCGTCGCGCAGCTCGATCAGATGCTTGACCGTCTCCATGATGTCCCGAGTCGTGAGGGTCGTATTGTCGAGCGGCTCGTTGAGGCCGAATTTGTAATTCATTTTCAGCCGGCCGACGCGGGAGAGGTCGTAGCGTTCGGCGTTGAAGAACAGGTTGTGGAACAGCCGACGGGCGCTTTCCTCGGTCGGCGGATCGCCGGGGCGCATGCGGCGGTAGATTTCCATGATCGCCTCGTCGGGCGACTGGATCTTATCGACCTGCAGCGTCCGGTGCATGTACGGGCCGACCGTCGTATTGTCGATAAATACCGTGTCGAACTGCTTGATCTTGCGGCTGCGGATTTCTTCGAGCAGTTCCTCGGTGATCTCGCCGTTGGCCTCGACCACCACCTCGCCCGTTTTGGGATCGACGATGTCCTTGACCGCCACCATCCCGACGATGTCTTCCTGGTCGATCGAGACGGAGGTCATTTGCGTCTGCTTCATTTTGCGGACGGAGGCGCGCGTGACCTTTTTGCCCTTCTTCACCAGGATCTCGCCGTCGGGCGAGCGGATTTCGCGGCTGGCGCGCTGACCGACCAGCAGGTCGAGGGACAGGGTGCGGATGGCTTTGCCGCTCTCCATCACGATCGTCTGCTTCTCGTAGAAGTAATCGAGAAGATCCTCGGTGGAATGGCCGAGGGCGCGCAGCAGCACGGTCGCCGGCAACTTGCGGCGGCGGTCGATGCGGACGTAGAGCAGGTCCTTGGGGTCGAACTCGAAATCGAGCCAGCTGCCGCGATAGGGGATGATTCGGGCCGAGTAGAGCACCTTGCCCGAACTGTGGGTTTTGCCCTTGTCGTGGTCGAAAAACGCGCCCGGCGAGCGGTGCAACTGGGAGACGATGACGCGCTCCGTGCCGTTGATGATGAACGTGCCGTTCACCGTCATCAGCGGAATTTCGCCGAAATAGACTTCTTGTTCCTTGACGTTGCGGATCGCCAGCGTGCCCGATTCCTCGTCTTTGTCCCAGACGACCAGCCGGATGAGGACTTTCATCGGCGCGGCGAAGGTCATACCGCGCTGGCGGCATTCGTCCACGTCGTATTTGGGTTTGTCCAGGGTGTAGTTGACATACTCCAAGCTGGAGGTTTCGTTGAAATCTTTGATCGGGAAAATGCTCTTAAACACCGCCTCCAGGCCGATGGCTTCCCGTTTCTCCGGGGACACATCGAGTTGGAGGAAGTTTTGATAGGAGCGCTTTTGAATCTCGATCAGCTTGGGGAGATCGATGATCTTAGCGATCTTGGCGAAATCCCTACGGAAACGTGTGTTGCGCTGAGAAATAAAGGCCATCGTTTTTCCTCGCGCGGCCGTCTCCGGCCTGGCCTTGGGTGGAGAGCCACCCGGTCTTGGACTTTAGGAAAGAACCGGCAAAATGCAAAAATCCGGCCGCCTGCACACCTCCCCCTTTCGCCGGGGGAGGTGGCGGGTGGCCAGTTGCATGTCTCCCGTATGGAACGGTTGACCGTCCAATTTATTTCAGCTCGACCTCGGCGCCGGCCTCGGTAAGCTGCTTTTTGATGTTCTCGGCGTCGTCCTTGTTGATGCTTTCCTTGACGTTGGACGGCACGCCCTCCACCAGGTCTTTCGCCTCTTTGAGGCCCAGCCCGGTGATCTGGCGGATGACCTTGATGACCTGGATCTTGTTTTCGCCGAAGCTCTTCAGAACGACCGTGAAATCGGTCTTCTCTTCCACGACGGCGGCTTCCGCGCCACCCGCGCCCGGCATCGCCGCAAAGGCGACCGGCGCCGCCGCCGACACGCCCCAGGCCGACTCAAGCTCTTTGATGAGCGCCGCCAGGTCCATCACCTTCATGTTGCTAAGAAAATCCTTAACTTCTTCTTTCGTGATCGCCATGGTAGTTCCCTCTTTCTATGGAATGCGATATGTCGCTTCAAACCTGAACGCCAGTGTCGCCGCCTCTCACGCGGCTTCCAAGTCGCGCTGTCGAGCGGCAAGTACGTTGACCAGCCCGCCCGGAACGGCATTGAGGACGCGCACGAATCCGGTCGGGACGTTGTTGAACAATCCCAACAGCGACGCGCGCAGCTCATTGCGGCCGGGCATCTTCGACAGGGCTTCAATACCCGCCCCTTCGATCACCTGTCCGTCGAGACACGCGGCGACGACTTGCAGATGCGGATTTTCTTTCGCGATCTTGAGCAGCACTTTCGCCGGAGCCGATGGCTCGCTTTCGCCGTAGGCGAGGGCTATCGGTCCCTGGAAGCGCTCGGCCAAGGGCGCGAACGGTCCGCCTTGAAGCGCGCGGCGGACGAGCGTGTTTTTCACCACGCCGATCTGAACCCCGGCTTGCCGGCATTCCGCGCGCAACGTGTTCATCTGGTTGGCCGTCATGCCGGTGTACTTGGCCATGACAACCACGTTCGCGTTCTCCAACGCCGTTTTCCAGCGTTCGACGAACTCCTGTTTTTGTTCCAGCCTCATGCGCTGTGACCCCCTTTCATTAAGATTTTTCAGATTGGCGCGTCACGCAGCCAACCTTGCCAAAGAAAGGAGGGAAGGCCGTTCCCTCGTCTGCGTGGGCGTTTAATTAAGGGCTGTCCTTGCCCACCCACGGTCTTTGACTGAAACGCGACGCCTTATCGGGCCGCGATCGACCTCTTACAAAGCCTCTACCGCACCAGATCCGCCAGGCTGTTGACATCCAGGCGCACGCCGGGCCCCATGGTGGTGGAGACCGCCACGCCTTTCAGGTAGGCGCCTTTTACCGTGGACGGACGGGCTTTCATGATCAAACTGAGCAACTCAAGGAAGTTTTCCTTGAGATGGTCGGTGGCGAACGATTTCCGGCCGATGGGGCAATGGATGATGCCGGCTTTATCGACGCGGTATTCAATGCGGCCCTGCTTCAACTCGCGCACCGTCCGGCCGACGTCCTGGGTCACGGTGCCGACTTTCGGGTTCGGCATCAGACCGCGAGGACCGAGAATCTTGCCGATCTTGCCGACGACGCCCATCATGTCGGGGGCCGCCACGACTTTATCGAAATCGAACCATCCCCCTTTGATCTTTTCCGCCAGGTCGTCGCCGCCGACGAAATCGGCGCCGGCTTCCTTGGCCTCGTTTTCCTTGTCGCCCTTGGCGAAGACGAGAACGCGAACGCTCTTGCCCGTGCCGTGCGGCAGAAGCACGGCGCCGCGCACCATCTGATCCGAGTGCTTCGGATTGACGCCCAGCCGAATCGCCACATCGACGGACTCGTCGAATTTGGCGTAGTTCGCCTCTTTGACCAGGGTAATACCCCCGTCCAAGTCGTATTTGAGGGTCGGATCGATCTTCGACCGCGACGATCGGTAATGCTTTCCCCTATGCGCCATTGGAAATCTCCTTGCGGTCCCAGCGGCGCTTCGCGCCTCCCGCTTAAGGGTTGGTGATGCGACTAGGCGATCTCGACGCCCATGGAGCGGGCCGTACCCTCGATGATCTTGGCCGCCGCATCGATATTGAAGGCGTTCAGATCGCGCATCTTGAGTTCGGCGATCTCTTTCACCTGGGCCATGGTGATCTTGCCGACCTTCTTCTTGTTGGGTTCGGGAGAGCCCTTCTGGATTTTGGCCGCCTTGGCGATGAGCACGGAGGCCGGCGGCGTCTTGGTGACGAAGGAGAAGCTGCGATCCGCATAGATCGTGATCAGCGCCGGAATGACCATTCCGGCTTCCTTCTGCGTGCGAGCGTTGTACTGCTTGCAGAAGTCCATGATGTTCACGCCGTGCTGGCCCAGCGCCGGACCGATCGGGGGAGAGGGATTCGCTTTGCCCGCCTCGATCTGCAATTTGACCATACCAACGACTTTCTTCGCCATGACCGCACCTCGCCGTTATTCCTTCTCCACCTGGGAGAAATCCAATTCTATGGGAGTTGACCGGCCGAAGATCGAAACGGACACGACCACTCGGCCCTTGTCGGCTTTGACTTCTTCAACCGTCCCCGTAAAGTTGCTGAACGGGCCGTTCATGACCCGCACCGTTTCGCCTTCCTCGAAGCTCACCTTGGGCTTCGGCTTGGCCACGCCATCCTCGATCTGCCGTTTCAGCCGGGATATTTCATGCTCCGGCACCGGCGGCGGGTTGGTCGAATTGCCGACGAAACCCGTTATTTTCGGCGTGTCCTTGATGCAGTGCCAGGTCTCCTCGGTGAGCTGCATCTCCACCAGCATGTAACTGGGGAAGAACTTTCGCGCGCTGGTGCGCTTCTGGTTCTTCACCGTTTCCACCACGCTCTCCGTCGGGATGAGGATCTCACCGAAGTATTGCTGCAATCCGCGGTTGCGAATGGTTTCTTCGAGAGAGAGCTTGGCCTTCTGCTCATACCCGGAATAGGTATGCACGAAGTACCATTTCATTTTGGCGTCGTTTTCCGTCATCCTCGTCCCGTCGGCTCGAAACGTCGATTCGCCTTTGCGCTTACGAATAGATAATATTCGTCAGTGCGGCGAAAATGTAATCGAAGAGGCCGAAGATCAGCGACATGATGATAGTCATGACGATGACGACGATCGTTGATGCGCGCGTCTCGATCAGCGTCGGCCACGTAACCTTTTTCAATTCCTTGATCACGTCCTGGGAAAACTCCGAGGATTTCGGATGCTTCCACAGCACGACAAACGTAGCGATGCCGCTCAGGATGCCGATGGCCGTGGGCAGGTACTTGGAAAGCTGGCCTTCGACGCCCGCCGTATCGAGAATGCCGAGCGCAAGCCTGCCAAGCACGTAAGCCGCCGCCACCGCCGCGCCGAAGAAACTCAGAATCATCCATCGCATAATTGAGGACATTGATCCTCTCCGTCTGTATCGATCTAGCGCCTCGGAGGGTTGGCAGGCCAGGAAGGACTCGAACCTTCAACCCCCGGATTTGGAGTCCGGTATTCTGCCATTGAACTACTGGCCTAACCCAGATCCCGCCTCACTTCTTCTCCGTGAACACGACGTGCTTGCGCTGGATCGGGTCGTATTTCTTGAACTGCAGTTTGTCGGGCGTCGTCTTTTTGTTCTTCGTTACGTGGTAACGATAGGTGGAGCCCTCGCACTGCAGGATCACTTTGCTCCGGTTGCTCTTGGCCATGGAACTGCTCCTTCAACTCGCCGGAGAAGCGCTTATTCGATGATGTCGTGGACGACGCCGGCGCCGACGGTCCGGCCGCCCTCGCGAATGGCGAAGCGAAGCTCCTTCTCCATCGCGATCGGCGTGA
>QZKR01000023.1 GCA_003598065.1 Myxococcales bacterium | reverse complement strand
GGATCTGCTTGACGCGTCCCTGGATCGCGTCCTTCTTGCCCGCGCCATCGACGATCGTCGTGTTTTCCTTGGTCACGGAGACGCGCCCGGCCTTGCCGAGGTCGTTGACGCTCATGCTCTCCAGCTTCAGGCCCACTTCCTCGGAGATCACCGTGCCGCCGGTGAGGATGGCGATGTCTTCCAGCATCGCCTTGCGGCGGTCGCCGAAGCCGGGGGCCTTGATCGCGACGACGTTCAGGATGCCGCGCAGCTTGTTGACGACGAGCGTCGCCAGCGCCTCGCCTTCGATGTCCTCGGAGACGATCACCAGCGGTTTGCCCATCTTCGCCACCTGCTCCAGGATCGGCAGGAGGTCGCGCATGGTGGAGATCTTCTTGTCGTAAAGCAGGATGAAGGGGTTCTGCAGCACCGCCTCCATGCGTTCGGCGTCGGTGATGAAGTAGGGCGAGATGTAGCCGCGGTCGAACTGCATGCCTTCGACCACGTCGAGCGTCGTCTCGAGGGTTTTGGCTTCCTCGACGGTGATGACGCCTTCCTTGCCCACTTTCTCCATCGCCTCGGCGATGATGTGGCCGATGGTCTCGTCGTTGTTGGCCGAGATCATGCCCACCTGGGCGATTTCCTTATGGTCTTTCGTAGCCTTGGAAAGCTTCTTGATCGAATCGACGACCGCTTCCGTGGCTTTGTCGATGCCGCGCTTGATTTCGATCGCCGGGTGGCCGGCGACGATGCTCTTGATGCCCTCGCGATAGATCGCCTGGGCGAGGACCGTCGCCGTGGTGGTGCCGTCGCCGGCGACGTCGGAGGTCTTCGAAGCCACCTCCTTCACCATCTGCGCGCCCATATTCTCGAACTTGTCTTCCAGATCGATTTCCTTGGCCACCGAAACGCCGTCCTTGGTGACGGTGGGAGAGCCGAAGGACTTGTCGATGATGACGTTGCGGCCCTTGGGACCGAGCGTGACTTTCACCGCGTCGGCGAGCTGGTTGACGCCGGAGAGGATCTTCTGCCGGGCCTTCTCGTCGAAAATGATCATTTTCGCCATGGAAATTCTCCTTTTCCCTTTGCAATCCCGAAGTACGGGGGGTTACTTCTCCACGATCGCCAGCACGTCGTCCTCGCGCAGGATCAACAGCTCCTCCTCCTTGTGCTTCACTTCCGTGCCGCCGTACTTGCCGAACAGGACGACGTCGCCGATCTTGACATCCATGGCGACGCGATTGCCATCCTCCAGGAGACGGCCCTTGCCGATGGCAAGCACCTTGCCCTGGATCGGTTTTTCCTTCGCCGAGTCGGGGATGATCAGCCCCCCGGCCGTGCGCTCCTCTTCTTCCAGACGCTTGACGATAATCCGGTCATTCAACGGTCGAAGCTTCATGTGTGGCTCCTTTCTTCTCTGGTCTGCAAACAAGGTCCCGATAATTCGATAAGACCTTGAAATTCCCTTACTTACTGTTTGATACGTCCTGTTGACGCTGGCGTTCTCTCGAAACCGCTCCTCAAAATAAGCGGTTTTCCAGGAAATGCAAGGGGCTGAGGCGATTAATTTTTTCGGCTCGGCTGGGTTGTCAGTCGTCGGGCCAGACGTCCCACTTCCAATTGACGTTGGCCAGCGGATCCGCCGCTTCGCGAATTCCGTGGACCGTCCCGAGATACAGCCGCTCCCGATCGCTGCGGAGATGCACCACGCCGCGGATCGTGCGCTCATATAACTGGTTGCTTTGAAAGGATTTTCTTTCTTTGGCGCTCAATTTTTGAAAACAGGCGGCCAGCTCGGTGCAGAATACGGCCGGCTTCTCGCAACGCGAGTGGCGTGTGATCGAACCCAAGAGCACGGCGCGCGGATGGCCGTGCTGGTCGTTCTTGTCGTCGCCCGAGGAAATGACGGCGGCGTTCGCCTTGACGGCCCGGACGAAGTCCGCCGTGAAGTCCTGGCTGCCGTGGTGAGCGGCCTTGTAGACCTCGGCCTCCACTCCGCCGGGGCAGATGGCGACGAGGTCGCCCATGGACGCCGCGTTGAGGTCGCCCGTCAGCAGAATGCGGTTGCGGCCGTGAACCACCCGCAGCACGATGGAGTTGCCGTTCACGGTCTTGCCCACGTCCCGGTAATACTTGTAGGACGGCTCGCCGCCGGAGAGGGTCGCTCGCGGCCAGAGAACCTCGATGATGAGATGGCGGTTCGTATCGTCGAAGGGCGGCAGGAACTTTTCGGCGGCGTCCAACCGGCGGAAGGTGAAGCCTTCCTCGGGCATCTCGAACCGCCCGCGCCAGCGCTCGATTTTTTTCATTTTTTTCGCCACGGCCGGCAGGTTGCGCTTCGCCGCGCCGACCGCCTCGACGAATTTTTTCATCAACGGCGCGAGCGGCGGCCTGGTTTTGGCGCCGGGCGCGTCGAGAAGCTCGAAGGCGCGGCCGTTCTGGACGCGGCCGATGCCGTCGTCGTTGCGCTTGAACAGGCCGTTGTGGAACACCCGTTTGACGGCGATGCGCTTGTCCGTGAGGATGTCGATCAGCCCTTTGGCGTGATCCATGTCGCAGTGGGTGGCGATGACGGCTTCGAAATCGACGTAATGATCGGGCTTGTCCAGCCGGTACTTGTTCCTGATGAAATCGTAGGCGTCGCTCGTCTGTCCGCCGTCGATGAGCACGCGGCGGTCGTCCGGGGTCTGAATGAGGATGGAGTCGCCCACGCCGACGTCGATGAAGAAGATTTCCAAGGTCCTCCGGCGGCTTAGCGCGCTTACGTCCACGTACCCCTGGCCGCCTCGATACAGCACGGGCGCCCGACCCTCGGAAGGCGGGGCTTCATTCTTTTTCAGTCTGAGTTTTACCCACTCGCCCATAAAAAGTTTGGCGACGGTTTTCTTGCCGTTCGCCTGGTCGTAAACCGGCGTGAGTTTTTCGAGCGTGTAGCAATACAAAGGAAAATTGGGGTCCACTAGGTCGGCGAGATTGGAGGTGGGCATGCGTCTTGTTCCTTTTCCGCCTTTTTGGAAGGAAACCGATTGTTCGAATAATCCGCGCCACTCGCGCGTTTTACGTCATTCGATCAGAAAGCCGTCCACCCGATCGCCTTTTATGGATGGGGACCGGTTTTTACATCATGGTATTCAATGAGGAATTCATGCCAGATTAACGCTCTTTGGTCAATTATCTTTTCATCGCGAAATCCTTTTTTCGCCGAACGGAGCGATCCGGGAGACATGCTCCGAGCAGATTCCACGATTCGCCGGACGCAGAAGGTCCCGGCGGACCTGCCCATCGACCGGTAAAATGCTTGATTTTGCGATGTTTTTTTCTGCCGGGGAAAGCGGGGACGGATGTCCTTCCTCCGTGCAACAGCCTGAATTTACAGCTTAAAACGGCAGAAAACGGATTCGGATGGAGGCGGAGGGGTCGCGGTATCAGGGAATCATCACCTGGAACTGCCCGCTTTCGTCGCTGGCGCCCCAGCCGATGGACTCGGCCGTCCCCGAGGACGGACGCAGGCGGTAGATTTCCAGGTACACCCACGGCATGGGGTTGCCGTCGGGATCGACGACCTCGCCGATGAAGCGTTTTCCCGCGTGAAGCGTCTGATCGACCGTTCCACCGGTCGTCGTTTCGATGTCGCGCAGGGCGGCTCGGGCGAGGTCGCTGCCGGCCGGCGGCAGAAAGACGAAATCGTGCAGCCCGGCGTCGATCGTCAGCCTGAAAAGCCCTTCCTCGTCCGTGAACACCGACTTCACGTAGGCGATCGCCTCCGGGTCGGCGGGCCTGCGGTGGGCCTGCACCTCCACGCCGGAAATGGGCTCGCCCGAATCGTCCGTCACCGCGCCGGCCACGGCGATGCGCGCCGGAAGCTGGAAATTGCGGCCGGCCGTCTCCGAGGAGCACTCCAGACCGAATTCTTGGGCGCTGGCGCTGTCGCTTTCCACGGGCGGCTGGACTCTCACCTGGTAATTGTCGGCGGCGACGTCAAGCTCGGTGCGGATGAGTTCCACCGAGTAGCGTCCCGCCTCGTCGGCCACGGCCGTCGCCCCGAAGCTTCCGCCGCCGATTTTCGTCGCGCTGAAACTGAGCTTGGCGGAAGCCACGGGCTGCGGGTCGCCGCCCTCCGGCGTTTCGCCGTAGACGATGCCGGACAAAAGACAGGTGGCCTGGCTGTACGCCTGGAACTGGAGAAGAAGGTTGTCCTCGTCATCGACCGGATTGAGCCAGATGAGCTGGCCGCCGATGACGCGCGCCGCCTTGGAGGTCGCGAGGCGCGGCACGAAGGGATTGTATTCGCTCGCCTCGACGACGACGTCGTAGATGCCGTCCAGCCGCGAGAACAAGAGCGTGAACTGCCCGAGATGGTTGGTGAGCGCGACGCTGCTGCGTTTGTAGACCTCGCTGTCGTACGCCGACACCCGCGCGTCCTTCACCGGCAGGCCGTCGGCGTAGGAGAGGATGCCGTTGACGGCGATGCCGTCCTCGAAACGGAAGATGCGGAAGCTGTCCTCGACGATTTCCAGTTCGTCGTGCAGAACGATCGGCGGCGCGAGTTTCTCGTCCCTGGGGAAAACGTAGGCCGTGTAAACGCCCGGCAGGAGTCTGGCCACGAACTCCGCCTTGCCGTCGCGTCCCTGGGGTTCGCTGGTGGCGACGATGGTCCGCGCCAGAGGATGGCTGGGAATGACTTCCTCCCGATCGGCGAGGGCGAAAGAGAGCGACGCTTCGGCGGCCTTGCCGTCCGGCCCCTGCACTTCGCCGGTGTAGGAGTAGGCGCGCCGCAACACGATCCGGCCGTCGAAGTCGGCGAGATTGTCGATCAGCAGCTGTTGGGTGAGATAGCCCGTATCGGCCGGCGGGATCAATTCTATGGCCACCCGGCCGGAGGCATCGCCCTCCATTTCGCCGTCTGCCTCCGCGTCGCCGTCGGGAGTGGGCGTAAAATCCGCGTTGCTTGCCAGGCTGTCGTTGGCGCAGCCGGAAAAAATCAGCGCTCCGGCCAGGACGATCCGCGCCAGCAGACCGCCTAACCGACAGTGAATGTTTGTACTACCGTTTCGTTTCATCGTCGTTAACGTCGCTTACGGCGCCTCGATGCTTTGGATTTGGATCGCCCACACCACCGTGTACGTATGGGCGTTGGGCGGCGTCTCTTTCGGGTCGTCCCCGCCCACAAAGCCCAAATCCGAGACGATCACTTCCAGAATATGCAGATCGTCCGGCGGGTCGAGCACATTCGGATCGAGCCGGTAGATCTGCTCCGAATCCAGCGTATCGGTGCGCAGGATCGTCGGATTGCTTTCGAAATCGAGGAACCATCGGATCTCCAAATCGTTCCGGCGCAGGGAATCGTTCTCGTCGGGAGGAAGCAGCGAGTTGATGATGAACGGGAACGAATCCACCTCGGCCGGCACCTTCACCAGCCCGGGGGCGGGATTGGGATTGGTGATGACCGGCCAATACTCGTACTCCTCTTCTTCGCCGGCGTCGGTGTCCGCCGGCGGCCGCTCGCGGATGTCCTGCGGCACCACGCAGGCCCCAAGGCAGACCGCCATCGCCGCAAGCCACGGCCACGTCAAATACTTAGCAAACGCGGCGCCAACCGCCCGCAACAAGCCGCCAGAGGCCGCGTTCACATTGTCGGCGCGCCGTCTGCGCACGCCCTCGATCCTTTCATCGTCAAATAAATTCAATCGTTTAGCGCAAAAACGGGACCACGGCATGTTTCCCGGCGGTCCAACCGATCGGACGCCCTCGCCCCGTTTTCAAACGGCAGAGAGGCGTTTTTCCTCTCGGCCTTTTCCTGCTTTTGGCAAAAATCCCCGTCATTTCTGACATTTCCGTCATACTTCCTCTTCCGTCATCTTCTCCAGGTAGCGGAAGATCGTGCGCGGATCGACGTCCAGCACCTGCGCCGTCTTGGTGCGGTTGCCGCCGTTGCGGCGCAGGGCTTCGCGGATGTACTCCATCTGGAACTCCTCGCGCGCCTCGGCCAGGGGCTTGATCGACTGCAGTTCGGCGGCGGAGAGATCCAGGTCTTCCGGCTCGATGAGGTTGCGGTCGGCCATGATCACCGCCTTCTTGATGCGATTTTCCACCTCGCGGACGTTGCCCGGCCATTCGTGGTTGAGGATCGCCTCCAGCGAGCGCGGCGAGAAACCCTTGATGCGCCGTTCGTATTCCTTGGCGTAGCGGGCCAGGAAATACTTGGCGATCAGCGTCACGTCGTCGCGACGGTCGCGCAGCGGCGGCAGCCAGATGGTGATGACGTTGAGCCGGTAAAAGAGATCCTCGCGGAACGCGCCCTCCTTGGCGGCGCGCTCCAGGGGGATATTGGTCGCCGCGATGACGCGGATGTCCACCGCCTCCAGCCGCGTATCGCCGACGGGAACTATTTTATGCTCCTCCAGCGCCCGCAGGATTTTCACCTGCAGTTCCAGCGGCATGTCGCCGATCTCGTCCAGAAACAGCGTGCCGCCGTTGGCCGCCTTGAATTTGCCGATCTTGTTGGCCACCGCGCCGGTGAAGGAGCCGCGCAGATGGCCGAACATTTCGCTTTCCAACAGCTCGCGCGGGATCGCGCCGCAGTTGATGACGACGAACGGTCCGTTGCGCCGCGACGACTTGAGGTGGATCTCGCGGGCCACCAGCTCCTTGCCGGTTCCGGTTTCGCCCTGGATCAGCACGGGCACGTCGATGCCGGCCACCTTCTCGATCTTGCGAAACACCTCGCGCATGCTTTCCGAGGCGCCGACCATCGAGCCGTAGCGCATCTGCTCGATCTGCTCCTTCAGGCTCTGCTTGTCCACCTGGAGTTCGTTGAGCAAAAGCGCGTTCTGGATCAGAAGCGACGCCTGGCCGGCGAAGATCTCCATCAACTGCAGCTTGTCGGGGGTGAAGAGGTTGATGACGTTGTTGTTGCCGACGTAGATGATGCCCAGGAGGCTGCCGCGCGCGATCAGGGGCACGCACATCACCGAGGAAAGCTTGAGGTTCAGCACGCTCGCGGAGCTTTTGAACTGCTCGTCGTTCAGGGCGTCGGAGACGATCACCGGCCGGCGCGTCTGAATGACGCGCGAGATGATCGTGTCGGAGACGTAGTTGATGGCGTTGCCGATCGTTTCGCGGTTCAGATTGCGGGCGACGGTGAAATCGAGTTCCTGGTTTTCGCGCCGCAGGATCAGAAAGCCGTTGTCCGCGCCGGTCACTTCGATCACCGCGTCGATCAGCAGATTCAGAAGCTCCTCGATGGTGGCGGCGCTCATCAGTTTCTCGGTGAGCTGGTGCAGTTTGCGGTAGGACTCGATCTCCGTGCGCACCCGCTTGTCGTCGGAGGTCCAGGCTTCGTCGAAAAGATCGAAGGTGAGGTTCACTTCGCCCAGCGTGATCACGTCCTTGTGGGCCAGCACGAAGGTCTTGTCCTTGCGGCCGTTGACCTGCACGACGCTTTTTTTGCTCACGCCCGAGAGGGTGTAGTGCTTGCCGTCGAAAACCAGGTAGGCGTGGTTCGCATCGACCGACGGATGCGGAATCGGAATGTCGTTGGTGTTGTCGCGGCCCAGGGTGGTGATCTTCTTGAACAGCCGCACCGTCTGCGGCGTGTTGGCCACGCTGTGGATGAAGTTCAAAGTCGGCATCGTCTCCTCCTTGTCCGGTCCGCGGCGCGTCCGCCGGAGACTAAAAATCCACTCGCAGCGACGGGACGTCCACTTTAGGCTTGCCCTCGTCGCCCGCCGTTTTCTTTTCTTCGTTCGCCGCCGGCGGTTCGACGACGATCTCGTTGTATTCCTTGTAATTCAGGATCGCATCGATCACCCCGCCGATGACGAGCGCGCCCAGCGCCCCCAGACCGGCGTACTGGACGATCCGCCACTGCCGCGCCTGTTCGGCGTTGCCGGACGTGTAGTAGCCGTCGTCGCCGGCGAACTCGCGCGACACGAAATAGCCCGCCGCGTTGAGCCCCAATGCCACGATTTCGCCGGTGAGAAACAGCGTGCCCTTGATCGGTTCGCCGTTCTGGAACTGGCCCGCCCCGAAGGGGATGAAATTGACGAAATAGGGGTTCTTCTCGCGCAGCAGCTCGCCCTCGGGCGGTTCCGCCTGCTGCTCGCCGCGCCGCTGGGCGAGAATCGCCGCCAACAGTTCGCGGTTCTCCTCGCGCAGCGATTCGAAGTATTCGATGATGATCGGCGGCACGAAGATCGGATCGAGCTGATAGGTCGGCTCGCCGGTCAGCAACTGCAGGAAATGCTCGCGCGCCTTGGGGCGGTTCTGCAGAATGAAATGGCCGATGCCGAGCATCTGATGGACTTCCGCCTCCTCGTCGGACGAGAAAAGGCTTTTCTCCAATCCCAATTCGAGGATGCGCACCATCTCCGGGTAGTCGCCGTAATCGTAAAGGTTCTTGCCGAGCATGAGGATGTCCGCCCCGCTGGCGTTTTCCGGCAGCGGCGGGGGCGAGGGACTCGGCGTCGCGCCCTCCGTTTTCGGCGTCTCGACGGCCGCCGCCGCGGGGGCGTCGCCCTCCGGCGCGGGCGTCCTGGCGGCGTAAGCCGCCCCTGAAGCGGTCAGACACCCCGCCGCGATCAACGCCAACAATCGACCGGACAGCCGTTTCATCGCCCTCTATTATTTCTTGCGGAGCTGCACGGCCAGCGCTTTCCGCTGCCCCGCCTCGAGAGTCACGAATTGATTGAAAGGCGCGTAGCCTTCCTTGTTCAGGTTGACCAGCAGCGTCTTCTTCGACTCCTGCTCCGACCAGCGCACCTCGATCGGCTTCTTGACCGGCGTGCGGCCGTAAAACTCGCCGCCGATGAAGACGAGCGCATCCTGATCGTTCTTCAAGTCCAAAAGCGCCGGCCGCATCCGGAGCCGTTCGCGGACGACGACTTTCTGATCCGGGCGATCGACGACGACCGTCTGAACGTGCGGCTCGAAACCGGGATTTTCCAGGCGGATCTCGTGCTTGCCGGCTTTCAGCCGCATCGACTGGGGATTGATCTCCGTCGGATAACGGCCCACGTAGATGCCATCGACGAAGATGTCGGCCCAGGGGACGGTGTGCACCTGCAGCGCGCCGAAAGCTTCTTTCGGCGGAACGCCGTCGGCCGGCGGCGGCGTTTGGCGACGTCCTTCCAGTTCGGTCAAGCGCTCGGCGCGCGGCAGCGTGGGCTTCGGCGGCGCGGGGCGGACGACGTCGCTCGGCGTCGCCGGCAGACGCATTTCGTCGGCCGGCGGTTCGCTCTGCTCCGGCGGCTCCGACCACAGCGGTCCGTCCTGGCGCATCTCGGCGCGCGCCTCCTCAATCGTCGCCGGCGGGGGCCTGAACGCCTTGAACACGTAATAGGCCGTCCACGCCGCCGCCGCGAGCAAAAGCGCCGCAACGGCGAAGCGCGTCGCCCGGCGCAGCCGTTCCTGGCGCTTGAGCCGCCCGGCGAGGATCTGCACCTGCCGATTGGCTTCCGGATGCTCGGGCTCCATGGCCAGCAGGCGGTTGTAGATTTCCATCGCCGCCGCCGGACGGCGGCGGATCGCCTCCTGCGCCTGACGTTCGAGCCGGGCCTTCAGGCGGGCGATGAATTCCGCCAGACGTCGGGCGGGGTCGGCGAGCAGGCGATAGGTTTCTTCGTCGGGATTCTCGATGCCGGCCTCGGCGATCACGCCTTCCAGATCGCGGCAGAGCGCCTTGGAATCGGGGTGCCGATCGGCCGGATCGACTTGCAGCAGCTTTTCCAGAATCCGCGCGAAACGGTTGGAAATCGCGCCGTTGGCTTCCTGCGGCGGCGGATAGTCGCCCTCGGCCACGCGTTTGAGAATCTCATGCGGGTTGCGGCCGTCGAAGGGAAAGCGCGCCGTGGCCATGTAATAGAGAATGCTGCCCAGCGAAAAGAGGTCGGAGCGGATGTCCACCTTGCGGCCCGAAAGGTGGTCGGGCGACATGAAGGCCGGCGAGCCCAAAATCGCGCCGGTCATCGTCAACGTCGATACCTCCAGGGCGCGGGCGATGCCGAAATCCATCAGCTTCAGTTTGCCGTCGCGGCGGATCATGACGTTTTCCGGTTTCAGGTCGCGGTGCACGATGCCCAGGTCGTGGGCGTGTTTCAAGGCCAGGCACAATTCGCGCCCGATGCAGGCCGCCAACTCGCAGGGCAGAGCGCCGTGCCGTTCGACGAAGGCGTTCAAGGTCACGCCGTCGATCAACTCGGTGGCGATGAAATGCACGGGCGAGTTTTCGCCGGAGTAATCGTAGATTTCGATGATGTTCGGGTGATGCAGCTTGGCGACGGTGACGGCCTCGCGATGAAAGCGCCGCACCGCCTCCGGCTGGCGGACCAGATGGGGGTGGAGGATCTTGATCGCCACGTCGCGTTCCAGTTTGGTGTCGCGGGCGCGGTACACGACGGCCATGCCGCCTTGACCGATCTCCTCCACCACCTGGTACTTCTCGACCTTTTGGCCTATCATTCCCGTGGCGCCACGATTAGACTGAAAGGAATGTCCTACCTCTGTCGGCCGATGCTATCCCAACGGCGTTGCAATTGTAAAGAAAAAGGCGAAAAACGCCATTGGCGCGACATGGGTGTCATAACACGCAAAAAAACTGGGAAAAGCGCGAACGCGAAGATCGGACACAGAAGGTTGGATTTCCCTTGACCCCGACGTCGAGAAGGGTATAATTAACATAAATTTTGTATAATTTAGGTACGTGTGTCTCTATGAAAAACCGCGGGCGGATAAGGAAAACCGGGCTTCCGTTGTTTTGGGCGGCGTTTGCCGCCGCAACGACTCTTGCCGCCTGCAACCAGGAGGATCGTTTCTCCGCCGAGTTGCGCGACATGCGGATCCAACTGGCCGACCTCAACCGCAAGGTGGCCGACCAGAACGTCCGCTTTGAGGAAATGAACAACCGGCTCTATATTCTGGAGGATCGAGTGAGCCAGGAAGGCGCGGAATCGACGGCGCCCGACGAAACGAAAGACCTCAAGGTGGTGAAACTCGTCCCGGGCGCAAGGACGCCGGCGGCGGGGTCGGAAACGTTGACTTCCCAAGGCGAAACCGTTACAACCGATTCAAAGGGGCAGCCTCCGCCGAAGCTCATTTCCAACTGGAACCTCTCCGGATCCTCCGGAGGGAAAGACGCCGCCCGCGCCGACGCGAAAGGCGATTTGTTGCGGGAATACGAAGCCGCCCTGGAGTTGTACCGCGCCGGACGCTATGCCGAGGCGGTGGCCGCTTTCGGACAGTTCGTCGTCAAGCACGGAAAGACGAGCTACGCCGACAACGCCACTTTCTGGATGGGCGTGTGTTTTTACGAACAGAGCGAATACGCTCTGGCGATCGGGGAATTCGAGAAACTGGAGCGGTATCCGCAATCCAACAAACGCGCGGACGCCCTCTATTATCTGGGTTTGAGCCACAAGCAGCTTGGCGACCAGGCGGCGGCCGACAAGGCCTGGCGGGAACTGTTGGAAACGTTTCCGGCGAGCGACAGCGCGAAACTCGTGCGCGGCGAATCCCAATCCGCGCCGGACGCGGCCGCCAAACCGTAAGGAGAGCACGGCATGAAAGCGAATGCGACCTTCATCGTGGCGGGCCTCATGGCGCTGGCCATTCCGGCGGCGGCGCAGGAAGCGCTGGATCAGTACGACCTTCCGGAGGAAGGCGGCGGCGCGCCGGCTCCCGCCGAAGCGGCTCCCGCCGACGACGTCGGCGGAGAAGGAACCGCCGAGGATCTGCCGATGCAGGGCGAGGCCGCGGAGCAGTACGTTGTCCAGTCGGGCGACACGCTCTGGGACATCTCCGGCCGCATCCTGGGCAACCCCTGGTACTGGCAGAAGGTGTGGGCGATGAATCCGCAGATCGAAAATCCGCACTGGATCTACCCCGGCAACATCATCTATTTCCAGCCGGCGGGGATGCGAGGCGCGATGGTGTCCGCGCCGGGCGAAGAGGCGCCGCAAGGCGAAAGCGCGGGCCAGGACGAGCTGGGCAGCGTGCCGGAGATCATCGATGAGGGCTCGTGGGGCAAGGTCGCGGAGGGCGGCCGCTACCAGCTCCAGCAGTATCTCACCGACATCTCCAGTTCGAAGTACAATTTCTTCAACTTCCGCCGCGACGGCTTCATCGCCAAAAACGAACTGAAGGCGTCCGGCCATATCGCCAACTCTCCGGAGGACGTGTTCCTCCTTACGGAACAGGATAGAATTTACATCGAGCCGGAAGACCAGACGACCTTCTCCATCGGCCAGACCTATCAGATTTTCCGTCACGAGGGCGAAGTGGAGCATCCCGCCACCGGCGAGGACCTCGGCTACCGCGTGCGCGTGCTCGGCCAGTGCGTGGTCAAGCGCGTGACGAACAAGGTCGTGACGGCGCAGATCACGCAGAACTACGACGCGATCGAGCGCGGCGACCTCGTCCGCCCGTGGAAGTCGCCGGTGAAGGACATCCGGCCGACGCGCAACAAGGTCAACCTGCGCGGCTACGTCGTCGATCTGATGGAGGACCACGGCCTTTTGGCCGAGCACCTGGTCGTTTACCTGGACAAGGGCATCTCCCAGGGCGTCGAGGAAGGCAACCGCATGTTCGTCATCCGCCGCGGCGACCCCACGGGCTGGGACGACGGCTTCGACACCGACGACATGCCGTACGAGAAAATCGGCGAACTGATCGTCCTTTCGGCCGGTTCGAACACCAGCACGGCCCTGGTCACCCGCAGTCTTTTGGATCTGCGGATCGGCGACGAAGTGGTGATGGAAAAGAATTACTGAGCAAGGGCGACGCGAAGAGATTCACGCCGGGCGGACCCTGAGTCCGCCCGGCGGCGTTTTATGCGGTCGATCTGGCTATTTCCGAAACCGGCTCGGAAAATCAGCGGGAAAATTCTGCTCGGGATGAAGCGCGCGGGCGCGGGCGATCAGTTCCGCTTCCGCCTCGACGTAGTCCGAATCGGCGCAGGGCGCGGCGACGGGGCAGACGGAGAAGCATTGCGGCTCGTCGAAGAAACCCACGCACTCGGTGCACAGCGAGGGGTCGATGACGTAAATGCCGTCACCCTCGTGGATCGCCTCATTGGGGCACTCGGGGGCGCAGGCCCCGCAGAAGATGCATTCCTCGGTGATTTTGAAAGCCATTAGCCGCGTCCTCCATCGACAACACAGGCAGATCCGGTGTACGCGAACCGCCTTCGCCTGTCAATCGCGGCGCAACGGGAGGACGCGCGCCCGAGCGCCTTGACAGTCCGCCTCGACACTCTACAATCAGGGGAACGAACGGAGTCCTTGTCATGCGCGTGTCGTGGCCCATCCTGCTGATCGCCGTTGCGCTCGTGTCCGCCGCGGCGGGCAAGGTCCACCGCCTTGCCCGGGAAGCGGAGCATCGCCCGACGGACGAGATGCTGCTCGCCGCCGTCCCCGGCGGCGCGGGGCTCGGCGAGGCGTCGGGGGACGTCGCCTGCCGGCCGGTGCTGGACGCGGCGGGCGAATTGGGCTGCGCCGCCGAGACGGACCGGCTTGATCCCGTCGTGCGCGGCTTCGGCGGCGAGATGGATTTCCTCGTCGGTATCGCAAAAGACGGCGCGATCGCCTCCGTGCGTCCGCTTGCGCATCGGGAGTCGCCGGCTTACTGGCGGGCGGCGGCGGCCGAAGGCTACTTCGAGCGGCTGGTCGGGCTGAACGCCGCCGACGACGGCGCGGGGATCGACGCCGTCAGCGGCGCAACCGTCACCTGCGAGGCGGCCAAACAGGACATTCTCGCCGCGGCGAAGCTTGTCGCGCGCCGCCGTTACGGACTCGACGTCGCCGCGCCCCCGTCTCCGCCGCGCTTCGATCTCGATCCGCTCCACCTTGCGCTGTTCGCGGCGGCGCTGGCGTTGGGCCTCGCCTCGTTCTACTCGCGCCGCGCCGCCCTGCGCTGGGCGGCCTATGGCGCGTCGATCGCCGTTTTCGGTTTCGCGCTCAACGTTTCGGCGGCTCTGCCGCAGGTCGTTGACCTTCTGGACCTGACCCTGCCAGGCGGCCGGAAACTCGAACCGCTGCTCTTGTTCGCTGTCGCGCTCGGCTTCGCTCTTTTCGGCAAAGGCGTTTACTGCGCTCGACTCTGTCCCTTCGGGGCGTTGCAGGAAGTGTCGTACCGGCTGGTCCCGTGGCGTCTGTCGCCGTCGGCCGGCCTGTTGCGCCGCCTGGAACGCATACGCTGGGCGCTGCTGTTCGCCGCCGTCGCGCTCGCCGCCGGTTTCGGCTGGGAATGGGCGGCGACGATCGAACCTTTCGGAGCGCCGTTCACGACGACGACGCCCTGGCCGCTCGCCGCTTTCGCCGGCGCGGCGCTCGTCTCCGGAGCGCTGTGGCGGCGGGCCTGGTGCCGGCTGTTCTGTCCCACGGGGGCCTGCCTGGAGCTGGCGCTGCCCGCCCGCGCGCACGCGACGCGCCGGACCGGCGCCAAAGCCCCCGATTTATTCGAGGTGGACGATGAGCCGCGCGTGGCATAATGGAATCGCTCTGCTCCTCGCGGCGCTGATGCTCGCCGGCGTCTTCGGCGTGGCGGCCTACAACGCGTTGGAGGTCGGCGCGGCGCGTCCGGCGAATCGCAGCTTCGACCGCGCCCGCATCCTCGAGCAGATCGATCAGGGCAAACTGTCGCGTCAGCCGGCGCGGCACGTCAAGCCATTCGAGGATTGAGGTCATGACGGCCGCGAACGCCATCATCGAATGCCGGCTCTGCCCGAAGCGCTGCAAGCTTGCGCCGGGCGAGCGCGGCGACTGCCGGGCGCGCGTCAACCTCGACGGCCAGTTCACGACGCTCGTCTACGGCAAGCCCTGCGCCCTGCACATCGACCCGATCGAAAAAAAGCCGCTGCACCATTTTCTGCCGGGCACGCCGATTTTCTCCATCGCCGCCGCCGGCTGCAACCTGCACTGCGCCTTCTGCCAGAACTGGCGCATCTCCCAGACCGATCCGGAGGACGCGGAAAACGAAGCTTTCTCGCCGGAGCAGATCGTCCAGACGGCGATCGACAACCGCTGCCCGTCGATCGCCTATACCTACACCGAGCCGATCATCTATTTCGAGTATACGTACGACACCTCGGCCCTGGCCCGGCGGCGCGGGCTGAAGAACGTCCTGGTCACGGCGGGCTACATCGAACCCGAGCCGCTGGAGGAGTTGTGCGCCGTCGCCGACGCCGCCAACGTCGATCTCAAGTCGTTCTCGGACCGCTACTATCGCGAGGTCTGCGCCGCGACCCTGGCCCCGGTCCTCCGCACCCTGGAAATCATGACCAAACGCGGCGTGCTCGTCGAGATCACGACGCTGATCGTGCCCACGCTCAACGACGACATGGGTATGATCCGCGAGATGTGCCAGTGGATCAAGACGACGCTCGGCCCCGACACGCCGCTGCACCTCTCGCGCTTTCAGCCGCAATACCGCCTTACGGCGCTGCCGCCCACGCCGCACGGGACGCTCGTCGAAGCGGCCGAGATCGCCGTCGCCGAGGGCCTGCATTACGTTTACGTCGGCAATCTGCCCGACGATCGTTTCGCTCACACGTACTGCCCGAACTGCAAGAAGGCGGTGATCCGCCGTCAGGGGTTCCGCATTCTGGAGTCGAACCTGACGGACGGGAAATGCGCCGCGTGCGGGCAGGCGATTCATGGGGTCTGGAGGTGAACATGGAGAAAGCGGCGCAACCGACCCGGCGCGGCTTTATCGCGGGGCTTGTGGTTTCGGTGGCGGCGCTGCTGCTCGGCCGTCGGGCGGCGGGCGGCGCGGACCGCGTCCGCGCCGACGGCGTCCGCCGGGCGA
>QZKR01000002.1 GCA_003598065.1 Myxococcales bacterium | reverse complement strand
AGGCGGCGCTGGCGGCGCTCGCCGCTCCCCGGCGGGCGTTTCTGGCCGGCCTCGTCGCCCTCGTCGGCGGGGATTTCGCCCGCGCCCGCGACGCCTTCGCCGAGGCGGTCGAACAGGATCCGAAGACCGTCGAGGCGCGTGTCAATCTCGCCTTGAGCTGCGAAAAACTGGGCGACCTCGCCGAAGCCGAACAGCACTACCTCGTCGCCATCGACCAGTCGCCCGAAACGCTCGACGCCGCCGCCAACCTGGGGGCGCTTTACGCCCGCCAGGGCCGGACGAACGACGCCCTGGCCTTTCTGGAACTGGTGGCCAGGGCCGACCGGAAACATCTCGACGTGATGCTGCTGGTGGTGAAGCTGGCCTGGGAACTGGGCGACGCCGACCGCCTTCTGGCCTGGGGCCGGGAGATTGGCGGCCTCGTCGGCGCGCCGGAAGCCCGCGGCGTCGAAAGCGTCGATGCGCTGGGGCAGATATTCGCCCATGTCGGCGACGTCCTGGAGAAAAAAGGCGACGCGATCGGCGCGGCGGCGGCTTTCGAGATGGCCACTTTCCTGCGGCCGAAAGACGGCGAGCCCTTCCGCCGCCTGGGCCTGCTCTGGCTGGCGGCGAAAGATTTCTCCCGCGCCATCAAGGCCTTGGAATCGGCGGTGCGCGCCGCGCCGAACGAGCCTGCTCCCCTGGAAGCGCTCGCCTTGGCTTACGAGAAGCTGGGCGCTCCCAAAGCGGCCGAATTGTGCCGCCAGCGTCTGGCGACTCTGAAAAAAACGCCCTGAACCCTGCTCCCCGAGCCTTTTTACCGTCCCCGACCCAGTCCCCGCCAGCCCGATTCCGCCTCTATCGGTCGCCCGAAAGGGAAAAATTTGCCGCCGGATAAGCCAGACCTTGAAATCACTGCGTTTTTTTGCAGGGAAGAAACGACGGAGATAGGCAGAATTTGCCGCTTATTAGGAATAAATTTCCCAGTAAAAACAATTACTTAGATGCTATTTTTTTAACAAAAACATTAAAGTTTCTCCGGGGCGCTCCGATTATCTGGGCGAAGGTTAGAAGGCGTACCTCTGATAACACGATGCGTGACGAACGGAGAATCGAGGTCCTAAGGATTCCCTAAGCGCAATTTCGGGTCCAGGCAGGGACGGCTGCCGACGAGGTTGCAGAAATTCAAGGAGGAAGAGATGGGCTTTAGAATTCAGAACAATATCGCGTCGATGAATTCCCGGCGGCACCTGGAGCGCAGTTCGATCAACTTGAACAAGTCGCTCGAACGGCTCTCGTCGGGATACCGCGTCAACTCGGCGGCCGATGATGCGGCAGGCCTGGCGGCCTCCATGCGCTTTAGGGCCGAGGTGGCCGCCCTGCGGGTGGCGGGCCGCAACGCCGCCGAGGCGACGTCGATGTTGCAGGTGGCGGAAGGCGCGATGGGCGAGATCGAGCTGATCCTCGTCCGCATGAAGGAGCTCGCCACGCAGGCCTCCTCGGGCAACGTCGGCTCCGACTTGAGCAAGATCGACGCCGAGGCCACGCAACTCGAAGCGGAACTCTCGCGTATCGTCGGTTTCACCGAGTACGACAGCCATACCCTGTTGGACGGCACCTTCGGCACGACCAACCTCTCCTCGACGCCGCCCGTCGATTTCACCGCCGCCAACGGCATTCAGCACATCGACCTGTCCACGGCGCAAGGCAACACCACCTATTACGTCTCGGCGATTTCCTACTCCGCCAACGTGATGACCCTCTCCGACGGTACGGTATCGCAACAGGTGGATTACAGCGCCGCGGTCGGGTTGGCCCCGAACGAGACTTCCGTGCTCGATTTCAGCGAACTCGGCGTGAGGCTGACGCTCAACTCCGCTTTCGACGAAACGGCGTTCACCGCCGGCCTGCCGGCCGTCGCTTCGCGCTTCTACACCTCGGCCACGGGCCTGGCCACCTTCCAGTTGGGCGACCGCAACAACGGCTACAACCGTCTCGGCTTCACCCTGCCCAATCTGTCTCTGGCCACGCTCGCCGGCGGCTCCACGGCCGACATCGACTTGAGCACGAACGCCAGCGCCCAGCTGGCCCTCGACGCCGTGGAAAGCGCCATCAGTTCGCTGGCGCTGGCCCGCGCCGACGTCGGCGCGATTCTCAACCGCATCACCTACACCACGTCCAACCTGGCGGTGTCGATCGAGAACAAGGTGGCTTCCGAATCGATCATCCGCGACGTGGACATGGCCTCGGAGATGACCGAGTTCACCAAGAACAACATCCTTATCCAAACCGGCGTGGCCATGCTCGGCCAGTCCAACCAGATCCAGCAGACGGTGCTCCAGCTCCTGCGCTAAGCCGGGGAGAATCGGACGGAGGTGGCGCGAAACTTGCAAAGTTAGTGTTGCGCTGACAAACAAGGGTTCGGCCTTCCGGCCGCCGCGTTTCACGAGAAAAGCGGAACTGGCCGGAAGGTTCTGTAACCCTTCAGGATACAAAGGGATTTGTTGGTTCTTTGGCAATTAGGACGGCCTTTTCGCACCGCTGAAGCTCAGCTTTCCACGGGGGTGCGTCAATTTTTTGCTAAAGCTGTCGGCTTTTAGTCCGAATGCTAAAGAGAGACGGGTTTCGACGTGCTCTTTGGCATAAGGATCGATGACCGAAAACCAAAATCAGAAAGGAGGACAGGTCAGAAGCTTTAGCGGGGTGCGGCGATTCCCCTCAAACATCGCCGGGCGCCGACCGCCATAACGTCGGACCCCCACATTCGGTGGCAAGGATGCCATCACCCACGAACTTTCAAGGAGGAAAGTCATGAGCTTCAGAATCCAGAACAACATCGCGGCCCTGAACTCCCTTCGGCACCTGAACCGCAACGAAACCCAGATGAACCGCTCGCTGGAACGCTTGTCTTCCGGCTTCCGGATCAACAGCGCCGCCGACGACGCCGCGGGTCTCGCGTCGTCCATGCGCTTCCGCGCGGAAGTCAGTTCGCTGAGGGTCGCCTCGCGCAACGCCTCGGAAGCGACCTCGCTGTTGCAGGTCGCGGAAGGCGCGATGGGCGAGATCGACCTCATCCTCAACCGGATGAAGGAGTTGGCCACCCAGGCGGCCTCCGGCAACGCCGGTTCCGACCGCACGGCGATCGACGCCGAGAGCCAGGCGCTGGTCGGTGAAATCGACCGTATCGTCGGGTTCACCAAGTACAACGGCACCAAGCTGTTGGACGGCAACTTCGGCTCCGTGGCCCTGAGCTCGACCGCCCCGGTGGACTTCACGGCGGCCAACGGCGTCGAGCACATCGACGTGTCCAACGCCGCGGCGGCGTCCTCCTTCACGGTGTCGGCCGTGTCGGCGTCGGCCAACACGATCACGCTGTCGGACGGCACCGTGTCGCAGCAGGTCACCTACTCGGCGGCGCTCGGCCAGAACGAGAACCAGGTGTTGAACTTCTCCCAGCTCGGCATCAAGCTCACCGTCAACATGCAGTTCGCCGCGCAGGAAGCCCAGTTCGACACCGACTCGAAGATCCACACCGGCGCCCTGGGCCAGGCCCTGTTCCAGATCGGCAACGAGAACGCGACCGAAAGCCGGCTGGGATTCAACCTCTCCGCGGTCAGCGCCTCCTCGCTGGGCGTGGGTTCCGTCAGCCTGCTGACGACCTCCAGCGCCCAATCGGCCCTGACGTCGATCGACAGCGCAATCTCCACCCTGGCGGGCAACCGCGGCGACGCCGGCGCGTTGATCAACCGCCTGAGCTACGCGTCGTCTACCATCGCCGTGTCGATCGAGAACAAGACGGCCTCCGAGTCGATCATCCGCGACGTGGACATGGCCATGGAGATGAGCCAGTTCACGAAGAACCAGATCCTGGTGCAGGCCAGCACCTCGATGCTTGCGCAGGCCAACGTCGCCCCGCAGGCCGTGCTCAGCCTCCTTCGGTAATCAAGGAGCGGCGGGGCGGCCTGCCGCCCCGCCTTTCCCTTGATGCCGCGGCAAGGTAGGGCCGGTCCGGGGCGACCCGCGCCGGCTTTGAAAACGGGGAACATCGACCATGGACGACATTACACGGCTCGTACTCGGAAATAGCCTCCGGGGGGCCCAGCCGGTCGAACCCCTGCGCAAGATGCGGCCCGTCAACGAGGATCGTCGCCGACCGCAAGAGGACGCAGCGGTCGCCGGACGGGCGAGGGCCCAGGAAGCCGAGGCGGAGGAAAAACCGTCGCGCCTCGACCTGGAACGACTGGCCGAAGAAGCAAATCGCACGCTGGAGCGGCTCAACACCTCGTTGCGGTTCCAGGTTCACGAAGGCACGGACAGAGTCTTCATCCAGCTCGTCAGCGACCAGACGGGCGAGTTGATTCGGGAGTTTCCGCCGCGGGAGCTTTTGGACATGGCGGCCAAGCTGAAAGAGGTGTCCGAAGCGATCACGGCCTCCCGGCGCGTCGAGGATGCGAAAGCGTCCGGCGTGCTGGTGGACCAGAGACTTTAAGGCCGGCCTAACCTAAAAGGTTTAGCCGCCCGGCTCGCGCCGGGCGACGTCCGATGCACTTAAGCGTAGCGGGATTGGACCATGAGCACGCAGATGATTTCCGGGCTCGCCTCCTCCTTGGACTGGCGGAGCATGATCGATCAGCTGATCGAACTGGATCGGCGGCCGCTCAACCTTATCACCCAGAAGAAAACCGACGCCGCCAACCGGAAAAAAGCCTGGCAGGACATCAATTCGAAGCTGGCCTCGGTCAAATCGGCGATCGAGACGCTGAGAAAAGCCTCGACGTTCACGGTGTACCAGTCGTCGCTTTCCTCATCCTCCTCGACCGCGGCCGACGACCTCCTGTCGGTTTCGCTCGGGTCCTCCTCCGGCTCGGGGACGTTCGAGATCGAAATCCAGCAGCTCGCCCAGGCTGAAAAGCTCAGCAGCAACAATTTCAGTTCCAAGACTCAGGCGCTCGGATTGTCGGGAGAATTTCTCCTCGGCGGACGCCGCATCAACGTGGAAGCCACCGACAGCCTCAACGCCCTGGCCGACAAAATCAATCTGGCGAATATGGGGACGACCCCCTCGGGCGTGTCGGCGTCCGTTCAGACCACCGCCGCGGGGTCCTACCGGCTGGTGCTGACCGCCGCCGCGACAGGCGCAGCGGGCATTTCCATCCAGGATGCGTCGGCGTCCGACATCGTGCAGTCGCTCGGTTTCACCAGCTCCGGCGCGAGCATCAAGAACGCCACCTCGTCCGGCGCCGAATCGGACGCCTTCACCAGCTCCACGACCTCCGTGCAGACGCTTTTGGGCCTCTCCAGCGCCCCCTCGGGAACGACCGTCCAGATCGGCGCCCATACGGACATCGAGATCGATCTGAGCCAGTCTTTGACTCAGATCAAGGACAGCATCAACACCCAGGCCGGAACGGCGATCGCTTCGATCGAAGAAGAATCCGTAGACGGCGCGACGCAATACCGGCTCAAGCTCGTCGGCACGACCTACGTTGACGACGGCAACGTCCTGGAAGCGCTCGGCGTCCTCGCCGGAGCGCACGCCAGCGTAGCCCAGGTCGTCAAGGGCGAGGCGATGACGAAGACCAGCGGCGCCGGCGGCGGAGTCGTCACGGCGGCCACGACCTTCGCCCAGATCAACACCGGCTCCGACGCCAACAACGTCGTCAATCTCGATACGATCGCCATCTCCGGCAAAGACCACGACGGCAACACGGTCTCCGGCTCTTTCACCATCACCGACAAAGCCACGACGACCGTCGGCGACCTGCTGACGGAGATCGAGAATGTCTTCGACGCTCAGGGGTTTGCGGTCACGGCGACGGTGGACGGCTCCGGCAAGATCACCGTCACCGACGACACGACCGGCATGAGCCAGCTTACGGTGTCGCTGGTCACCAACAACGAGGGCGGCGGCACGCTCGACTTCGGCGCCTTCGCCGCCGACACGGAAGGCCGGGCGAGGCAGATCCAGGCCGGCGGCGACGCCCGCATCGAAATCGACGGCACGCTCATCGAGCGCTCCTCCAACAGCATCGACGACGTGCTTTCCGGCGTGACGTTGAACCTGAAAAAAGCCGAGGTCGGCGCCATCGTCACCGCCACCCTGACGCGCGACGCCGACACCATCGCCGCCAGCGTGGACAGTTTCGTTTCCGCATACAACGCCGCGGTCACGGCGATCAACAAACAGAGCGAGTACGACCAGGAAACGAAAACCACGGGCGGACCGCTCTTCGGCGACAGCACCCTTTCCTCGGTCCGCAACCAGCTCTTGACGCTCGTCATCGGCGCCGTCTCGGGCGCGCCCAGTTCGCTCAACACCCTGAGATCGGTGGGTCTGGAGCTGAGCGATTCGGGCGGCCTCACCTTCGATAAAACGACGTTCAACAGCCTTGTCGAGACGGATTTCGACAACCTGCTCTCCTTCTTCACGGTCCGCGGCTCCAGCGCCAACAGCCAGCTGAGCTATGCCTCTTCCACGCGCGACACCCTGGCGGGCAGCTACGCCGTGAACATCACCAGCGCCGCCGCCCAAGCGACCGTCACCGGCGCGACGGACCTTTCCGGCGGCCTCGCCGGCAATATGACGCTCACGCTCACCGACGCCCTCACCGGCCAGGCGGCCGTGGTGAGCACGCTCACCGCCGGCATGACGGCCGACGACGTGGCGGCGGCGATCAATTCCGAGCTGAACCAGAGCTATACCCAGACTCTCACCGAAGCGACGGGGCATTCGACGGTCTCCGGGCAGGGCGGCGGGGCGATCACCTCCGCCACAACCTGGGAGCAAATCAACACCGGCGGCGACGCGAACGACCTGACAAACGGCGACGTCATCTCCTTCTCCGGCACGAACCGCTTCGGCGCGAGCGTGGGCGGCTATTTCACGATCTCCAACAAGGCGACCGACACCGTCGGCGGCCTGCTGGAGGCGATCGAGACCGCTTACGACGACGAGGTCAACGCCACCGTTGACGACCAGGGCCGCATCGTGCTCACCGACAAACAGTTGGGGACTTCCAACATCACCCTGTCGTTGAGCTACGATGGCGAGGGATCGCTCTCCTTCGACACGGTGAACACCACCACCACCGGCCGCTACGCCATGGACATCACCGCCGGCACGGACGGCGCCGGCCATCTGACGCTGACGCACAACGAATACGGTTCGAACTACGGCTTCACGATCGCGCAGTCGGTGAACCACCTCGGCATCGTCGATCAGGCCTACGCCGGCGAGGACGTGGAAGGCACGATCGACGGCGTCGCCGCCGCGGGCTCGGGCCGGATTCTCTCGGTCAGCAGCGCCGAGGCCGATACGAACGGCCTGTCGATCAGCTATGCCGGAACGGCGACGGGCGCCATCGGGTCCCTGGATCTCTCGCTCGGCTTCTCCGAGATGGTCGAACGGATGCTTTACTCCTACACCGACTCGTACAGCGGCTACATCTCCGCGCGCATCACCGGGATCGACAGCTCCATGGAATCCTTCGATTCGCGGATCGAACTAATGGAGATGCGCCTGGACGCCAAGCGCGAGCGGATGGTGACGCAGTTCGTGCGGATGGAGAAACTGATGAGCACGCTGCAATCGCAATCGAGCTGGTTGAGCGCGCAGACCGGCAGCCTGTAGAAAACCCTTCAAGGCAGGATGGTTGGGCCATGAAAAATCCGTACAGCCAGTACAAGACGATGCAGGTGACGACCACCGATCCGGTGAAGCTGGTCGTGCTGCTTTACGAGGGCTCCATCTCCGCCTTGAAGCGCGCCAAAGAGCACATCGCCCTGAAAAACATGGAAGCCAAGGGCAAGGAGATCATGCGCGCCCATGACATCCTTTTCGAGCTCCTCTCCGCCCTGGACCACGAAAAAGGCGGCGAAATCGCCGACAATCTGCAGAAGCTCTACGTTTACATGATCCGCCGCCTCCTGCTGGCCAACGGCACGCTGGACACGACGATCCTCGACGAGGTGAGCGGGCTTCTGGACAATCTGCTCTCCGCGTGGCGCGTGCTCGCCGAACAGCGGGCCGCGCAGATTTCGGCCAACGCCCCCGATCAGGCGACGATCGGCAAAACGGCGGAGGACCGGCTGTGAGCTCGCCGCGGGCCCGCCTCACCCGAGCCGAGGTTTACGCCCATTTCGTCAACTACTTCGAAGCCTATCTCGTGCTGACCCGCCAGGCCAAGCAGGCCGCCGCCACCGGCGAGGTGGCGCTTCTGGGCCGGCTGATGGAACTGCGCCAGCAGACGATCGAACGCATCGACAGGCTGCAACAGGATTGCGCCTTTCTGCTGTCCTCAAAGGCGGTCGAGGAAGAGGAAGCCGAGGCCCGGAAACTGCGCGCCCGCGTCATGGAGCTTATCGAGACCTGCCAGGCCGAAGAGGAAGGCATGGACGCGGCGTTCGTCAAGCTTCGCGACGGCTTTCGCGGCCAGGCGGAACAGCTGGCGAAAGGCCAGCGCGGGCTGCGCGGCTACGCCGGTCAGGCCAATCGTCAGGCGCAGTTCTTCGACACACGGAAGTAACCCGGCTCCCATTTCGGCGCCTGCCGCCGAATACTCATCTCCCAGCCTGAAGAGAAACTCGCTTTTTTCTGTCAAGATTGCTTGCAGATAGCTCGATCAAGTGTCGCCAACTCTTGACACTAATCGGGGCGGAGCCTAGACTGCCCTCGGTTTCAGCGGTTGCGGGTCAAGAGCGGAACAAGCGTGCTGGGAAACGACAAAACGCGAACAACCTCGCGGGGAAGCAATTCCCCGGCGCAGGGGGAGGCGAGCCGCCGTCTGGCGATGATTCTCCTTTTGTCGCTTGGATTTTGGGCGGTTTCCGCCGCGCCGGCTCAAGCCGCCGATTCGCGCCAGCTTTTCCAGGAAGCGCTCATCTGTTACGGCGAAATCGACTTTCTCTGCACGCTCGCCAAGCTGGACGAAGCGGCGCGCCTGGAGAGGGAAGGCGCCAACGACCCCGACCAGCTGGCGCAGATTTATCAGTATCGCGCCTACGCCCAGGTGGCGCTTGGCGAGGAAGCGGCGGCGCGCGAATCGTTCCGCCAGATCCTGATTGTCAAACCCGGTTTTACGCTTGCCCCAGACACCGTTTCGCCGAAGATTTACGCCTTGTATGAAGAGGCGCGGCGGGAGATGGAGGAATTGGAAAAGCGGCGTCCGGAACCCGAACCGCCTCCCCTGCCCCCGCCCGAACCGCCCACGCCCGAGCCCCTGCCGCCGTCGCCCGAACCGCCGCCGGTCGAGGAGCCCCAGCCGACGGGGTCGATTTATGCCGCGGCGCTGGCCGCCTTTCCCTTGGGCGTGGACACCGATTACTACGACGTCGGCTTTCTCGTCGAGGCGGGCGGCGAGGGACGCATCGCTCATGGCTTCACCCTGGGCGGAGCCGTAAATTATCAGCGCCTCGGCGGCAAGGACCGTTTCTCGGATCTGCACCTGCTCGGCGTCGTCTTCCGCCCGGCGTGGACGGTTTCCGTGTCGCGGATCGTTTTTCGCGTGCCGCTCAGCCTGGGCGCGGCCGCCTTCGGGCGGGGCGGGATCTCCGACGAGCAGGGGCTGTACTGGCGCTTCGACCCCGGCGTGGGCGTGCGGCTGCACCCGAACCTGACGGCGGGCGCGGCCGTCGGCCCCGGCGGCGTGTTCACCTTCGACCGTCCGGCCGCCTCGGCGTTTCTGGCGACGGGGCTGTATCTGACCGGCGATTTCTAGCCCGGAAAGGATCCACGTCATGCGGCTTATCGAGCTGACCAGCGAGATCAACGGCGAGAAGGCGCAGCGCGTCTTCTCCAAGGACCACATCCTGATCGGCCGCGCCGAGTCGAACGACTGGGTGCTGCGCGACGGACGCGTCTCCTCGCTGCACGGCCAGATCGTTCTGCGCGAGGACGCCTTCTACTACCAGGACCTGCAGAGCACCAACGGCTCGCTCGTCCAGCGCGGCAAGGAGCGCTTCGTCGTGGACGGCGTCAACTTCAAGGAAATGGCGCTACGGGACGGCGACGCGCTGATGCTCGGCGACATCCACGAACCGACCACCCTGAAGGTGCGCGTCTTCGAGGGCGAGGCGGACGGCGAAACGCCGACGATCGAAGGCAAAACGATCCTCGCCTCGCGCGCCATCTCCGATTTTTCGCTGCTCTCCCAGCAGATTCTCGACGACAAGAGCATGGTGCGCGCGCTGTTCCGCTTCCAGAAGGAGATTCAGGAGCCGGACCGGGCCCAGGACATCTACCAGCACGCCGCGCTGTTTCTGCTCAACCACGTTCCGAACGCCGAATACGTGGCCCTGCACCGCGAGGACCCGCTGAAGCCCGGCGGCTGGAAGCAGGTTTATTTCACCACCAAGGCCAAGGACATCGCCGCCGAGCTTTCCGGCGGCGACGAACTGTTCGACGAGGTCGTGCGCCAGATGCGCGCCCACCTGATCGACTCGCTCAGGCTGGCCGGCGTGCGCACGGCGCTGAAGGCGGCGCAGCCCCTGACCTCGATGATCCTCGCGCCGCTGGTGCACCAGGACAAGGTGATCGGCTTCATCGAGATCGGCAACACCACGAATTCGACCAAGCTGGACGACGCCGACCTGGATCTCGTTTCCGTCGTCTCCTACGCCCTCTCGGCGCGCGTCCTGAATCTCAAGCTCTTGGAAGTGATCCGCGACGCCGAGGAAAAGCTGAAAACCGAAAACCTGTATCTGAAGACGGTCATCGACACCGCCCAGGGCGCCGGCCAGATCGTCGGCGACGGCCCGGCGATGCAGTCCGTACGCCGGCAGATCGAGACGGTCGGCCCCTCCGAACTGACGGTGATGATCTTAGGCGAAACGGGCACGGGCAAGGAACTGGTGGCCCGCGCCATCCACGACTGCTCGCGGCGCGGCGGCCAGATCTTCGCCGCCGTCAACTGCGGCACCTTCTCCGATACGCTTCTGGAGAGCGAACTGTTCGGCCATCTGAAGGGCAGCTTCACCGGCGCGGTGAAGGACAAGAAGGGCCTCTTCGAAGTCGCCGACGGCGGTTCGCTCTTTCTGGACGAAATCGGCGAGACGCCGTTCCAGTTGCAGGTGAAGCTCCTGCGCGCCCTGCAGGAGGGCGAGATCATGCCCGTCGGCGCGACCAGGCCGCGCAAGGTGAACGTGCGCGTGATCTGCGCCACCAACAAGGACCTAGCCGCCGAGGTGGCCGCCGGCCGCTTCCGCGAGGACCTCTTTTACCGGCTCAACACCTTTCCCATCCATCTGCCGCCGATGCGCGAACGGCGCGACGACGTCGCGCTTCTGGCCCGTAGCTTCCTGCGCCACTTCCAGCGCGAGATGAACAAGTACGGCAACGATTACTCCGACGCCTGCCTGGAGCAGCTCAAGCGCTGCGACTGGCCGGGCAACGTGCGGCAGTTGAAGAACGAGGTGCAGCGCGCGTTGTTGTTGGCCGAGCCGAACGAGAAAATCGAACTGCGCCATTTCTCGCCGCAGCTCGCCTCGCGCAACCGCATCGACGACGGCTCGCCGATCGCCATCGAGGGCCGGGCGCTGAAGGACGTGATGGAGGATTACGAAGTGAAGGTGATCCGCCAGGCCCTGGAGGAGAACGGCTGGAACCGCTCGCGGACGGCGGAGAAGCTCGGCATCAGCCGCCAGGCGTTCATGGCCAAGCTGTCCAAGTATCGGCTCAGCCCGGAGGACTAAAGCCCCGATGCGCGTCGTCGTCGCCATGAGCGGGGGGGTGGACAGCTCGGTGGCCGCCGCCCTCCTGGTCGAGGCCGGCCACGAGGTGATCGGGCTGACGATGAACGTCTGGGACTATGGCCGCGACGCCTGCGACACGGCCGCCGGCCGCGCCTGCTGCTCGCCCTCCGACATCGAGGACGCCCGGCAGGTGTGCCGCAGCCTGGGCATCCGCTTTTACCCGATGAATTTCCGCGACGCCTTCCGCAGCCGCGTCGTCGGACCGTTCATCGACGCCTATCTGCGCGGCGAAACGCCCAACCCCTGCGTGCTGTGCAATTCCGTCTTGAAGTTCGACCAGCTCTTGCGTCAGGCCGAGGCGATCGAGGCCGACGCCATGGCCACCGGCCACTACGCGCAGCTTTTGCGCGGCGAGGACGAGAAAATTCATCTCCTTCGGGCGGTTGACAGACCCAAGGACCAATCTTATTTTCTCTTTGGGATCACGCCGCGCGTCGCCGCGCGGCTTTTGTTTCCCTTGGGCGGACTGACGAAACCGGAAGTCCGCGGATTGGCTGAGCGTTTCGGCCTGCGCGTCGCGGCCAAACGCGAAAGCCAGGACGCCTGTTTCGCCGCCGACGGCAGCTATGCGGAACTGATCGCCGCCGATCCGCGCGCGGCCGAGACGGGCGAGGGCGACATCGTCGATCTGGACGGCCGCGTCGTCGGCCGGCACGACGGCTTCTGGCGCTTCACGATCGGTCAGCGGCGCGGCCTCGCCGTCGCCGCCGGAGAACGGATTTACGTCGTGCGCCTCGAACCGGAACATAACCGCGTGGTCATCGGCCCCGAGACCGCGCTTTTTCGCTCCGAATTGACGTTGCGCGATCTTTCGCTCGTGGCGGAGGAAAGCTTGTCCGACGGCATGACCCTGCACTGCCAGATCCGCTCGCGCCACCACGCCGCGCCGGCGACGCTGCACGGCCTCGACGGCGGACCGCTCGCGCCCGGCGCGTCGGCGCGCGTCGTCTTCGAGCGGCCGCAGTCGGCGATCACGCCCGGCCAGGCCGCCGTGCTCTACCGCGGCGACGAGGTTTTGGGCGGCGGCTGGATCACGGAGGCGGGCCGATGAACGCCGCCATCGAAGAGTTTCTGCGGCATCTGGCCGTCGAGCGCGGCGCCTCGGAAAACACGCTGGCCGCGTACCGCAACGATCTGGCGCAGTTCGCCGCGCATTGCGCGGATCACGGCCTGCGCGACTGGGCGAAGGTCGGCGACGGCGACATACGGGAATTCCTCGCCGCCCTTTACGACTATCTCGCGCCGGCGAGCCTGGAGCGCAAGCTTTCGGCGTTGCGCACGTTCTTTCAGTTTCTGGCGAAGCGGGGGCTTTGCGACGGCAACCCGGCGCAGGCGATCGACATGCCCAAGAAACCGCATCGCGCTCCGGAGATTTTCACCGTCGATGAAATCTTCGGCCTCTTGGACCGCGCCTTCGCCGACGATCCCCTGGGCGCGCGCAACCGCGCCATCTGGGAGTTGTTCTACGCCGCCGGGCTGCGCGTCTCCGAGCTGGTCGGGCTTTCGCCCGACGATCTCTCCTTCGACCGCCGCGAGGTGCGCGTTTTCGGCAAGGGGCGCAAAGAACGCGTCGTGCCGGTGCTCGACCGGGCCCTCGCCGCGCTTCGCGGCTGGCTGCCCGAGCGCGAGAAGCTTTTGGCCGCGCATCGGCAGTGGGCCTGCCGCGAGGCGCTGTTTTTGAATTACCGCGGCGGACGGCTGACGCGCCGGGGCGTGCAGCAGATGATCGACCGGACGATGCTCGCCGCCGGCGAGGGGCGCAAGATCCATCCGCATGTGCTGCGCCACACCTTCGCCACGCATCTCCTGGACGGCGGCGCGGACCTGCGGTCGATTCAGGAATTGCTCGGCCACCGCGCCCTCTCGACGACGCAGAAATACGCCCAGGTGAGCCTCGATCACCTGATGGCCGTGTACGACCGCGCCCACCCGCGCGCGCGGACGGCGAAATGATGCGCTGAAGGGCGCAGGAAAGGACGAACGATGTTCGACGGAACGACGATCTTATGCATCCGCAAGGACGGCAAGACGGTGATGGCCGGCGACGGCCAGGTGAGCCTGGGGCAGACGGTGCTCAAGCGCACCGCCGTAAAAGTGCGCCGGTTGACCGACTACCCGATTCTGGCCGGCTTCGCCGGCTCGACGGCGGACGCCTTTACGCTGTTTGAAAAATTCGAATCCAAGCTCAAAGACTTCAGCGGCAACCTCACCCGCGCCGCCGTCGAACTGGCCAAGGAATGGCGCACCGACCGGTATCTGCGGCGGCTGGAGGCCCTGCTGCTCGTCGCCGACCGCGAGAAGATGCTGATGCTCTCGGGCACGGGCGACGTGGTGGAGCCGGACGAGAGCGTGGCGGCCATCGGCTCGGGCGGGATGTACGCGCTCGCCGCCGCCCAGGCGCTCATGAAGCACGCCCCGCTGGACGCGCGCCGCATCGCCGAGGAGGCGCTGTCCATCGCCGCCGACATCTGCGTCTACACCAACCACAACATCCACGCCGAGGAGCTGTAAACGATGCCGCCCGCGAAAAAAAACGGTCCGTCCTCGCTCACGCCGCGCGAGATCGTGCTCGAACTGGACAAATACATCATCGGCCAGGCCAAGGCCAAGCGCGCGGTGGCCATCGCCCTGCGCAACCGCTGGCGGCGGCGGCAAACCCCGCCGGAGCTGCAGGACGAGATCGTCCCCAAGAACATCATCCTCATCGGCCCGACGGGCGTCGGCAAGACGGAGATCGCCCGGCGGCTGGCGCGGCTGGCGCAGGCGCCGTTCGTCAAGGTCGAGGCGTCCAAGTTCACGGAGGTCGGCTACGTCGGCCGCGACGTGGATTCGATCATCCGCGACCTGGTGGAGAACGCCGTGCAGATGGTGCGCAAGGAGGAAGAGGAGCGCGTCATGGACAAGGCGGCGCACAACGCGGAGGAGAGGCTCTTGGACCTCCTCGTCCCGCCGCCGCCGCCCAAGCCGCAGCAGTCCTTCGACGCCTTCAACCTCGCCCTGGAAGGCCCGACGGCGGACGCCAACGCCGCCGCCGCGCCTAAGGACGAGGAGGAAAGCCATCAGGCGACGCGCGAGAAGTTCCGCGACAAGCTCAAGCGCGGCGAACTGGACGAGCGCAAGCTCGAGATCGAGGCGCAGCAGTCGGGGGCGATACCGATGTTCGAAATCTTCGCCGCCAGCGGCATGGAGGATCTGTCAACGCACATGAGGGACATGTTCTCCTCGCTGATGCCGCGCAAAAAGCAAAAGCGAAAGGTGAAGGTCAAGGAAGCGCTGGCGCTTTTGACGCAGGAGGAGGCGGCGAAGCTCGTCGATCAGGAAGCCGTGCAGCGCGAGGCGGTCTCGCGCGCCGAAAACGCCGGGATCGTTTTTCTGGACGAGATCGACAAGATCGCCGGGCGCGAATCCAGCCACGGGCCGGACGTCTCGCGCGAGGGCGTGCAGCGCGACATCCTGCCGATCGTCGAGGGCAGCACCGTGTCCACGAAATACGGCCCGGTGAAGACGGACCACGTGCTGTTCATCGCCGCCGGCGCCTTCCACGTCGCCAAGCCATCCGACCTGATCCCGGAATTGCAGGGCCGCTTCCCGATCCGCGTCGAGCTGGACACCCTGACCAAGGACGACTTCGTGCGCATCCTCACCGAGCCGCAGAACGCCCTGACGCGGCAATACAAGGAGCTTCTGGCGACGGAGGGCGTGGAGGTGGATTTCACGCCGGAGGCGGTGGAACGCATCGCCGAGATGGCGGCGATCGCCAATTCCCGCGCCGAGAACATCGGCGCGCGCCGGCTGCACACGGTGGTCGAGAAGCTTCTGGAGGACGTGCTCTTCGAGGCCCCGGACATCCGCCCGGCGACGATCGCGGTCACGCCGAAGTACGTGGACGAAAAGCTCGTGGGTGCACTCGTGATGCTGAATACTAATATGGGAGGATACATCCCGGAGAACCTACTGCTCTTTGTAGCTGTCAGTTCCCGAATGCGAGGCAAGGGGGTCGGAGCGAGAGTTATCGAAAAGGCGATCGGGATCAGCAAGGGAGATGTGAAATTGCATGTCGAGTATGACAATCCGGCAAAGAGGCTGTACGAACGACTCGGAATGACCAATAAGTATGCCG
>QZKR01000060.1 GCA_003598065.1 Myxococcales bacterium | reverse complement strand
TGAACGAAGGCGAGGCGGAAAAGGCCCGGCTGGCGGCCCTCGTGGAGCACAGCCAGGATTACATCGGCCTCGCTCAAGCGGATGGACGCGTCGTTTACGTCAACGAAGCCGGGCTGTCGCTGGTGGGGCTGGATTCTCTCGCCGAAGCTCAAGCCAAAACCATTCTGGAGTTTTCGCCGGAACGCCTTTGGCCCTGGCTGCAGGAGGAATTTCTGCCAAATCTCCGCGCGCGTGGTTTCTTGAAAGGCGAAACCTATTATCGGAATTTCAAAACGGGCGCCGAAATACCCATTGAGTACACGGTGATTACTATTCGATCGCAGGAAACGGGGGAAATCACCCACAATGCGGTCATTGCTCGCGACATCACCGAACGCAAGCGGACGGAGAACGTGTTGCGGGAGAGCGAGACGCGTTTCCGGGAGCTTTTTTCCACGATGCAGGAAGGGTTCGCGTTGCATGAGATCATTCTCGATGCATCGGGAAAACCGGCGGATTACCGTTTTCTGGCGGTCAATCCGGCGTTCACGCGGCTGACGGGTCTGGGCGCGGACGTCATCGGCCGCACGGCCAGGGAAGCGCTTCCGCAACTTGAGGAGAAATGGATCGAGGCCTACGGGAAGGTGGCGCTGACCGGCGAACCGATAGAATTCGAGGAATATACCAAGGCGCTGGATCGCACCTTTCACATCACCGCTTTCCGGAATGCGCCAGGCCAGTTTGCCTGTCTTTTCGAAGACATCACCGAACGCAAACGATACGAAACGGAATTGCGGCAGGCCAGGGCGACGGCCGAAGCGGCGACGAAGGCGAAGAGCGGGTTTCTGGCCGCCATGAGCCATGAGCTTCGCACGCCGCTCAACGGCGCCATCAACATGATAACGCTTCTGGAGGATACGCCGCTTTCTCCCGAGCAGAAGGAGTATCTCGACCTGGCCAGGCTTTCCTCCGAGTCGCTGCTCACCGTCATCAACGATATCCTCGACTTTTCCAAGATCGAGGCGGGAAAGCTGAGCCTGGAGGCGCGGCCCTTCGACCTGGAGGAGGAAATTTGGAAGCTTGTGAGTCTGTTCTACCAGAAGACGCGGGACAAAGGAGTCGAATTGCGCTTCCGCTACCATCCGGCGACGCCGCGCCGCTTCATCGGCGACGCCCTGCGCATCCGTCAAGTTCTCTACAATCTTGTCGGCAATGCGGTGAAGTTCACGCAGAAAGGCGACATTCTGATCGACGTCCAAGGTGGGATCGACGCTGCGAAGCATACCGGCAGCCTCAGCATCGCCATCGAAGATACGGGCATCGGCATTCCCCCCGATAAGCTGGGAAACATCTTCGACAGTTTCACGCAGGCCGACGCCTCCACGACGCGCCGCTTCGGCGGCACCGGTCTGGGGCTCGCCATCAGCCGGCAGATCGTAGCCTTGATGGGAGGCAAAATCACGGTGGAAAGCCGCGTCGGGGAAGGTTCGCGCTTCATCTTTTCGCTTGTCCTTCCGCTGGCTGACGATGCCGTCGCCGAGCAATCGGCGAACGCGCCGAGCGTAAAACCGGCGACGTCCGCAGATCCCGCCGTCGCGCCGCCTCCGCGGCGTACGGCCGTGTCTCGGGACGCCGACAGCATGCGCGTGTTGCTTGTCGAGGACGATATGGCCAATCGGGTCGCCGCCCGCACGTATTTGGAACGGGCGGGATGCGCGGTCGATACGGCGGATGACGGACTGGAAGCCGTGGAGAAGGTTCGGCGGAGCTTGTACGACTTGGTGCTCATGGATTTGCAGCTGCCGGAGATGGACGGTCTGGAAGCGACGCGCTGCATTCGCACCATCGGCGGCGCCCGCGCCACGGTGCCGGTCGCGGCGATGACGGCTCATGTCATGGAAGAGGAACGCGAGATCTGTCGCACCACGGGCATGGACGATTTTATCTCGAAGCCGCTGGACATGGAATCGCTTACGGCATTAATCGCCCGCTGGCGGCCCAAACGCATTGTCCCCTTGCGAAGGGACTGAAATCCTCCCGGCGCTCATTTCCCGGCCAGCCACCGCCCGCCGCGGGCCGCCCGCGCCTCGGCGCAACGCGACGGGTCCGCTGGCGGATAATCGGTCGGGGCGTCGGTCAAACCTTCCTGGCTCAGCCATTCCTGCAACGGCCGCAGGGAATCGCCGCTCCAGAGGCTGCGCGCCGCGCCGTCCTCCAACTCGAAATGGAGCCGTTTTCGGTCCGCTGCGGAGCGTGCGACAAGATCGAACGCCGCGTCCCGCGCCGTGCGACGTTTGACGAGGCCGGACAAAAAGAGATGGACCGCCATTTGAAAGGGGCTGGCGCAGGCGACGAGGCCGTCGCCGAACCCCCGATAACGGTCGGGCGAAGCGCCGGAGACGAGCAGGATGTAGGCGGTCTGCACGGCCTCGGCCGGCGGGCCGAGCGCTGCGGCGGCTTCCCGCACTTCCTCCGCCTCCGCCTCGTCGCCGCCCGTTTCAACGACGAGTCGGGCGAGGCCGGCCGGCGCGATTCTTCCCGCCGCCGCATCGGCGTAAGCCGAATAGATCAGGGCGTCGTGCTCCACGTCGTCGCCGATCAGGATTTCGCGCGACCCCGGCGGCAGCAGGCGTCGCTGGTGCAGCAGCGCCGCCAGCTTGTAAGCCACCTGCCGTTTCAGCCACGCCGGGCGGCGGCGGGAGAGCAGGATCGTCCGCCAGTCCTTGAACGTCGCGCCGTCGGCCTGAACGGCGTCGATCAGCAGTTTCCGTTTCAGCGCGGCATAGAGAAACGGCGGGCTGGCGGTGAGAAAGTAGAACGGCGTCTGGGCGTTCTCCGCGCCGGGGCCGGCGCGCAGGTCGCGCAGAACCGGCGCCATGCCGGCGATGGTCAGCTTGTCCTCCGCCCATTCGAGCGGGATCGACAGCAGTCCGCGCCAGGATTTGAAATCGGTGTCGAGGTAGGTCTTGTCAACGTCGCAGGTGACCACGAGGCCGGCATAGCCGGAAGCGAGACGGCGATCGTCGCGACGCACCAGGGGATACATCAGCGGCTCCGTTTCGCCGCGTCGCGCACGTTAACGAGCGGACCTGAGCGGTGCGGCGGATTCCCGCCGGACAGGCCGGTTTCGCGGCCGGCGTCGGCGGCCAGCAGGCGATCGGCCGCGGCTTCCGGCGACAAGCGACCGGCGACGATCTCGTCCAGGGCGAAAAGAATCGGCGTCGCGACGCCGCGGCGGCGGGCGAAGCCGATCGCGAGGCGGAGCGTCTCCATCGTCGGCGCGAAGTCGTTTTCGACCGCGCCGGGGCGGGCGAACCTCCGTCCCAAAGCGACGGCGGGGGCCTCGGCGTCGGCGGCGAAAGCGGCGAGCCGGCCTAAACCGGAGAGGCCGGAGAACGTCTCCGGCCGCGCGCCCAGAAGCGACCCGAGCCGCGCCATTTCGGCGACGGCGCGGGCGACGACGAAAGCGATCGGCCCGGCCCCGAGGCCGAGTTCGCGCGCCACGCCGATCGCCGCGCCGAACAGTTCGGAGAGCGCCGCGCCGAGTTCGACGCCGGCCAGATCGTCGGTCTCGAACAGGCGCAGCCGCGGCGTCTCGAAGATCCGCCGTGCGAGCCGCAGCGTTTCCCTAAACGGCGAAGCGACGCTCGCCGCCGCCGGCCGCTTGTCGGCGAGGTCGGCCGGCGCGAGCGGGCCGGCGAGGACGCCGAGCTTTTTCAGGCAGCTTTTCGCCGCGATTCGTTCGCTGATGCGCAGCGGGCGATCCTCGCCGGGCAGAAGCCGCGCCAAAACATGAAGCAGAACCTGGTCGCCTTCCACGACGCCGCCCAGCGCCTCCAGGGTCGCGTCCAGCGATTCCCCGGCCTCGCCGAGAACGATCAGCGCCGCGCCGCGCGCCGCGTCGGCCGGATCGACGGTCTGGCGCAGGCGCGCCGGGACGGATTCGCCGCTTTCCGCCGGCGGCCAGAGAGCGGCCTCGTTGCCGTTGCCGGCGGCGAGCCCGGCCAGCGCGCGCGCGAGCGGATCCCGGCCCAGAACGGCGATGCGAACGGCCGTCATCGCGCCCCCGTCGCCGCCGGATCGAGGTCGTAGCCCCAGAGGCGGTTGCGATAGTAGTAGAGCAGATTCATGTCGCCGGGGAACAGCCGATCGCCTCGCCGTTCCGTCGCCGGACGCTTGTGGTAGCAGCCGAAAAGCTTCAGCGCGCGGTCGATGGCTTCCGGCGCGCCGTCGGTTTTCGAGGGTTCGGCCAGCCGCAGCCGGCTGCGCTCGGCCAGCCGCCCGAGGGCGGCGAGAGTCCGATCGACGGCGCGGTACGCCTCCGCCATCGGCAGCGACGCGTCGCGGCCGGTCTGTCTCAGGAAACGGTAGAAGTCGGGATCGGGCTGGCGGCGGCGCAAATTCTCGAAGATCGTCCAGCCTACGACATGCGTCGGATAGATCATCGTATCGCGGTGGAAGGCGTCGATGATCGCCTCGCCGAGCAGCCGTGTAAACTCGGCGTCGCGCGCCCCGTCCTCCGCGAGTTCGCCGTCGCGCAGCAGGTAGCGGCGGATGTCGATCGGCCGGCCCGCGCCGTCCAGCGACCGGCCCGCCTCATCGACGAAGTTGCCGAAAGGATCGAGGGGGCGCGAGAAAACCACGTCGATGCGGGCGTCGAGGCTGACGAGGTTTTTCAGAAAGGCGGCGATGCGCTCCAGGCGCGAGAACTCGTCGTCCTCGATGATGTAGCGCTGCTTGCCGGCTTCCTTCAGGTGGTCCTCGATCAATGTTTCCGCTTCGAGCACGAGCTGATAGTTGATCGTGCAGGGAACGACGTAGACGTTCGGATTCTCCTTGTTCGCCCGCAGGTTGTTGGCGTAGGCTCGCAGGCCGCAGCCCAGAAGGCCGAGCTTCAAATGCTCCTCGATCGCTCCCGAGCGGCTGCGCGTGCCGCCGGGGAAAAAGAGATTGTGGCCGCCGGACTCGATCGTGACGGTCGCGTACTCCTTCAGCACGTCCTTGTAAAGCCGATGCTGCTTCAGACGATCGACCTTGTAGGCGCCGAGCCGGTTCATGAAGAAGCCCAAAAATTTGTTGTGAAAGAGGTTGAGCCCGGCGCCGTAAGTGAAGGGCGGCAGCCCGGCGGCGTAGATCGCCCAACCGGCGATGATCGAGTCGAGATTGGACGAGTGGGTCGGCGTCAGGATGATCGTGCCCCGCTTTTCCAGGGCGCGCACCAGTTCCGTTTCGCCGCCGAGCGTCACGTTGTCGGCGACGTCGGGCAGGCGCGGCAGGCCGCGCAGGAGCTTCAACGGCGTCATCGTGTTCAGAAGAAAACCCAGGGCGGCAGGCAGGATGAGCGTCGATAGGCGATAGGTGGCCTCGCTGAAATGGCCGACGACCTCGTCCATGTGGCGGCGGATGATCGCTTCCAGAATGTCGCGCTTGTCGCGTTCGCTCGCGTTTCTGGCGCGTTCGCGCAGGGCGTTCAGCCAGCGGCGGTCGTCCTTTGTGTCGTAGGGGCTTGCTTCGAGGCGACGGTCCTCGAAATAGAATACTTCGTGGATCAGGTTGTCCAGGTAGGCTTCGCGGCTTTGGGCGGCCTGGTCCAGTTCGCGTTCCAGCACGCGCCGCGTTGTCTCGACGACGATCCGTTCTTTGTCTTTCGCGCGCATGCGGCCTCCCGCCCGCCTTATGGGGACGGCTGCAATACATCTTCTCCCGGGTGCCTCATCTTACGAGGGGGAGCGGCCTAGCGTCAATAGGGAGAAGACTTGTGCGGCTTATTCGTCCTGTTCTTCTTCTTCAGGCTCGGAAGGGTGCAGTCCGAGCGCGCCCTTGCCGAAGCGTTCGACGATCTTGTCCTTGGCGGCCATCAACCGCTCCCGGCGCGCGTCGGGGCGCGTGAAGAGATCGAGCTGGGACGAATCCTCCCAGCCGGAAAGACTGACGCCGATCAGCCGCACGCTGCGGCCGGCGAAACCGCTCTCCTGGAAAATCGACCAGGCGGTGGCGAAGATCGCGTCGTCGATCGCCGTGGCCTCCTTGAGCGTCTTGCGGCGGGTATGCGTTTCGAATCCGGCCAGGCGGATCTTGACGGTGATGCAACGGCCGCGCACGCCGGCCCGACGCGCCCGGCGGCCCACTTCGCCGGCAAGGCGCAAGAGCGTCCGCCGGAGCGTTTCGACGTCGGTGACGTCCTCGTCGAAGGTGGTCTCCTTGCCGATCTGCTTGCGCTCCCGTTCCTGGCCGACCGCATCCGAGCCGAGACCGTGGGCTTCGCGTCGCAGCATCGCGGCGGCGGAGTCGCCGACAAGCTCGGCCAGCCGCTCTTCGTTGAAGCGGCGCAGCTGCCCGACCGTCTGGATGCCGAGTTGATGGAGCCGTTCGACCAGCACCTTCCCCACGCCGCGCAGGCGCGCGATGTCCAGCGGCGCGAGAAAATCGAGCACCGCTTCGGGGGGCACGACGGTGAGCCCGTCGGGCTTCCTGAAGTCGCTGGCGATCTTCGCCACCAGCCGGTTCGGTCCGATGCCGACGCTGGCCGTCAGCCGCACGGCCTGGCGGATCGCCACCTTGGCGCGCCGGCCGATGGCTTCGGGGGAGCCGAAGAGCCGATCGAGGCCGCTGATATCGACGAACGCCTCGTCGATTCCGACGGGCTCGACGACGGGCGAGATCGCGGCCAGCGTTTCCATCACGCGGTCGGAGGCTTCCTGGTAGCGTTTGAAATCGGGCGGAAGGTAGACGCCGTGGGGGCACTTGCGGTAAGCCTCGGCGATCGGCATCGCCGAACGGATGCCGTAGCGGCGCGCCTCGTAGGAGCAGGTGGAGACGACGCCTCGCGTCCCCGGCCTGGCGCCGACGATCACCGGTTTGCCCACGAGCGACGGATCGTCGCGTTGCTCGATGGCCGCGAAGAACGCGTCCATGTCGAGGTGCATGATCCAGCGCGGCTTGTCCTGTTCCATGGGATTCCTTAGACCGTCGCCGTCGAAATCCGCGCCCGCGGCTTACATATCGAAATACAGGCGGATTTCGTGCGGGTGGGGCCGGTTGCGGACGGCAAAGTACTCCTTATTCACCTTATGGTCGATCCAGGCGTCCAGGATGTCGCGCGTGAACACCCCGCCTTCGAGAAGAAATTCGTGATCCTCCTCCAAGGCCTGGCACGCCTCCATCAGCGAAGCGGGCACGGCCTTGATCTTGGCGAGTTCGCGCGGGGGGATATCGCGCACGTCCGCGTCGTAGGGGCCCATGCCGTGCTCGGTCGGATCGATCCGTTTGCGGATGCCGTCGATGCCGGCCAAGAGCTGCGCGGCCATGGCGAAATAGATGTTGCAGGTGCCGTCGGGCGGGCGGAACTCCATGCGCTTCTCCTCCGGCCGCGTCGCGTACTTCGGAATGCGCACGGCGGCCGAACGGTTGGCCTGGCCGAAAAAGAGCCGCGTCGGGGCCTCGAAGCCGGGGATGAGCCTTTTGTAACTGTTGGTGCTGGGGTTGGTGAAAGCCAGCAGCGCCCGGCCGTGGTGGAGCAGGCCGCCGATGTAGTAAAGCGCCAGTTTGGAAAGGCCCGCGTAGCCCTTCGCGTCGTAGAAGACATTGTCGCCCTTCTCGTTCACGAGCAGTTGGTGGAAATGCATGCCGCTGCCGGCTTCGTTAAAAAGCGGCTTGGGCATGAAGGTGATGGTTTTGCCCTTTCGCTGGGCGATATTTTTGATGACGTATTTGGCGCGCATCGTGTTGTCGCCCATGCGCGTCAGGGTGTCCATCATGGTTTCGATCTCCGACTGCCCCGGCCCGCCGACTTCATGATGGTGATAGCGCACGGGAATGCCCATGCGGTCGAGCATCAGCGCCATTTCGGCGCGCAGGTTGTGCATGGCGTCCAGGGGCGGGATGGCGTGATAGCCGCCCTGGCGCGGGATCTTGTTGCCGAGGTTCTTGCCTTCCATCTGGCTGTTCCAGTCGGCTTCGACCGAATCGATCATGTAATAGGCGGTGTTGATGTCCTCCTTCACGTTGACCGAGTCGAAAATGTAAAACTCGAACTCCGGTCCCCAGAACGAGGCGTGGGCGACGCCGCTCTGTTTCAGGAAAGCCTCGGCGCGGCGGGCCACCCCGCGCGGGTCGCGCGAGAAAGGCGCCCGCGTGTCGGCTTCGCAGATGTCGCAGATCAGGCTCAGGGTCGGCACGTCCCAGAAGGGGTCGATCTCGGCCGTGGTCACGTCGGGGATCATCGACATGTCGCCGGCCGCCACTTTTTTGTAGCCCGGCGCGGCGGAACCGTCGAAGGCCTCGCCGTCCTCGAACAACCGGTTGGTAAGCCGTTTCGCCGGCAGCGTCAGGTGATGCCAGCGGCCGAAAAGATCGATGAATTTCAGATCCACCAGTTCGATGCGGTTGTCTTTACAGAACGCCAAAAGTTCGTCCACCGTCGCGATCATCGTTTCCTCCTGAGCGAAAACAACCCGAACCTCCTCGCGCCGCGCCGGCGCGGGCTCATTATAGCTCCGGTCGCCGTTCGGCCCAAGCCATTCCCGCGCCGGGATCTGCGGGTGATTTAGCTTGACAGCCTTCCGCCGGCGAAGCTAAATAAGTATTTACAGGGATGTCAGTTAAGTAAATTTCAGCCGTTTGACCACTATGTTTACGGTCGGGTTAATCGGTGTCGATTCCATGAGGAGCCTTCAAGCGCAAGCGCTCATCGACCTGAGCATGGTCCTCCGCGATGCGGCGACCTTTGCGGATTTCCTTGCCATCGCGCATCGCCATATCGATCGTTACCTGCCCGTCGATTGGGTCAATATGGGAGTAATGCATAGAGAAAACGGTCAATTGGCCGGCTCTCAATTTTTCGTCTACAATTCCGACCGGGACCTTGAGGGATGGTGGGACGAATATCTGCAGCGATTCAGCCGTTACGATGCCCTGGCCGCCCAACTGGCGATAGCGCCGGCGGGAACGACGCTGCTGACTCAGGATCTGTTGGATCGGCGCAATCCCGAGCATGAATTGCTCTTCGAGGCGGTAAATCGCCGAACGGGATCGGAATTCGCGATGGCGACGAACCTCGTGAACGACGAGGACTGCTTCATCGTTCTGGTCCTCAATCGCAACGATCCTCGCTATCCGTTCCACCCCTCCGAAAAGGCGTTTTTCGGCGCCCTGACGCCTCTGTTGCAGTTGACCGCGCGGACGCTTGTGACCAGGGAGAAGGCCCGGCTCATTCTCAGCAGCGCCGAGTCGCTGTCGCGCACGGCCGGGAGCATCAACTTCCTGTTTGACGAACACCTTCGGCCGCTGTTCGTGCCGCGCAACGCGCGCGAGCGTCTGGAACCGTTTTTCCCGGAAAAAGACCAGCGACCCGTCCCGCAGTTTCTCCAGCAATGGCTGGAGCGCGTCGCCGGTTCGAAGGGCAGCGTGAGCCCGCAGTCCGGCCCCTGGCGGCTTCTCCATGAGACGCCTTTCGGCCGGCTGAAATGCGCGGCGATGGCGGTCGATAGCCTCGGAGGCCGGCCCACCCTGTGGGTGCGGGTCGAGGTGGAGGCGCAGGAGGGTGAATTCTTCCGCTTGCGGCAGGCGGGCTTAAGCGAACGGGAAACGGAAGTCGTCACCTACCTGCCGCTGGGCTATACCAATCGGCAGATCGCCGAGGCCATGGGCATTCAGGAAATCACCGTCAAAAAGCATCTGCAAAGCATCGGCGAAAAACTTGGCGCCGCCGGTCGCACGGAAATCCTCTACCAGGCGCTTCAGCGGGTGCGCCAATCGGAATGAGGGCCGCTTTTAAAGTTCCCATGCCCCGCGCTTTGTAAACGCGGGGCATGGGACGGTCGTTTACTTCACTCCCCACAGGCAACAAACGCAGCCGCCGGCGCAGTACAGATCGCCGCAACTGCCTTCCGTCGCGAACGCTCCGTTCGGGCAGCCGCTCGTCCAGCTGGCGCAGAAGCCGCCCATGTCCCAGCAGTAAGTTTCCCCGTAGGGTACGCAACCGCCGCGGTCCGGGTCGCAGTAAGCCATTTCCATCGTTTTGGCCGTCGATTCGCACAGGCGGTCGTTGCAGAAGTAGGTCATCTCCTGGCAGCGCGGCACGTCCGTCGGCAAGTCGAAGCAATACGGCGCGGGGCATTCCTCATCGAAACGACAGAAAGTTTGCGGCAGGCAGCAGGTGGGGGAGTCATAGGGGCAGCCGTCCGACGGGCCGGCCTCGTAGCCGCCGTCGCATTCCATTCCCTCCGGGGCGCAATAACCGCCCTGCGAGCCGCATTCTCCCATTTCGATCGGCATGCAGCATTGGCCGTATTCGCAGCTGCGCCAATCGTTGTATGTCCCCTCCGGGCACTCCGGCCCCCAGCCGATGCACATGCCGCCGGCGGATTCGCAGTCGTATTCGTTCCATTCCGGCAGGCAGCAAAGCGCCGAACGGCCTCCCGGACAGCCTTGCTGGTAGGTGTCCTCCGAAGGCTGGTAGCCGGGCTGGCAGCCGGCGGCGTAATACGAACAATAGCCGCCCTGCTCCGTGCATTCCGTCGATTCGTAGGGTTTGCACTGGCCCGAGCCGTTGTCGCAGTACATATCGTCGAAGGACTGGGTCATTTCCAGGCACTGGCCATTGGCGCATTCGCTGTAGATGATCTGGCAGCCTCCGCCTTGCAGATCGGCGCAATAGGACGATCCGCAGTCCTCATTCGAGTAGCACTGCATTTCCCAGGGCAGGCAGCAATGGCTGGAGCGGTCGCAGCCCAGGTGGTCCTCGGCTTCGAAGCTTTCCGGCGGGCATGGCGTCTGCCAATAGATGCACTCCCCGCCGCGCATCGCGCACTCGGTCTGATCGACGGGCTCGCACATGCCGGTCTCGTAGTTGCAGGCGGCGAAGTCCATCGTTTCCGCCTTTTCCTCGCATGCGCCGCCCATGCAGTAGTACATGACATAGGAGCAGGCGGGCATCGGGCCTAGCAGGTCGAAACACTGCGGCTCGGGGCAGTCGTCGTCGGTATTGCAGTCCACGGGCGGCTGGCCTTGGCAGTCGTCGCTGTTGCAGGTGTTCTCGCCGCTCTGCCGGTCGCAGAAGCCGTCTCCCAGCACGAGGCAGCGGTAGCAGGCGCAATCGTAATAGTAGCATTGGCCCGTCGCCGGGTCCTCGTCCACCATCTCCGCCTGATCCAGACCATCGCAGCAGGCGCCGTCATAGGACCCGACACCGCCCAGCGGCGTACACTTGGGGACATACTCCTCGCACAGGCCGGTCTGGAAATTGCAAATCAGTTCCTGGCGCAGTTGATCCTCGGACACGCAGTCGCCCGAATTCCCGTCGCAGGCCCAGGTTCTCTGAAGGCAGCCCGCGCCGACGTCGAAGCACTCCGTCGATGGGCAATCGTTGTTATCGACGCATTCGCCCGGCTTGGCGCAATCGTCCTCGCAGCGGCAGTAATTTTCTCCGGGGCCGCAGGCGTCGTTGCCGCATCTGACGCAGACGAAGCTGTCGTCCGGCAGCACATTGCATTCGCCGTTCTCGTCCATCATCGCGTTCGAGGCGGGAGTGAGCCCCTCGCAGCATTCCGTCCAGCCCGGCTCGGGCGGATCGAGATCCTCCGGATAGCCGTAGTAGCCCCAGCCGCCTTCGGGAATGCAGGGCGGTCCGCCCGCCGCGCAGCACCACTCGCCGAAGGCGTCGCAGCCGAGGTCCGAGTCGGCGGGGGTGAAGCCCTCGCGGCAGGTCAGCAAGCTGGTGGAATCCGACGCATTGGGCGTGCAGTAACCGCCGTCGCGGTAGCAGGCTACTTCTTCCAGCGGCAGGCAACAGATGCCGATGTCGCAGCCGAGATCGGTCGCGGCCTTGCGCATGCCCTCCGGGCAGACGCCGACGTAGTCGCCGCACTGCCCGCCGACGGCTTCGCATACCGTCTCGAAAATTTCGCCGTCGCCGTCCGCGTCGCCGTCCTCGCCCGAGCAGCGGCCATAGCCGCCCTCGCGGTATTCGCAGGGCGCGCCCACGGGGCAGCCGGCATTGTCGCAGCAGAAAACCGTCCCCACGAGATCCGCGCCATTGACGCAGGCGCCGTTCTCGCAGTACCAGCCCTGCGGGCAGTCGCAAAGGTGGGTGCAGGCGCCGTCGCCATCGACATCGGCGTCAACCGCAGAACAATTGCCGAAGCCGCCGTCGCGGTGCTCGCAGGGCGCGCCCTCGGGGCAGCCGGCATTGTCGCAGCAGAACACCGTCCCGACCTCGTCGTCGGCGGTGTCCACGCACTGGCCGTCCTCGCCGCAACTCCAGCCTTGCGGGCAATCGCAGAGATGCGTGCAGGCGCCGTCGCCGTCGGGAAACCCGTCGCTGTCCGGCAGTTCGCCTTCCAGGTTCGACTCGCCATCGCCGTCCGCGCCGTCCTGGTCGCCGTCTCCGAACGACACCGACGGCGGTCCGGCGCAGGCGGCGAGCATGGCCACAGTCAGAATAGCCCAGCCCCAGCACACCAATTTCGCTTGCATGGCTCACCCTCCTTGAATGGGTCGCCCATTTGTATGGTTTCGCTAATACGATGCTCGATCGTGCCTTTGAAGTTTATGCAAACCCAGCGCCAACTTCCAGAAGAAATTTTCTATTGAAATAACTAGGGATTTTCAATACGGCGGGGCGATCGTCCGTCAAGCGGGCTTGACAATCGCGGCAAAAGCCGGTTTCCGAGTCAGCTCCGAACCTGCCCCGAGCCCAAGACCACGAACTTGCTGGCGGTCAGTTCCTTCAGCCCCATCGGGCCGTAAGCGTGCAGGCGGGTGGTGCTGATGCCGATTTCCGCGCCCAGGCCGAGCTGGCCGCCGTCGTTGAAACGCGTCGAGGCGTTGACGCAGACGCAGGACGATTGCACGGCGGCGAGAAACTTCCGCGCATTCGTGTAGTTTTCGGTGACGATGGCTTCCGTGTGGCTCGAACCGTAGCGGGCGATGTGGGCCAGCGCCTCGTCGAGCGAATCGACCACTTTGACGGCGAGGATCAAATCGAGATACTCCGCGCCCCAATCCGCGTCGGTCGCCTCTTTCATCGCCGGGACGATCGCCCGGCTGCGCGGACAGCCCCGCAGCTCCACGCCGCTGGCTTGCAAGACTTCCGTCGCGCGGGGCAGAAATTTCTTGGCGACGTCCGCATGCGCCAGCAGGCATTCGGCGGCGTTGCATACCCCCGGCCGCTGCACCTTGGCGTTTTCGAGGATGTCCAGGCCCTTTTCCAGATTCGCCTCGCGGTCGATATAGACGTGGCAGACGCCTTTGTAATGCAGGATCACGGGCACGCGGGCATGCTCGTCAACGAAGCGGATCAGGCTTTCGCCGCCGCGCGGGATCAGCAGATCGATCTTGCCGCGCGCTTCCAGAAGCTTCATCACGTGCCGCCGATCGGGATCGCCGACGACCTGGATAGCGGCGGCCGGCAGGCCGGCCGCGGGCAAGGTCTCGGCGAGGATCGCGCCCAGGACGCCGTTGGTTCGCGCCGCCTCCGAACCGCCGCGCAAGACGACGGCGTTGCCGGTTTTCAGGCATAAACTTCCCGCCTCGGGGATGACGTTGGGCCGCGACTCGAAGATCATCGCGATCACGCCGAGCGAGATGCGCATCCGACCGACGACGAGCCCGTTGGGGCGGGTCGTGAGGTCGTAGATCTCGCCCAGCGGATCGGGCAGCGCGGCGACCTCCCGCAAGGCCTTGGCCATTTCCTCGACGCGCTTCGGAGAGAGCGCCAGGCGATCGACGACGGCGCGCGGCCTGCCCGCCTTCTGCGCCTCGGCCACGTCGGCCGCGTTCTCGGCGAGGATCTCGGTCTGGCGGGCGACAAGCGCCTCGGCCAGCGCGGCGAGCGCGCCGTTGCGCGCCTCGCTGCTGCTTGTCGCCAACACGTTGGCGGCGGCGCGCGCCGAGTCCAGCATGTTCTGGATCAGGGTCATGACGGCTCTCCGTTGATCAGTACGAGGCTATCGCGGTGGATGGCCTCGCTGCCGTAGGTGTAGCCGAGAATCGATTCGATTTCCCGGGTGTTTTTGCCGAGGATGGCGCGCAGGTCCGAGGCGGCGTAACGCGCCAGCCCCCGCGCCACGACGGCCCCGCTTTCATCCTTCACCTCCACCACCGCCCCCCGCGCGAACTGGCCGGCGGCCTCGGCGATGCCTCGCGGCAGCAGGCTTTTCCCGGCCCGCAAGGCCGCCGCCGCGCCGTCATCGACGACGAGCGTTCCCTGCACGCCCGCCGCGCGCAGCAGCCAGCGTTCGCGGGCGAGGATTTTCCGGCCCAGCGGCGCGACGAACGTTCCCTCTTCCTCTCCGTCGAGGACGCGCGTCAGCGCTTCGCCCGAGGAGCGGGCGATGACGCAGGGGATGCCGTACTCGCGGCAGGTTTTCGCCGCTTCCAGCTTCGAGACCATGCCCCCCGAGCCGAGCTTCTGCGGCGCGCGGCCCACGACCGCGCCGAGGTTTTCCAGAGGGCCGTCGATGGCGCGGATGACCTCGGGCTTCTCGCCGTTCGCCGGCGGACGGGCGCAAAGGCCATCGACGTCGGTCAGCAGCACGAGCAGATCGGCGTCCACGAGGCCGGCGACCAGCGCCGAAAGGCGGTCGTTGTCGCCGAAAACGATTTCCTCTACGGCGACGGTGTCGTTTTCGTTGATGATCGGCACGAGGCCGAGCGCGAGCAGCCGGCTTAAGGCTTCGCGCGCGTTGAGGTAGCGGCGGCGGTCTTCGATGTCGTCGCGGGTCAGCAACACCTGCGCCGCCTTCTGGCCGTTGGCGGAAAACAGCGTCTGATAAAGCGCCATCAACTCCGTCTGGCCGGCGGCGGCGCAGGCCTGGCGCGAGGGGATGTCCGCCGGGCGTTTGGCGAAGCCCAAGCGGGTGAACCCCATGGCGATCGCGCCGGAAGTGACAAGCACGACGCCGGCGCCGTTGCGCACCCGTTCTCCCGTCAGCGCCACCAGTTCGCCCAGAAACCCCAGCCGCACCGCCCCGTCCTGGCCGACGATGGAGGAGGATCCGATTTTGATGACGATGCGCTTGAGTTTCTTGGGGTCGAAGCGAAACATCCCTGCCGGCCTTTCCGCAATTGTGTCCGGAGATTTTTCCTTACGGCTCCCGCGCCTGACGGATCAGCGGCGTTTCCAGCGGCCAGAGGGAACGGCAGATGGTCTCCAGAAGCCGCGGAACGTTTTTCCCCGTCCGCGCCGAAACGAACAACGGCCCCTCCGCCTCTTCCACGATATCGACGCCGAGCTCTTCCAGCCGGTCGCATTTGTTGTAGACCACGAGACGCGGAAGACGATGGAGGTCGAGACTTTCGAGAATCTGATGCACGGATTCGACTTGCTCGTCGTGGTCGGGATTGGCGAGATCGACGAGATGCACGAGCAGCACGGCCTCGGACAGCTCTTCCAGGGTCGCCTCGAACGCCTGCATCAATTCGCGCGGCAGGTCGCGGATGAAGCCGACCGTGTCCGCCAGCACGAATTCGCGGCCCTGGCCGAACGAAACGCGCCGGCGCGTCGGGTCGAGCGTGGCGAACAGCAGATCCTCGGCCGTTACCTCCGAGGCCGTCATCCGGTTGAAGAGCGTCGATTTTCCGGAGTTGGTGTAGCCGACGATCGACACCACCGGTACGCCCCGTTCCTGGCGGCGGCGGCGCGACAACTGACGCTGCCGGGTGTGGCGCTCGATTTGCTTCTCCAGGTGGGAGATGCGCTGCCGCACGCGCCGGCGATGGATTTCCAGCTTGGTTTCGCCCGGACCGGTCGCGCCGATGCCGCCGGTGATGCGCGAAAGCCCTTCGAACTTTTTGTGCAGGCGCGGCAGTTCGTAGCGCAAAGACGCCAGTTCCACCTGCAGCCGCCCCACCTGGCTTCTGGCGCGCTGGCCGAAGATGGCGAGAATGAGCTGGTTGCGGTCCAGGACCTCGACGTTCGTTTCTTCGGCGATGGAATGCGCCTGGGCCGAGGTGAGCGGGCAGTCGAAAATGATCATGTCGGCGGAAAGCTGGGCGCTGTCCATCACGAGCTGGTGCAGTTTGCCCTTGCCGACGACGTAGCGCGCGTCCAGGGCCGGCCGGTTCA
>QZKR01000030.1 GCA_003598065.1 Myxococcales bacterium | reverse complement strand
AGGCCAAACTCCCCGACGATCCGGCGACGGAAGCGCGCCGCAGACAGGCGCTGGCCGAGATCTTCGGCGAGGAAGCCGTCCCGGCCGGCGGCGTCGCTCAAACCGCCGCTCTGCCGTCCGAGGGCGCGCCCGCGCCTGCCGCGCCGCTTGACGACAAGCCTGCCGCCCCTGCCGAAACTCCGCCGACGCCGGAGGATGCGAAGCCGGCCGAATCGTTCCGGATCGGCCAGGACGCCCCGGACCTCACCAATCTCTATCTGATGGCGTTGATCGTCGTCCTGATCGGCGCGATGTACTTCGTCCTCACCCGCGGCCGGCGCTTGAAACTGGCCGGCGTCAGCGGTCCGATCCGCGTGCTGGAATCGAAATCGCTGGGCGGACGCGAACGGCTGGTGATCGTCGAGGTGGAAGGCAAGCGGCTGTTGCTTTCGTCGAGCGAGAAAGGCACGAACCTGTTGTCCGAACTGGACCGCGGCCGGCCGGCGGCGGAACAGCTCAAAGCCGCCCTCGCCGGCAAGGCCGTCGGCGCGCCGCCGACCGCGTCGCCGGGCGTCGCGGGGTCGCCGCCGGTTTCGCCGGTGGAGCGGCCGAGCTACTTCAAGGAATCCCCGGACAAGCCGGCCGGCAAAGAGGACCGCTTCGGCGGCGGCAAATCCGGCGGCGAGGCGCGGAGCCTGCGCGAGCGGCTGCGCTCCCTGCGCGGGAGAACGTGATGGCCTTGCGCCGCCGGCTCGTCCGCGCCCTGGTCGCGCTGGCGCTTCTTTTGACGGTCTGCGCCGGCGTTCTCGCCCTGCCGGCCGTCGCCCTGGCCGCCCCGGTGGAGTTGCCGCGCATCACGCTGGACATGGGCCGCGAGGACGAGCCGGGCAAGGTCGTCGGCGCGCTCAAGCTCCTTCTGCTCTTGACGATCCTCGCGCTGGCGCCGACGATCCTGATCACCATGAGCGCGTTCACGCGGATCATCGTCGTCTTTTTCTTTCTCAGGCAGGCGCTCGGCACGCAGCAGACGCCGCCCAACACCGTGCTCATCGGCCTGGCGCTCTTTCTCACCTTCTTCATCATGAAGCCGGCTTTGACCGAGATCAACGACCGCGCCCTGCAACCCTATCTCAACGACGAGATCGCCCAGGAAGAGGCGCTGGACGCCGCGGCCGGGCCGATCAAAGCCTTCATGCTGCGCCAGACGCGCGAGGCGGATCTGGCCACCTTCTACAGCATCTCGAACACCCCGAAGCCCAAAGCGGCCGGCGACGTCCCCCTCCATCTCGCCGTTCCGGCCTTCATCACCTCCGAACTCAAAACGGCCTTCCAGATCGGTTTTCTGGTCTACCTGCCGTTTCTCATACTCGACATGGTGATCGCTTCGGTATTGATGTCGATGGGCATGATGATGCTGCCGCCGATCATCATCTCCCTGCCGTTCAAGATCATGCTCTTCGTGCTGATGGACGGCTGGAGCCTGCTGGTCGGCTCGCTCGTCAAGTCCTTCCACTAGCCTTCGGCCAGGAGGCCGCCATGACGCCCGAATACGTCCTCGAACTGGCCCGGCAGGCGCTCTGGGATTCGCTCGTCATCGCTTCGCCGATGCTTCTGGTCGGCCTCGTCGTCGGCGTGAGCATCTCCCTCTTCCAGGCGGTGACGCAGATCCAGGAGGTGTCGCTGGCCTTCATTCCCAAGATCCTGGCGATGCTCCTGTCGATGCTCGTCTTCGCCTCCTGGATGCTGAAACACCTTCTGGAGCTGTCGCTCGAACTTTTCGCCCAGATTCCCAACATGACGCAGTAGGCGATGTTTCTCTCGGCTTTCATCGACCACCTCTACCCCTTCTTTCTCATCGGCACCCGGCTGACCGCGCTCTTCGTTCTTGCGCCGGCCTACGGCGGGCGGCTTCTGCCGCCGCAGGTGAAGCTGGCGCTGGTGATCGCCGTCTCCTTGGCGCTTCACTTCGGCTTCGGGATCGGCGCCGATCTCGTCCGTCCCAATCCGGACGGGATGATCATGGGCATCCTGCGCGAATTCGCCGTCGGCGCGGGGATGGGGCTGGTGCTGGACCTCATCTTTTCCTCCATCGGCTTCGCCGGCTCGATCGTCGCGCCGCAGATGGGCATGGCTATCAGCCAGCTGATCGACCCGCAGACGGAGTCGATGCAGCCTCTGCTCTCGACGTTCATGACGATGGTCGGCGTGGTTTTTTTTCTGGCCATCGACGGCCACCTGACGATCCTGCGCGGGCTGGTGGACAGCTACCGCCTCGTGCCGCTGGGGAGCTTCGTGTTCGGCGGCGGCGCGATGAACGCGCTCTTGGACGCCGGCGAGCAGATGTTTTTCATCGCCTTCCGCCTCTCGGCGCCCGTTCTGGCGCTGATCATGTTCATCAACGTCGGCCTGGCGGTGATGGCGCGCGCCGTGCCGCAGATGAACGTCCTCGTCGTCGGTTTCATCATCACCATCGGCATCGGCATCCTGGCGATGGCGCTGTTTTTTCCGCTCGCCGGCCCTTACATGCGCGACTTCATCGAGTCGGCGCTGGAACGGATGATGCTGTTTTTGAAGACGGTGTGACGGATGGCCGAGGACCAATTCGAACGCACCGAACCCGCCACCCCGCGCAAGCGGCAGAAATTCCGCGACCGCGGGCAGGTGGCGAAAAGCCGCGAGGTGTCGGGCGTCCTGCTCCTTTTGGGCGCGCTGGGCTACTTCTATTTCGCCGGCGATTCCTTCGTCGAGGGAATGCGCCTCTTCCAGAGCGAGAATTTCCGCCTCGCCATCGAAGGGACGCTCGACATCGCGCGCCTCGCCGACATCTTCGCCTTCAACGTGACGCTCTTCTTCAAGCTGCTCGTTCCTTATTTCCTCATGGTGATCGCCCTGGTGTTCTTAGGCAACATCGTTCAGACCGGCTGGCTGATGACCGCCCATCCGCTCATTCCCGACTGGACGCGCGTCGATCCCGTCGCCAAGTTCCAGCAGATCTTTCTCTCCGCGCGGCTGTTCACGGAGGCGGCCGTCAACCTCCTCAAGGTGGCGCTGCTCGCGGTCATCGTCTACCTGGTGATCGACGACCGGTTCGCCGAGCTGCCGGGACTCTTCTACATGGAGCCGCTGCAGGTCGGCGTCACGATCATCGACGGCATTCTCGACATTCTGATGAAGACCGCGATCGCCTTCATCGTCGTCGCGCTCATCGACTATCTTTTTCAATGGTGGCGCCACGAACGCGATCTCCGAATGAGCAAGCAGGAGCTGCGCGACGAACTCAAGGAGATGGAGGGCGATCCCTTCCAGAAAGGCCAGATGCGCCAGCGGATGCGCGAGATCAGCATGAACAAGATCATCCAGTCCGTGCCCACGGCGAACGTCGTGGTGACCAACCCCACCCACCTCGCCGTGGCCCTGCGCTACGAGCCGGGCGAAGACGAGGCCCCCGTCGTCGTCGCCAAGGGCCAGGGCTTCTGGGCCGAACGGATCAAGGAGGTCGCCCGCGAAAACGGCGTGGACGTGGTGGAGGACAAGCTTCTGGCCCGCGCGCTCTACAAGTCGGTGAGGGTCGGACGCGAGGTGCCGCGCCACCTCTACCGCGCCGTCGCCGAACTGCTGGCCCACGTCCACGGCCTGCAGCAGAAGCTCCACGGCCGGCGGCCGGCTTCCCGCCGCCCCGCCGCCCAGACCGGCTGAGGCCGGTCGGCCATCCAACATCTGATGATATTGCGGAAAAAATGCAGGGGCGGATGAAGCGTAGCGGAATCCGCCCGTTCTTTGCGGGAGGATTCCGCACCTTCGGTGCTTCATCCTCCCCTACGTTCCTTTTTTTCCTGGATCGCCATCTGATTTCCGGTTTGCGGGGGGTCGATTTTCAGTACAGCGGCACGACATCGACTTCGAAAGTCGCGCGCAGGTATTCGCTCTCGACGGCGAAGGTCTGATCGACGAGGGAGATCGAGCGGTCCACCGAAAGCGCCGTCTGATGGATATCGAAGGGCCATTCGCTGATCATCAGGTGCTCGTCCCAGTCGATTTCCAGAAATTCGAGCGAAACCTCGAACGACTCCATGGCGTCGAAAACCGGCGCGGCGAAGAGGACCTCGTCGAAGGCCCGCGTCTCGCCGGCGGCCATGCGCCACAAGGGCGCGACGCGGTGGGCGAGCTGGGCGTCGTGCGCCGGGATGCGCCTGCCGGCGAGCGCGAAGACGTAGGGGTCGTACCACACCGTCGTCTGGACGGAAAGCTCCGCCGGCGGCGCGCCGTTCTCGCCGTCGAAGGGGGCGTGGGTTTCACGGTCCTTCAGGAGTTCAAGCGATTTGAGCTTCAGATAGACCTTGCGACCGCCAAACAGCGTAGCCGCCGCCAGCATCACCGACGTGTCGGTATCCGGCAGCGTCATGTGGTCGGCGTAGAAGAAGTTATGGCTGGAGGCGACGAGCGTGCCGTCCGCCGCCACGAGCGCCGCCTCGGGGCGCTGCGAATGGAAATACTCGTCGTCGGTGAACATGATCCCGTCGTTCGGGTCGCCGTTGGGATTGTTGACCTCCAGGAGCGGAAAGCCCATGGCTTCGGCGATGTTCGGATTGGTCGCGCCGAGGTGGTGCAGGATCATCCCGGCGAAGTAGGGGCTGTCGCCTTCGCGCAGCTTGCGGTTCCAGACGGCCGTCTGCGCCTGGACGTTGTCGGGGTTCATCGAATCGAAGTCGTTGAGCGGCAGGCCGATCGCCGCGGCCAGCGTCTGGACGGTCGGGTTGTCGGAGAGCCGCGCCAGCTGCGCGCCGGCGATGACGCCCGTGGCGGTGTACCAGCGCACGAAGCGGTTCTCGGCGGCGAGGTTCTCCAGGTTGTTCTCGATCATCGTGCGGATGATCAGGCAGCCCATCGAGTGGCAGGTGAGATTGACGTGCGTCGCGCCGCTGATGTCGAGCCGGCGGCGGATGAATTTGGCGACGATCGTCGCGTAGCGGCGCTGCAGCGTCGGCCCCTGGTCCCAGGGGTAGCGCTCCACCTCGGCGACGTCGGCCTCCGTCATCCAGTCGTCCGGGAGGCGGCCGTAGTATTCCACCTTGATCATGTGGTTCGGCAGCCGCTCGGTTATCGGCGTGTCGCCGCAGGGGCGATCGACGCCGAAGTCCGTCTGCATCGTCTCCAACAGTCCGCCGCAGCCGCGCGCCTTGCCGTAAACCGTCTGCGCCAGCTCGTCGGGGCTGTTGTTGGAGAAACCGTGCACCCAGACGGTGATCGTCGTATCGTTGACGTATTCCTTGCGGCCGGTCGTCGCCGGCGCCTGGCCGCAATCGGCGGGGCAGACCGGCGGAGCCTCGCAGGGATGGCAGAGCCCGTCGCCGCAGTCCGCCCAGCGGCCGTCATAATGGCGTCCGCCGATGCACATGGCGAAGAGGCAGAAACCGTCCTGGCAGCTTTCGGGGACGTTGGGATCGCAACTGTAATTCGGCGGCGCGATGTCGCAATCGACCTCGCCCCAATCGATTTCGGGCTCCGCGTCGGCCGCTTCGTCCGCCTCGGCGTCGAATTCGTCGCCGTCGCCCGCCTCCGCCTCCGCTTCGTCGTCGGCCGCGTCCCCGTCCGCGAGGAGGTCGCCGTCGGCCGCATCGCCGTCCGGCTCAAGCTCGCCGTCGGGTTCGCCGTCGCCGTCGGGTTTGTCGCCGTCCGCAGGGAGATCGCCGTCGCCGGGGCCTCCCGACGCCTCGCCGCAAGCGAGGATGAATGCGATCGAGAAGAGAGCCGCGATCCAAAGCACCGTCGCCTGTGCCGCGCGCATGCCGGGCTCCTTTGGAAAGGCGAAGACACGGGATTGCACCGTTGTGCAAACTCGGGATGGCTCGTTCGCCATCGTACGGGCCGCCGGGCCGAATTGCAAGCGGATGTCGCCGGCGTCCGGAGGTCCCGCTATCCCTCCCGGCCGCGCTCATCGACTTCGCGGATGGCGCGGACGAGATCGTCGAGGCTGTAGGGCTTGTGCAGGATGTGATGAATGTGGCTGGTCTGGACGCGCTCGTCGCGCAAGGTCAGCGCCTGCCCGGTGGAGAGAATGACCCGCACCCGCGGATTGAGCCGATGCATCGCCTGGGCGGCGGCGAGCCCGTCCATTTCCGGCATCACCATGTCCATCACGACGACGCCGATCTCGCCTATAAACGAGCGGAACAGCTCCACGGCCTCGCGGCCGTTCTTGGCGGTCAGGGCGCGGAAGCCCTCTTCCTCCAGGGCTTCGGCCGTGAGCCGGCAGATCTCCTCCGTGTCGTCGGCGAACAGGACGGTCAGAGGCTGCGCCGCCGTTCCCTTCCGCGTTCCCGGCGCGGCGACGGCCGGCAGGCAGATGGTGAATTTCGCGCCTTTGCCGGGCTCGCTCTCGACGGAGATCACGCCGCCGTGGTTGCGGATGACGCCATAGACGGTGGAGAGGCCCAGGCCCGTGCCCTTGCCGACGGGTTTGGTGGTGAAGAAGGGATCGAAAATCTTCGCCTGGATCTCGGCCGGGATGCCCATGCCGCCGTCGGCCACCTCGACGACGACGTAGCGGCCCGTGCCCATCAGGATCAGCGGCACGGGCAGTTCCGAGGGGGCTTCGAGGTCGTGCGACGACACCCGGATCGTCCCGCCCTCCGGCAGGGCGTCGCGGGCGTTCAACAGCAGATTGAGAAACACCTGATCGAACTGGTTGGGATCGCCGTCGATGAACTGGCGCGAGGCGAAGTCGCATTCGATGTGGACCGACGGAGGAAAGGTCGGCTCGACGAGCGCCACGATGCGGCGCGCGCTCTCGACGATGTCGAAGAGCACGTCCTTCTTTTCCTGCGAGGCGGCGAAGGAGAGCAGCTGGCGCATGAAGCCGGTGGCGCGCTCGATGATCGCCTCGACGGACTGGGCGTCGCGCTTGATGCCCGCCTCGGCGTGGGGATGGCGGCGGATGCGGCCGGTGAACCCCAGCACCTCGTGGAAGAGATTGTTGAAGTCGTGCGCCAGGCCGGAGGCGACCAGTCCGACGCTTTCCATCCGCTCCGTGTGCGCCAGCCACTTCTCCATTTCCTTCTCGGCCGTGATGTCCCGGCCGACGACGACGATGCCGGCGACGGCGTCGGCCAGGTCGTAGAGCAGGCTGGAACGCGCCTTGAAGGTGCGCCACTGGCCGTCCTTGGCGCGGTGGCGGAATTCCGCCGACGATACGGGCGCGCGCGTCCGCACCGTCTCGGCGAACAGTTTTTCCAGATGCTCGCGGTCGTCCGGGTGGACTTCCCGGGTGAAATTCTGGCCGAGCAGATGCTCGCGCGGTGTCCCCACCTGCCGGTCCCAGGCGGCGTTGACGTACGTGAAGCGGCCCTCCAGATCGAGGGAGACGACGACGTCGTCCATGCTGTCCATGATCAGCCGGCGCTTGCGCTCCGACTCGATCAGCTCCTCCGTGCGGGCGGAAACGACGCGCTCCAGATGGGTGGCGTATTCCTCCAGCCGCTCCACCTGGCGGCGGCGCTCGCGCACGTCGCGCACGAAGAGCACCGTCAGTTCCCGGCCGGCCGTCTCGCGCGCGGCCAGGCTCAACTCGATGGGCACGCGCTCGCCGTCGGCGGCGATCGCCTCGACCAGCTTGAAGCCGCCGAACGAGGTTTGCAGCGTTTCTTCCTGATCCCAGCGGACGACGTTTTCCATGCTTTCCGGCGTGAGGAAGCCGGCGTAGGGACGGCCGACAAGCTCCTCGCGCGAGCGGCGCAGAAGCCGGCAGACCTCGTCGTTGACGTACAGGAATTTACCCAGGAAATCGCCGGCGACCTCGATCACGGCGATGCCTTCGCGAGCCGCCGAGGACGCGCCGAGCACGGCCGCGGCCAGTTCCGCCGGCGGGTCGGAAGGCGCAAGGGGCGCCGCGCCCGGAGCCTTTTCCGGCGGCGCGGCGGTTCGCGTGACGACGAGATAAGCGCCCCAGACGGCGCAGAGGCCGACGCAGAGCGTGAAAAGAAAATCGATCCCGCCGTAAGCGGAATGCCCCCCGCCGAACAGGCCGTTGTACATCCATTGCAGAAGCGAGGCGACGACGATAAAGACCGTCAAGCTCGCCAGCAGGCGGCCGCGAAAGGGTTTTCCGTTTGTCGGTGCGCCGGGCATCGACATCCCCCGCCGAGTGGTTGCTTACGTTTCGAGCCCCCATAAAACGGCCGTGGCGATGGGCACGTCCCACTGGCCGATGTCGCGCGCGCCGAGTCCGGGAACCGACTCGACAAGCGCGGCGAACAACGACGCCTCGACGGCGTCGTAGGTTTCCAGGTCGAAGGCCAGGGCCGGACCCGCCGGCCGGCGCGGACAGGCGTCGTCGAGCGTCGCGCCCGTCTTCGGATCGGCGAAGCGAAAACCCTGGAAGCGGCAGATCGACGGCCGGTCGGCATAGGCGGCGCAAACCCCCTCCGCCGTCAACAGCGCGCAGGGGGCGTCGTCGAGCGCCGCCAAGGCCGTCTCCATCCTGTCGCCGCCGGCGTCGCCGAAAAAGTGCGGAAAGGGCCAGCCGGCCGCCGTTGCGGCTTCGCTCTGCAGCCGCGCCCGTCGCGCCTCCTCCGTCGTTGCGCCGCGCCATCGAAGCCAGCGAGCCAGGGCGAGCGCGTCCAAAAGCGGCGCTTCGAAGACGCCGCAACAGCAAGCGCAATCGCCGGGCCGGCAGGGAAGCCGCGCTTCGCCTTGCTTCACCGCTTCCCTCCATCGCTTGTCGATGCGCGCCAAAAGCGCAACGTGGCGGTCGAGCAACGCGTCGAGCCGCCCGGAAACGAGCCTCGCGACGAGCGTGGCGGCGACGGAATTCGGCATAGCCGCACTTTACAGATTCGTCAGCGACGGGGCAAGGAAAAAGCCCCGTTTGGCGCGCCGCGGCAAGCCCATGAAATCGTCCGGCGCACCCCCACGCTTGACAGCGCCGCCGCCTTCGCCGATGCTGGCGGCGGATCGACGAACGGGACGGAGCCATCGCGACGATGTTCACAGGCGACGAGCGGATCGAAAAAGCGACAAGGGTGCGGGTACGCGCACAGTTGCCGCGCCGGCTGGCGGGCGACGGGTCACCCGGGACGCTCGCCGCCGCGCTCGCTCCGGCGCTGATGCGGCTGACGATGGGCTTCAACCACGACCGCTCGCTTTTGCCCGCCTCCTATCTGCAGGATCCGAAGCTGCTCGCCGCCTACATGGCGCGCTTCACCCCCTTGGGCGCCGATCGCGTTCGTTTCGCGCTCGGCCAGGGCGGCGCGGCCTTCGCCCGTCTGCGCGGCCTCGCCGGCGAGCGTCCCTTGCGCCTGCTGGACGTCGGCGCGGGTCCCGGCTCGGCGACCCTGGGCGCGCTTTCCGCTCTCGACCTTTCCGGCGATGCGCCGCCGCCCGTCTGCGTGTTGATCGACCGGACGCGATCGGCCCTGGAGGAAGCGGCGCGGCTCGCCGACGCGGCGGGATTTCGCGCCAGGCTCGTCCGCATCGCTCACGACGTGACGCGGGGCCTGCCCGAGGGCCCGGCGTTCGCCCAGCCCTTCGACTTGATCCTCGTCGCCAACATGCTCAACGAGCTTTCCGAATCGCGCCGCGGGCGGTTCGTTCAGCGGCTCGCCGCCTTGCTTGCGCCGGAGGGGCTGCTGCTCGCCGTCGAACCGGGAACGCAAGCCGCCGCGCGCGACCTCATCGCACTGCGCGACCGGCTCGGCGAGCTGGCGACCGTCGCTCCCTGCCCGCACGATCTTCCCTGCCCCTTGCACGCGCAGAACCGCCGCGACTGGTGCCACGTCGCCGCGCCCTACAATCGCTCGGCCTGGATCGACGCGCTCGATCGGGTCTGCGGCCTCGATCATACGCGGCTGGTGTTCAGTTATTGGCTCGCGCGCCAGGCGGCGGACGGCGTGCTTCCCGCCGGCCCGTCGCGCATCGTTTCCGACCTGCTCAAGGACGAGGGCGGGTCGGTGCGGCTTCTTTGCACGCCTTCGGGCTTGCGACGGGTTTCCGCCGCCGCCTTCGGCGTCGCGTATCGCGGCCAGCCATGGACGGAAAAAATTCCCTCCCAGCCGGCGAATGCGTCGTCCCGCCCGCGAAAAGAGCGGCCCCGGCGAAATTAGAGGAAACCCCTCCAGGGTATTCCCTGATTTTCCCCGTTTGATGCGGTTGTTTTTCGGATTTGCGAACGCAGAAAATAGAGAGGATAAGCAAGCGTCCTAATTCATCCGCGATTCCAGAAAACGCAATAGCCGTTCGCGGCCTTCGTCGTCGAGAGCCATGAACTGCAGCCCGAAGGCGAGCTGCTCGTCCACCGGTTGCACATGCACCACTTTTCCGGCCAGACGCGTCTCGGCCAGCGGGCCGTCCTCGATGTTGAAATCGATCGAGAAAGCGTGCGTCGGCAAGGCCACCGCCTCGTCGCCCGCCGCGCGGAGGCAGGCCCCGCCGGCGGAAAGGTTTTTAAGCCGGCCGAGGTAAGGCCCGAAAATTTCACCATCGATGACCGTGAAGCGAACCGGATCCTCGATCGACACGCGTTCGCTCGTCCGCCGCTGCGGACCGCGATTCTCCTCCAAAAGATCCAGAGGCATGGCGTAACGACGCATGAAATCGCGCAGGCTGTCGACGGGGATTCGTCTGTCATTGCTGCCGGGCAGCCGGAAGCCCTGAATCTCGCCGTCGTCGAACCATTTGATGACGGTATTGATGTTCACGTCCAGAAGACGCGCCACCGCGCCCGTCGTCAGCACTTTCCTTTGTTCTTTTTTGCCGTTCATCTGGGCCTTCCCAACCAACTGAGCTGCCGTGTCCGTATTCAACGCCTGAATGGCTATGGTTAATTATTTTATCACACATTTTGGCGGTCAGGTCCAGCTTTTTTACATCGCTTCGCTGAAGCGAAGCGGGGAGCGCCGCCGAAGGGCGGCGTTCCCCGCGCCAAAATCCCACTTACAGGTTATTGATCGTGTCGCAGATATCCTTGGCGGTCTCGTAGTCGCGAGCGAAATACGCGTCGCTGGCGAAGTCCAGGGCGTCGGCCACCGTGCTGTCGCCCGCGCCGTCGCCGTCCGTGTCCACCCAGCTGCCCATGGAGAGTTCGCCGTAGGCGATGTTCAGCTTCGTCGCCGTGCACTGCTGCACCGCGCGCTGCCGCATCGTCGCCCGGCCGAGGTCCAGGACGCCGCGAAGCTGACGGAAAGAGGCGATGCGCACGTCGAATACCTGCAAGGGCAGCCAGCTCTCGATTGTCCGGCGCGCCACCTGCGGCCGGCCGCAGCCGGAAACCTGATGCTTCCAGAAGCCGATGGTGCGCGGATCGCCGTAACCGACGGTGAGTTCGACGGAAGCCGACGCCGAGTAGTCGCAGGGCGAGCCCAAATTGAGGATCGTCAAGTCCTGGAGCGCGTCGCCCAGATCGAGATACAGCAGTTCATGGCCGACAGCCTGAGCGGAAACGGTGATCGTCGTCGCGCCGTCCTGCGGGGCGATCGTGACCAGAAGTTGGCCGTCGGCATCGGTCGTGCCCACGCCGCCGGACGGGGAAAGGATCGCGCCGCCCTCGGCGGACACGGCGATCTGCTGGCCTTCCATCGGCTGGCCGGCCTGGGTCAGAGTCACCGTCGCCTGGACTTCGCCGCCCGCAAGCTGCGCCTCGACCGCCAAGTCCACGCTGTCGGTGCACAGCAGCGGGCACATTCCCGTCGCCTCGGCGACCAGTTCGTCGGAATACTGCTCGACGTAAGCGTGATCGGTGTAGAGGTCCGATCCGCTGTCGATCAGTTTCCAGATCGCCACCTGGATCACCATGCCCCAGAAGCCATCGGCGGCTTCGTAGTTCTGAAGGATATAGGAAACTTCGCACCACGGCGATTCGGCCGGCAGGACGGTGGCCGTCGCCGGGTAGGGGACGTTGGCATAGATGAGGACGCCGAGTTCGACACAGTAACCGGGGAAATTTTCGCCGTTGACGTCGAGATTGAACTCGCCGGCGAAAATGTTGCCGAGGGGTTGACCATCCCGATAAAGATCGACGCTGCCGTAGGTGTTGGCGCCCAGGACGGTGACCGTGGCATCCCAGCTGGTCTGCGCCTGAGCCGCCGTGCCGAAGACTAACATCGCCGCTACGCCGATCCACATCGCCATCTTGCGCATCATCCACTCCTTCTTTATTTTGGGTTTGAGAGTCCGGTTACTGGGTGGAGGTTTAAGGTTGATTCCACCCTGTCCCTTTAATTTACGCAAATTCTGTTGTTTCTAAAATCTACCGATGTTCTGTTTTTGTCAAGTTTTTTCTTTCCGCCAATCTGAAAGGCGTGAAACAAAAGAAATTTGCTGCACTTTTCGCGATCAAGGCCACTTATAGATCGGTTCGGAGACTGTATCGCGAGCAGGACGGCGCGCGGCAATCGCGTCGAAAGCCCTGCTCGCGCTCCGGCTCCGTCGAGGCAGGGCTGTCTCCATTGAATATCGAAAAGGCTTCCTTTCCCGCTACGTTTGGCGTATAATTGAGCCACTGGTAACGGGATTTGACGAGCGGGGGCGGGAGAAAGGAATATTCCTGCGGGGAATCGCTCTTTACCTCGTCGGGGGACGGCTTCGCTTTCAAAATCGGGTTGGGCGTTCCGGCGGCGGATAGGGTCCGTCGAAGCGTGGACGTCTATAATTTGCAGCAACAGGAGGAAAACAATGAAACGGTTCGCTCTCGTCTGCGCCGCGGCGCTCGCCTTCATGGTCTTGGCCGCCCCGGCTTTCGCCGAGGAAGGCTCGAAGTGGGACAGTTTCACGCTCGCCCCTAAGCTCGGCTACGCCTATTTCGCCGAGACATCGGGTGCGGGAAAGGTAGCGAAACGCAATGCTTTGTCGCTGTTTGTCGATTTCGACTTCGGCGGCGAGGGCGCGGGCTTCGATCTGGCGTTCAATTACAATTTGGAAGACCCAGAATTGGGAAACAAGATGCACGCCCTCGGCGCATATTTAGGTTTCGCCTATCGCCTGCACTTCGGCGATTGGTATCCTTATTTCGGCATCGGCCTGCGCGGGGCTTACTTGATGGCCGACTGGATTGACCAGGGCGCTGAAATTTACGGTCGCATTCCGATCGGGGTGACCTACTATATCCTTGAAGATCTCGGCCTCGTGCTTGAGCTCGGCTTGGGTTACGGCATCACGGGTATTTCCGCCCCCGGCGTCAGCTTCGACATCGGCCACGGCTTCGCCCTCGACGTGATGGCGGGCATCCGCTGGCCCTAAGCGCGGCGGCAATGAGATATTCGGAGGCGGCCGCAAGGCCGCCTTTTTTGTCGGCGACGCATGGACCTTCCCGCCGCTTTCTGCTACCCTCCGCGCCGAAAGCGAGGATTCCCATGGAACCGCTGGACAGATCCGAATTTCCCTGGACGCACGCCCTGGACCGCCTTCCCGAGGCGAAGGCGATCCTGCGGCTCGTCTCCAAGGCGTCCCTGGATTACGCGCTCATCGAGCCGAACGACAACATTCTCGTCGCCTGCTCCGGCGGCAAGGACAGCTACGCCCTCGCCTGGGCGCTCTGGCAGAGCCGGAAACGGCTGCCGTTTCACTTCGATTTCACCTGCGTCAACATCGACCAGGGTTTCGGCGGCTTCAAGCAGGACGTGGTCGGCGACTACCTGAAGCGTCAGGGCGCGCCCGTGCAGCTCGTCCAGTCCAACGCCGGCGAGGTCTGCCGCGTCAAATTCCCCGCCGGCGAGGACGTCTGCTGGATGTGCGCCCGCCTGCGGCGCGGCGTGCTGTACACGACGGCGAAAAGGCTCGGCTGCAACAAGCTCGCCCTGGGCCACCACGCCGACGATACGATCGAGACCTTGTTTCTCAATCTGTTCTACACCTCGCAGCTCAAGGCCATGCCGCCGCGGCTGGTCACGGAGGACAAGGCGCTCGTCGTCATCCGGCCGCTGATCTACGTCTACGAGGAGACGACGCGCGACTTCGCGCGCAAGATGGGCATGCCGATCGTCGATTGCGACTGCGAACACAAGGAGCACCTCGGCGACAGCCGGCGGCTGATGGTGAAACAACTCATCGGCGAGCTTTCCGCCCGCGTCCCCGAACTGAGAAACCACCTGCTCGCCAGCCTCGGCCGGGTGCGGCTGTCGCATCTTCTGGATCGCCGCCGCCTCGATTTGGGCAAGCCCGGCGAGTGAGGCGGGAGGCGCGCCCGCGCGCGCCCGAAACGAATTCGCTTTGACCCATGACGTATTAATAAGTATACTCGCGGTTCAGTACGATCACGCAGGGTGAATCCACCATGACCGACGACAGCTCGAGGGAAACTCCCGGCGGCGCCGACGCCGTTTCCGAGGCGTTGCGCATACTGACGCAGATCAACGAGGTTTCGAAGAAGCTCAATTCGACCCTCGAACTCTCCCAGATCATCAAACACACCATCCAGGAGCTGCCGATGCTCCTGAACGCCGGCAAATGCTCGATCTTCCTCTACGACGCGGAGACCGAGGAACTGGTGATGGCCGCCCACAACCATTACGACCTCGACAAGAACATGGACCTGCGCATCTCGATCCACTCCAATCGGCTGATCGCGCGGGCCGTGCAGGGCGGCAAATCGATCCTGATCCGCGACATCGAGAAGGAATTCGGGCTGAAGAACCGCTCGAAGTACGCCTCGAAGTCGTCGATGATCACGGTTCTGAAGTCGGGCGACCAGCTCTTGGGCATCATCAACGTCAACGACAAGCTCGACGGCACGGATTTCACCGACAGCGACTTCTCGATCGTGCTCAACATCAACGAGCATCTGGCCACGGCGATTTCCAACGCCAGCCTTTTCGCGCAGACGCGACGGCTGTCGATCACCGACGGATTGACCGAGCTCTACACGCACCGCTACTTCCAGGAAACCCTGGACCGCGAAGCGACGCGCTCGCACCGCTACAAGTCGGCGCTGTCGCTGATGATGCTGGACATCGACCATTTCAAGAAAGTCAACGACACGTACGGCCATCAGGCGGGCGACGCCGTGCTGCAGGAAGTGGCGCGCCTCTTGCGCACGCTCTTGCGGCGCACGGACTACGCCTGCCGTTACGGCGGCGAGGAGTTCGCCGTCATCCTCACCGACACCCCGCTGGAAAATTCCGTCATCTCCGCCGAGCGCGTCCGCCGCGCCGTGGAGGAGAAGGTCATTCTCTTCGGCGAGCAGACGATCCGCGTCACGGTGAGCATCGGCCTGTCCGGCTGCGAACCGACCACCACGAAAGCCGACATCATCGAGGCCGCCGACCGCGCCCTCTACCGCGCCAAGCGCGCCGGCCGCAACTGCATCCGCCGCGCCGACGTCGCCGACTGACGCCACGGAGAACCATGATCGTTCAGTGCACCCGCTGCCTGGCCAAGTTCCGTTTCGACGAGAGCAAGCTCGCCGGCGTTGTGTCCAAGAAGCTTAAATGCACCAAATGCAGCCAGGTCTTCACGGTCATGGCGTCGCCGGCGATCGAGAAGGCGGTCGCCCAGCACCCGCTTGGGGACGCCCCGCCCGAGCCGAGCCGCATCCCCACGGGCGAGTTCATCCCCTTGGACGGCGGCGCCGCGCCGCCGGCGTCCGCGACGCCGTTGGAGCCGTTCCAGCCCGCCCATGCCGGCAAATCCGTTGCGGCCGAGGACCCGTTCGACCTGAGCGGCGAGTCGCGTCCGCCTCGGCCCGCGGCGGCGGTCGAAAAACGCATCCATTCGGAGATGTACGAGGACTCGCGCCCGAAACTGGAGCTTGCGCCCCAGCTCGACGCGTTGACCGAGGTCAGCTTTCCCAAGCAGCCGGAGGCGGCGACCCTGGAACTGGAAACGGCGCGCCAGTTCGATTACGGCGCGGAAAGCGCCTCGACGAAGGGCCGCAAAGTTCCCAAACCGGCCATCCGCCCGCTTTCCGGCGGGCGCGCCGCCAACGCCCCCGCGCCCGCCAACGTCCCGCTGCTCGTCTTCTGGCTCGTCCGCGCCGCGCTGCTTCTGGCGATGACGGCGATGCTCGTCGTCGGGATCGTGATGGTCCAGGCCGGCGACCGCTTCAATCCGGCCCGGCTTCTTTCCGGCGAAGGCTGGAGCGGACTGGCCGGAATTCTTTCCCTCGACAAGGACGCCGCCGCCCCCACCCAGGAGAAGCCATGAGCTTGCGTTTCCATGCCCCCGCGCCTCGGCGGATCCTGCCGGGGCTGGCGCTTATTGTCTGCTGCCTGACGCCGGCGGCAG